>NZ_JAPEMU010000002.1:0-300000 GCF_026342405.1 Kitasatospora sp. NBC_00240
ACGCCGACCTCGCCCTCAAGGAACAGGCACTCGCGCGAACCGCGCCCCTGAACACAGTCCCAGGCCGCTACCGCCCCTCCGACACGGTCATGGCGTTCCTCGAAAGCCTGTGACTTATGCCGACCTCGCTGTCCGGGACACCGCCGTCGGCCACGTCACTGGACAGCGAGATCGGCATAACCCCCACGTCTTCATAAGACGCCCTGCACATCCAGCGCGCCCATGTGCGGTTCCTGGTCGAGCGGAGCCGCTCAGCTCCCCGTGCCGCGGTTCCGGCGGCGCCACCACCAGGCACCGACGGCCGCCAGCACGGCGGCGGCCGCGACGGCGATGACGACGGGCACCACCGGGGACGAGGAGTCCTCGCTGCTGCCGGTGGCCGTCGCGGCGGCGGTGGCCGCGACGCTCGGCGTGGCGGCCGGGCCGGACGCGCTGGGGGAGGCGCTGGGGCTGGGGCTCGGGCTCGGGCTGGGAGCCGCGACGGTCGGACTCGGCACGGCCGGGGCGACCGGGGTGGCGCCGGGGGCGGCGGGCGACAGCTTGAGCACGGGTGCGGGGTGCTCGGGTTCGGCGCCGGCTTTCGGGAGTTCGATCCAGCGCTCGATGTGGCCGTCGCTGTACGTCTCCAGGGTCTTGAAGACGAGCTCCTTCGCGTCGGGCAGCTGCCGGACGGTGATCTTGTACGCCGCGTCCTTGCCCGGGGCAAGGGCGGCGCCGCCCACCGTGTAGCCGTCCGGGGTGGCCGCGAAGGTCCACCCGGCCGGGGCCTCGGCGAGGGTGACGTCCCCCGGGGCGATGCCCTCGGGGAGGACGACCTGGAACTTCGCCAGGCCCGCGGTGGTCGACTCGGCCTCGGCGGTGAAGGCCACCGTGGCGTTGGTGGCGAGGGCCTGCGCCGTCTCGGACTCGACCTGGACGTGCGCGGACGCCGAGGTGCCGGCCAGCGCCACGGCAGCGGCGGTGAACGCCAGGACGGTGGCGGCGCGGGCGGCGCGGCGGATCTGCCGGTTGGGCACTTCGGGCTCCCTGCTTCTCCGCCGGCCGGGACCGGCCAGGACCGGTGGGCGACGGACTGACGACGGGCTGACGACGGCGCCCATCATGCACGACCGGGCCCGGCGCCGGGCCCGAACCCGACCGAAGGAAAGAAATCCGCCACCCCCGGGAACTCCTTCCATGACCGGAACGACTACCTGGACCGGGCCGGCACCGCCGGGCCCTGTGCACTCGGATTTCCCAGGAGAGTTCCATGCGTTCTCGCGTGTTGTGCGGCATCGCTGCCGCAGTCGCCCTGCTCGTCACGGGCTGCGGCAGCGACGGCGGCGCCGGCTCCGGCGACGCGAGCCCGGCCGCCGGGGCGGCCGCGACGGGCCCCGTGCCCCGAGCCGGCCGACTTCGGCCACGACTTCCCCGCCATGATCGCCCGCACCTTCCAGGACCTCACCCCCGACGAGCGTCACGTCCTGCGCTCGGTCTCCCGCCTGGACGCCTTCGACACCGCCCTGGCGGCCCGCACCGCCAGCCTGACCCACGACGCGGCCGCGCTCCGCCTCGCCGAGCGGCCGTTCGTCACCGAGAACCCGTTCGGGCTATGGCCGCTCAGCTGCACGCCCTGATCCGCTCCACCCTGCGCGGCGCCACCGACCAGGCGGACGACCGCTGGTCCGAACAGGACTGGCACCGCGCCGCCGAACGCGTGCCCTGGCTGGCCTTGGCGAACAATGGACCGCCCAGCCCGGACCCGACCGGCTGCTGCTGCTGCTGATCGGCTGCCTGCGTCAGCGCCTTCGCCTGGCCCGCGATTTCACGCTCGACCTCGACTGGCTCTCCGAAGCAGCCTGGGCCTACGTCGGCGACTCCGTGTGGGAGCCCCTCACCCCATCCGCCCCGCATCAACCCGGCCAGCACCAGCCCCGACGGCGTCGAGGCCGCCGCGCCGGCACTGCGGACCGCCGCCGACGAACACCGCACACGCACCGCCACCCGACCCACTTCCGTCAGCGACAGCGCTCTCCTGCCGCCCGATCTGCACAAGATAGCCGTCTACTACCTCGCCAAGGCCCAACGCGACCTCGGCCACAGCCAGGGCCTCCGCCGCAGGCATGCAGCTCGTTGCCCACCGCAGGCGGCCGCCTCGCCCCCGCCGTCCGCCGAGGCCTCGCCCGCCTCGCCGGCGACTTCCCCACCGCCACCACCCTCGGCTGGAAAGGCCGCCACCACCGCGTCCTCGGCGACCTGTGGTGGCCCCATAGCGACATGGACCAAGGCGCCGCCTACGAGGCCGCCCGCACCAACGCCGAACAGCACACCGTCACCAGCGAACGGCCACCGCCCAGACCCAACGCGCCTTCACCGACCCCGATACCGCCGACGACGAACTCCACCTCGCCGAACAACTGCTCGCCGGGCTCGACCTGCGCGCCACCACCCTCACTGTCCGCACCGCCGCCCTCCTCCGGGACGCCGGCACCACCGACCGCGACATCGAAGACCGGGCCGCCGCGCTACACGCCGAGCACGCTGCGGTCAGCGTCCTCGCCGCCCGGACCGCCCTGGAACTGGGCCAGGCCGGACGGCTTTCCCCTGGTCCGGTGCGCGGTGGCCTTCCAGCCCCACTTCTCCTTGGTGACGTCGCTGACGTGCTTGCCGAGCATCCGACCCGATTCAGGGCCCGGGACAATCCGCTCTGGAGCCCGCCGAAACGCCCTGCGGCGAAACGGAAGTGTTCCGGCGGCGGCCGGGATGGCACCGGACGCCCTGCCTGTTCCCCCGCCCGGCCCGCCCCCGAGCGGGGCGGGCCGGGCTGAGGGGACGTCAGGCGAGCACGCTCTCCAGGGAGACGGACTCCAGGCCGAAGGCCTCGGCGACACCCGCGTAGGTGATCTGGCCCTCGTGCGTGTTCAGGCCCTTGGCCAGGGCGGCGTCGCGACGCAGGGCGTCCTTCCAGCCGCGGTTGGCCAGCTCCACGATGTAGGGCAGCGTGGCGTTGGTCAGCGCGTAGGTGGAGGTGTTCGGGACGGCACCCGGCATGTTCGCGACGCAGTAGAAGACCGAGTCGTGGACCTGGAAGGTCGGGTTGTCGTGCGTGGTGGCGCGCGAGTCCTCGAAGCAGCCGCCCTGGTCGATCGCGATGTCGACGAGCACGGAGCCCGGCTTCATCCGGGAGACCAGCTCGTTGGTGACGAGCTTGGGGGCCTTGGCGCCCGGGATCAGGACGGCGCCGATCACCAGATCGGCGTCGAGGACGGCCTTCTCCAGCTCGAACGCGTTGGAGGCGATGGCCTTGATCTTCGTGCCGAAGATCTTGTCGGCCTCGCGCAGCTTGTTGATGTCGCGGTCGAGCAGGGTCACGTCGTAGCCCATGCCGATGGCGATGGTGGCCGCGTGCCAGCCGGAGACGCCACCGCCGATGACGACAGCCTTCGCCGGGTGGGTGCCGGGCACACCGCCGGGCAGGGTGCCGCGGCCGCCGGCCGGACGCATCAGGTGGTACGAGCCGACCTGCGGGGCGAGCCGGCCCGCGACCTCGGACATCGGGGCGAGCAGCGGCAGCGCGCCGTTGGCGAGCTGCACCGTCTCGTACGCGATGGCGGTGGTGCCGGACGCGAGCAGCGCGTCGGTGCCGGCCCGGTCGGCCGCCAGGTGCAGGTAGGTGAAGAGGGTCTGGCCCTTGCGCAGGCGGTGGTACTCCTGCGCGATCGGCTCCTTGACCTTCAGCAGCAGGTCGGCCGTGGCCCACACCTCGTCGGCGGTGGGAAGGATGGTCGCGCCGGCGGCGACGTACTCCTCGTTGGGGATCGAGGAGCCGACACCGGCGTTGTCCTCGATGTAGACCTCGTGTCCGTTACGGACCAGCTCATGCACGCCGGCGGGCGTGATGGCCACGCGGTACTCGTGGTTCTTGACCTCGCGGGGGATGCCGACCTTGGTCACGGCTAAACACGTCCCTCTTGCCTGTGGTCCCAGCCGGGGGAAGACCGGTGGGCGACGCGTGCGGAAGCCTCCGGAAGACACCGGGGCACAGTTCGCTGCGCGACTAGGTTCGAGTGTAATGAAGCCCAGGCGGCGTGTCAGCCTTTTAAAGTAACAAAATATGCCCAACCTGGTAGCTAATTCGAAGGATGACATCGTCGACATTGAAGGGTACACGCCCACCAGGCAGGCCCATCTCAGGGCGAACTCGCCGAGTGCGCTGCCGACTGCGCTCAAGGACGGCCAACCCGCCCGCCGCCGGGGAGCAGCCCTTGTTGAGCCGCCGCCCCCGCAAGTAGGGGCGTCCCCGCGGGCGCGGGGAGCAGGGCGGCCTGACGATTGAGGGGGGGCTTGTTTGGGTATTGTCAGTGCTGTGGGCTGGGGTTTTGGACCGCCCCGGGTTCGGTGGGGACTCGATTTCGAGTAAGGATTCGAGTCATGGCACGTCCTTCTTCCTACGCCAGAGCTGCGCCGGCGTGCGGTGCGCATGGTCGCCGAGGTCCTCAACGACTACCCGTACGAGTCGGCTGCGCTGCGGGCCGTCGCGGCGAAGCTGGGCATCAGCTCCGCCGAGACGCTGCGCAACTGGGTTCGCGTGACCAGGTCGACTCCGGGCAGCGCCCGGGCACGACCACGGAGGAGTCTGCGCAGATCAAGGCGACGAAGAAGGAAATCGCCTAACTCAAGCGCGCCAACGAGATCCTCAAAGCCGCAACAAATTTCTTCGCGGCCGAGTTCGACCGGCCACACCTGCGCTCGTAGCGTTCATCGACGTGCACCGGGGCCGCTTCGGCGGCGTCGAGCCGATCTGCCGTGTGCTCACCGAGCACGGGTGCAGCATCGCCTCCTCCACCTGCTACACCCACCACAAGCGCAGGGCCTCACCCGCCACCCGCACGGTGCGCGACGAGGAACTCAAGGAGCTGATCAAGGAGGTCCACGACGCCAACTACCGCGTCTACAGGGCCCGGAAGATCTGGCGGGAGCTGGGCCGGCAGGACCACCAGGTCGCCCGCTGCGCGAGCTCGGCGTCGCCGGTGCCGTGCGCGGCAGGAAAGTCATCACCACCATGGCCGACCCGGCCGCCGAACGCGCCCCCGACCTGGTCGACCGCGACTTCGTCGCGGCCAGCGTCCAGGACCGCGCCGGCGCCCGCCGCCCGTTGCTGTGGACCCGGCTCGACCACCCTGGTGTCCGGAAGATCTGGGCGGACCAGGGCTTCGCCGGCCGGCTCGTCGACTGGACGGCCCAGATCCTCGGCCGTGACCTCGAGATCGTGCGCAAGGACCCTGGGCAGCGGGGCTTCCAGGTCCAGCCCAAGCGTTGGGCTGTCGAGCGCACCCTTTCGTGGATCACAACCCATCGGCGTCTGGCCCGGGACTACGAGACCAGCCCCGCCCGATCAGAGACCATGATTCGCTGGGCGATGATCGGCATCATGGTCCGCCGACTCGCCCGCGGTGGGCCAGCGTCACGGCCCGGCCCACGGCCTCTGGCGCGGACTTCGGTGTGAGCTGCAGCCGCAGCCCGGCGTCAGTCTTCGACATCGTCGCGAAGCGCGGCTTCCATGGCGAGCAAGTCCTGGCGACTGAGCTGCGTCACTGTCCAGTCTCGGCTCCGCCCGTGGGCGACGAACCGGAGGTCCAGGGCGACATGATGGTGTTTAGTGGGCGAGGTCGGAGTACCAGAGCCAGTGCCCGTCGGTCAGCAGGGAGAGCCCGCCGATGACAGTCCTGTCCGGGCAGAGGACATCGTGCGTGAGACCAGCCGTTGCGGCCAGTACCACCCGCTGCGGAGGTACCGGATCAGCTCACCTGTATGTGCTGGCTCCAGGGCGCCCACAGCGGCCCGAAGGGATGGGCTGTCCGGCCTGCCGTGCGCAAGCTCTCTGAAGTCGCCGACCATAGGGAACTTTTCATCGCTCACCCGCCGAGCGTAGAGCACCCTGCGGGAGCCTGATCCACAGAGATCTCAAACGCGGTCTCAAATTTCGGGGGTTACGACGGCGTGATGCACTGTCCTGCCCCGTTGAACGCAATCAGGACCCCGGAAAGCCCGAAACGTCCCGAAAGGCCGCCGCCCGACAGGGCGGCGGCCAGGTGTCACTGGTGTACAGCTGGTGACATTGTCCACCAGGCAGTTGTCATGCTGCTCCGGTGGACGTGGGTGAGCTGCGTGTGTCATGCGAGTGCGGAGGTTGGGACACCCGATGATTTCGTTGAGCGGCAACCTCGCGCGGGGCGACCGCCGTCACTGGTTTCAGAAACCCGCGGTGCTATAGGTCCTGCCAGTGTCCGTGTCGTGGAGGGTGACACTGCACGTGTAGTTCGTGAAACCTGCAGGGACCTGGCCGTAGAAGGTGCTGCTGGCCGTCTGGCCGGGCAGAACTGACTTATATCCAATGGAACCCCAGCCGAGGCCTTGCCAACCGTTGGCGCAGAAGGCCGTGAAAGCGATGTGCTTGGTGCTGCTGCTCTGATTCAGAAAAGTTCCCTGGACGCTGAGGTACCCAAGGCCCGTAGTCCGCTTGCCACAGAGAATTCCGCCGTCCTGGGTGCTGCATGACTGCGGTGTTGCTGCCGATGCGGCGGGGGCCAGGGCGATACCTCCTGCAGCCAGGGCAAGGGCAGCAGCGGCAGTGCCGGCAATTCGCTTCAGGGAATGCAAGGGGTCTCCTCAAGGTGTCGGCCCCGCGCGACGGCGCCGAGGCGAGGGCCAAGACTCTCAGCAGATGAGGGACCGTCAAGGCCGCAGTGGGATAGTTAGGCCCGCTGGCTCCGCCCGATTGGGGCGGACAGCCCAATCGGTCGGCAATGGATGCACCTGTGAGGTCACCAGGGCAGCCAGAGGGAGTGCCCCTGCAGGCCGGCGAAGCGGCTACCACCTACGAGCTGCCAGCCTCCAGCAGGACGGCCCACTTACCTCGACCGCCTCCTAAAGCAGGCCCGCCTCGCCCGCGCCGAGCACGCCCAGGCGGTCGGTGCTGGCACAGACGTCACCGAGTGCCCGCTCGCTGGCCACACTCCCGCACCCCGCCCGGCCACCCAACTTGCGCCCACCCCGGACGCCCAGGCCGTGTCCGGGCCGGTCCCCGGTCCGACAGGAGAAGTGGACCTCCCTCCTCGACGCCCCCACCGCGCCGCCGCTGCCTGACAGTAGCGATGTCCATGAGGGTCTCCCTGCGGGGCCTGGCCCGCTGCCTGACCGACCGTGGGTCCCCAACGCGCTCGGTCGGCCCCGTTCGGGAGGAGTTCGTGCGACCCGCCAGGATCAGATTCTGACCAGCCGTTCCAGCATGAATTGGTCATCCGGGAAGGCCTCGATGAACATCGACTGCACAAGATAGCGGCCCTCCGGGATGTGAACCCGGATCGTGTCATTCCCGGCGATATCACGGCCGACGACCATGCAGTCCATGAGCCAGTAGCTCCCGCCGAGCGAGATCTCGAAGGCATCTTTCCAGCCATCCGAACCCTTCGCGTGGTCCACCGCGTGCTCCAGCCCGCTGTCACCCTCGGCCGCGTACTTGCGGACGAAGGTCATCCGGTGATCGAGGTAGGTCACCGGAAGTGCCTCCCAGCCCAGAACCAGCACATCACCGAGCCGGGCAGTACGACCCGACCGACAAACGCGTCCATAACCTCAGTACCGTCCCAGGCGGCGACATAGGACTCCGGACACAAGACGTAGTAGCCGAAATCCGTCCCGTCGATCCACTTCGCCGTAACCACCTGATCCCCACCGCTCGCCGTGCCTACGAGGCGATCAGGCTACCCACAGGCGCGTCAGCTGCGTGATCTCCATAGGGAACACCAAGCCGGTCGACAGCCCAACAAATCTGCTGGCCGTCCTCGGGCGCGCGCCGCCACCCCGGCCGCGCCGGCCCCGGTCGACGACATGTCCACGTCGTCATCAGCGCCCCACCTGGTGCCCGATCTGACCCCAGCGAGCCGCTTTCGCGAGGGCCCCTTCGCACCCCCGTGTCGAGCGGCACCGGACCGCCCTGACGTGCACCGAATAGGGGACGATCCGCCACTTGGCCGGAGCCTTGGGTCACGGCGGGAGAGGAATGCGGGCCAGCCCGTCACGTACCCAACGAAGCATCTCCGGTGGTTCGGGGTGACCTTCCCAGGTCACCCCGAACCACCGGAGCTTCGTCCGTGACACCACCTTCGGCGCGGACGCCTCGAAGATGTCGGCGCACCTGCGGTAGTCCCGGAGCCTGTGTGTGTGGCGGCCGAGGGGACGGCGGGGCTCGTCTCGGCCGGTACGCCCATGGGAGCCGGGGGCACTCCGTAGCGGCAGCCGCGTGCCGGGCAGGCCGCGCGCCGCCACCGGGGGAGGGCAACAGTACGGGAAGGCACACCCTGCCGTGGTGGACCAGGGCTGCGCAGACCCGGACCCGGGCCGCCTCCACACTCACACCGCCGACGGCCACGGCCGACCCGACGTCCTGCACACGGGTTCATGCATACCTCTGCGGAGTCGGCCAGGTCGCTCACCGGCGAGCCGTAACAGGAATCGGGCTCACATTGACGGACGCTCACCGAACCGCCTGCACTCAAACCGGACGAACCCGTCCCGTACGGGCAGAATTGCGCGATGATCGCTCTCTCACACTATTTCTCCGGAGGAGACGGTCATGGACAAGGGAAAGCGCATCATCGGAACCGCACGGAACGACCTCGCCGCGCAGCTCAAGGCCGCGTATGAGGGCGGCGCGTCCATCCGTGCCCTCGCCCAGATCCATGGACGCTCCTACGGCTTCGTCCACCGCCTTCTGACCGAGACCGGCGTCGTCCTGCGCAGCCGCGGCGGCACCGCCGACATCGAGGGCCCCGCCACACTCGTGGGGTGATTTCGCGGCGAGACGCTGCGCCCTGGCCCCGCCGCCGCACAGTCCACAACGTTGGGGCGCCGGGAGTCGTGATCTGGGCCTTCGGGGCGGCCGCTCACCTGGGAGAACAGGAGACCAATGACGCGGGCACACAGGTGGCGCGGGGCACACAGTTTGGGCGTCACGAAATCGGGTCGGCGGCTGGCGGAGGCCGGGAGGATCAGCGGGGTGGTGCGCGCCGCGCCCATGCTGATGTGTCGCCCTGGTAGCGGAGAGCGGGGGTGGCGGCGACCATCGGGTTCATGACCGACACCGACACCACCTCCCCGCCGAGTCACGACGCGCACTACCTCGTGGCAACGCCGGGCCTGTACGGATGGCACGTCGGACGGCAACCGAACGGACCGATCCGGCTCGCCCGCCCCGACTGGATCCTCACCGTCGCCTTCCACTCCCACGGCGAGTTCCGGCACCCACGCGCACACGGACCCGCGGTGGAAAACGAGGACGTGAACCTCGTGGAGATCCTGCAACAGTCCGGCAGCCCGGCCCCGCCCGCGTAACCACCCGCCCCAGAGCCGACCCCTTCCCAGCTCAGGCCGCACACCAGTCTGCGGCCGGGCCCGCCAGGTGCTTGGGGTCGGCCGGGCCGGCGCTGGCGGACCCGGCAGCGCCGTCCGGGTGATGGCCCAAGGTGTGCGTCTCCGGTTCCGGCAGGCGCATGCCCCAGACGCCGGACGTGGCAGTGTGATGGCTGGCAGCAGACGGGCGCAGAGCTCGACGAGCGCCGCCCGTCTCCGGTTTCCGGCGAGACCAGGGAACGAACGTGTCGATCGCTCTCTCCGGTTGCGCCAAGATGGTCCACCCGCACGCCGACGCGCTCGCCCACCGCGCCGCTGGGCCCCACCCAGCATGTCGACGAGATCCAGGCGTCCCACCAGCGCAAACCGGCATCAAGGTGGGTGCCGCCGAGGCTGTCGGTGAAGTCCTTCGTTGGGCCCTGACAGGTGCACCGGGCGCAGCGACTCGTCGCGGTACCCCCTCCCGGACCCGCTGCGAGGGGATGTTGAGCGTCAGACCCTCTGCGCCCTCGTGGACGTGAGTCAGCGATCGGACTCGCTCCACGGCCAGGGCTTGGAGGTTGTTCTCGACAGTGCTCAAGATCGTGTCTTCCGGGGAGGTGAGATTTGGCCGGCGCTGCGCGGCTCAGGAACAGAAGTCGGCGATGGTGCCGGTGAGGACATCGGTGAGGGTGTCCAGCGAGGCGAGGTCGACGTACTCGGTGGCCGCGTGCGCGCCTGCGCCGTCGACGCCGAAGAGCAGGCAGGGGATGCCCGCGCGGTCAAGGAGCGCGCAGTCCGTCCAGAAGGGTTCGGCGCGCGCTACGGGCGGACGTCCGAGGGCCTTTTCGGCGTGGCGGGTGAGGGTGCGGACGATGGGGGTGTGCGGGTCGGCCTCGAAGGGCTCGCGGTGCAGGCCGTGGGTGAGCCGGTAGTGGAAGTCGGGGACCGTGGCGGCGAGGTGGTCGAGGATGGCGGTCAGTTCCAGCTCGATGGTGTCGCTATTCTCCCCGGGGACGCTACGGCGTTCCAGGGTGATGCGGCAGTGCGCCGGGTAGGTGGAGGGTTCTTCACCGCCGCGGATGACGGAGGCGTGCACGGTGCCGGTGCCCAGAAGGGGGTGTGCCGGGCCCTGTTCGAGGCGCTTTCCAGTTCTTCCAGCGCGACCAGGAAGTGCCCGGCCTTGGCGATCGCGTCGAGGCCGAGTTCGGGCCGCGAACCGTGGGCGGCGCGGCCTTCGATCTCCACGTCGAACCAGGCGAAGCCCTTGTGGGCGAGGGTGACTTCGAGGTGGCTCGGCTCGGTGACGATTGCCGCGTCGGCGGTGAAGGACTCCAGTACCTCCTCGGTGCCCGAGCTGCCGTGCTCCTCGTCGGCGACGCAGGCGAGCATGACGTCGCCGCGGAGGCTTCCGTGGGCGGTGGCGCGGGCGGCGGCGACCATCATGGCCGCGATGCCGCCCTTCATGTCGAAGGTGCCGCGGCCGTACATCCTGCCGTCGCGGGTCTGCGGGTCGAGCGGGTTGCCGTCGTAGCCGGCGAGACTGACCGTGTCGAGGTGGCCGTTGAGCATGAGGGATCGGCCGCCGCCGGTGCCGCGGGCGATCGCGACGAGCGAGGGCCGGCCGGGGCGCTTTTCCAGGCTGTGCAATTCGAAGCCGCGGGCGGTGAGCCACTCGCCGCAGAAGTCGGCGATGACGGTCTCGCCGGCCCCGCCGGGAACGAGGTCCGGGTTGACGGAGTCGATGGAGATCAGCCTGGCCAGCAGGCGGCCGGGGTCCGCGTCCCGGGGGTCGAGAGCCGCTGGAGTCGAGGGGGTCTCAGGGAGCATGAGGGCCTTCCGAAGTTCTGGTGCCGCCTCGGGGATTCGGGGGCGGGGTGGTGAGGATGCTCGACGGCGATCCTTGGGGTGAGGGCGTTGCCGACCGGGCCGGTCGGCAACGGGCTACCGGTCGTGGGGCGGGGTGGAGTGCGGGTTGGCAGCCGGGCCCTCCGTGCTCAGCAGTACGACCACGGAGGACGGGCCGAGCCCCAGCGTCGTGCGGCGTTCTTCGGCGCCGGTGCCGGTTAGCGTCGCGCGCAGACCGGCGAGCGCCGCGGCTCCGCAGGGGCCTGAGGAGACACCGAGAGTGGCGAGGTCGGCGGCCGCGCGGGTGCTGGCGGCGTCGGGGATGGCGACGGCGGCATCCAGCCCGTTGCGCAGGTAGGGCCAGGCGATGCTGGACGGAGTGCCGCAGTTCAGTCCGGCCATGGTGGTCTCCCCGGTGGTGACGCTGACGGGTTCACCGAGGGTGAGGCTTTCGAGGACGCAGGCCGCGGCCTCCGGCTCCACCGACAGCAGTGCCGGGGCCCGCCCGGACTGGCGGCTGCGGTAGTGCGTGATGACGGCCTGGGCCAGGGATCCTACGCCCACGGGTACGGCGACGAGGTCGGGGCCCTCGACGCCTTCGGCTGTCAGCTGCTCGTCGATCTCGGCGCAGAGAGTGGACCGGCAATCGGTGGACGCGTTCGAGAGGGCGGCCCCGTTCCTCACCGCTCCCGTTGGCACCACACCGCGGCAACGGTAGAACGCAGGGGCCCTCCGGTCCGGTTCCAGGGCCCCGCCCCGGAACCGGACCACTCCCCCGGCACCCGTTCGTCTGTCGTCACCATGGCGTCAAACGAACGACACTTTCCACCCATGGTCACCGAACCCGACTGACCAGGTACGGAAGGTTCAGCGACAGGTTGCAGGCGCTGGCGGGGAGCCCGGGGCGACAGAGGACTCGGAAGGGTGATTCAGCAGCCTTCAGGAGTCCCGGTCGGGCCGCTGTACCGGCACCGTGCGGCTGATACCGGGACGGGCCAGGTTGTCGGGGTGGAGAATCTCCCGGAGCTGCTCGCTGCTCAGCAGACCCTTCGCGACGACGAGGTCGAACACGGTGGTACCGGTGACCAGGGCCTCCTGGGCGACAGCGGTCGCCTGCTCGTATCCGATGTGAGGGTTGAGAGCCGTGGCTATGCCGATGGACCGGCCGACCTGGTGGAACAGGTGCTCGCGATTGGCAGTGATGCCGACGACGCAGCGCTCGGCGAGGGTGAGGCAGCCGGCGCGCAGGTGGGTCAGGCTCTTGAGCAGGCTGTGGGCGATGACCGGTTCGAACGCATTGAGCTGGAGTTGGCCGGCTTCGGCGGCGAAGGTGATCGTCACGTCGTTGCCGATGACCTCGAAGGCGATCTGATTGACGACCTCGGGGATCACGGGGTTGACCTTGCCGGGCATGATGCTGGAACCGGCCTGCACCGGCGGAAGGTTGATCTCGCCGAAACCGGCACGGGGGCCGCAGGACAGCAGCCGCAGGTCGTTGCACGTCTTGGAGAGCTTGACCGCGATCCGCTTGAGGACTCCGGAGAGCTGGACGAACGCGCCGACGTCCTGGGTGGCCTCGACGAGATCGCCAGCCGTCGTCACCGGTATGCCGGTGATCTCGGCAAGGTGGCGGCAGGCCAGTGCCGCATACGAGGGATGGGCGTTGAGGCCGGTGCCGATCGCCGTGCCGCCGAGGTTGATCTCGCGGATGAGTTCGCACGCCTCGCCCAGGCGCCTGCGATCCTCGTCCAGCATGAGGGCGAACGCGGCGAATTCCTGACCGAGTGTCATGGGAACGGCGTCCTGGAGTTGGGTGCGTCCGATCTTGAGGACGTCGGTGAACTCCTCGGCCTTGGCGGCGAAGGCCTGCTGCAACAGGGCCATGGCGTCCAGCAGGCGGTGGGCGGCCACGTGCAGTGCCACGTTGAGGGCGGTCGGGTAGACGTCGTTGGTGCTCTGCCCCGCGTTCACGTCCTCAAGGGGGTGCAGGTGCTTGTAGGCGCCCCTCGGGTGGCCGAGGACCTCCAGCGCCCGGTTCGCGATGACCTCGTTCGCGTTCATGTTGGTGGACGTTCCGGCGCCGCCCTGGATTACGTCGACGACGAACTCGCCGTGCAGGCCTCCGGCGCGGATCTCCTCGCAGGCGGTGATGATCGCCTCTGCCCTGGTCCTGTCCAGCAGCCCCAGTTCGAGGTTGGCCCTGGCCGCGGCCTGCTTGACGCAGGCGAGCGCGACGACCAGATCCGGGTAGGCGGCGATGGGGGTACCGGTGATGGGGAAGTTCTCCACCGCACGCAGCGTGTGGATACCGTAGTAGGCCGCGGCGGGGACCTCGCGGTCGCCCAGCAGGTCGTGCTCGCTGCGGAACGTCGGGCGCGCGTCAGTGGCAGCAGTCGCGGCCGGGCGGCCCTCGGAGTGGGGGGACATGAAAAAGGGGTCTCCGTATCCTGGTGATTGCGGTGGTCAGGCGGATCGTCAGGTCGGTTCAGGGCGCAGCGGCGTGGAGGACCTGGCGCAGCACGGCTACGCGATGGACTGGATCTTCGTCGGCCAGCAGAGCGGCAAGCACGGCGATCCTCGCCTGTGCCGCGCGGAGGACGCCGGTGGGCACGGCGCCCGCGGCGATCAGGTCCACGGCGCCACCCCCGGTGTACAACGGGGTCACCGGCCCAGCCGCGACGCGGGTGGTCAGAGCGACGAGCACGCCTGCCGAAACGGCGCGGGAGACCGCCTCGACCATGGCCGGCGTGGCGTTCCCGGCCCCGGTGGCCGCCAGCACGATCCCCCGGGCGCCGGCCGCGACCGCGACCTCCAGAAGCAGCGGGTCGCCGTCGCAGTGGTGCATGACCACGTCGACCCGCGGCGAGGACGTGCCTGGCACCGGCAGAGGCAGGGCCACCGGGCGCTCCGCTCGCCGTTCCAGGACCACTCGGCCCGGCTTGACCAGGCCTATCCGCCGGCCGGACGGGTCGGCGAACGCGGCTCGGGCCAGCGTCTGCGTCTTCACGGTGCCGCGGGCCGCGTGGACCAGGCCGTCGAAGACGACCAGGACCCCCTGATCGCGGAGTGTCTCGGCGGCGAGCACGGCATCGCGCAGGTTGTCCTGCGCATCCCCGTCAGGGTCGTCCAGCGGGCGCTGGGCGCCGGTGAACACCACGGGGCGTCGATCGCGGTGGTAGAGGTCCAGGAGGAACGCCGACTCCTCCAGGGTGTCTGTGCCGTGGGTGACCACGATGCCGTCCACGTCCGGATCGGTCAGCACCGCGTGCACGGTGTGCAGCAGGGTGAGCTGGTTCGCAGTGGTCAGGTGGGCACTGTTCAGCGTGAAGAGGTCGAGTACCTCTACGGCGGCGCCGGGAGGTGCAAGTGCGCCGAGGACCTCGTGCCCGCGGGCCTCGGCCGCGTATCCGTGCTCCTGCCTGCGGCTGGCGATCGTCCCGCCGGTGCTCACCATGACAACGCGTCCCATCCGGTGCATGCCTCCTCTTGCCCTCTTGATCGGGTCCGGTCGATCCGGCTCGTCGCGGCGGATCCGTGCGGCCGGCTCGGACGACGCGGTGATGTGCGCTGCCGGGCGGCTCGGACGTCGCGCCGCTTCCCGCGGACTCCGATTTCCGTCCTCCGCACAATACGGCCGATCCCTCGCAAACGGATTGCCAATTCATGCGCCGTGACCCGATAGGCGGGGTGGATAATTGCTCCATGGACGAGATCGACCGCAGTATTTTGCGTGAGCTTCAGGAAGACGGCCGGCTGACCAATCAGGAGCTGGCCCAGCGCGTGGGGCTGACGGCCTCCCCGTGCATGCGGCGGGTGCGGCAACTCGAACAGGACGGAGTGATCCGCGGCTACCGGGCCGTCCTCGACCCCGAGACGGTCGGACGGGGGTTCGAGGTGCTCGTCTCGGTCGAGGTGAAGCGGGACCGTCAGGCAGTCGAAGCATTCGAGGCCGCACTTCAGGACATCCCCGACGTCGTCGAGGCGTACCGCTTGTTCGGCAACCCCGGCTGCCTGCTACGCATCGCGGTGGCCGACCTCAAGGCCTACGAGCGACTGTGGATCGAACGGCTCACCACACTCCCCGGCATTTCCGAGGTCAACTCACAGATCGTCATGAAGCGGATCAAAGAACCCCGCGGCCTGCCCGTCGGGCGCTGACAGCCATCGAATTCCGCATCGGCCTTGGGCCGTTCCACTGCCGGATCGGCGTTTCTATGACTTATCAAACCAGACGGACTTCGGGCCATAGATGCGGACGAGATGGACAGCTGCTCCTACGGCCAGAGGAGGGATGTTGTTCGTCTATTGGGCATAGCACCATCAAAGCGGCATGACTATAAGCCACTTACGGGACTAGAGATGCCAAAACGCCCACTCAGGTCGCGTCTGGCAGCTGACACGAGCTGTTGCGCGCCACGGGTGGCGCGATGCCCACGCGCCAAGCCGGTACCGCTCAACACGTCCTCGACGCACAGGAAAGGCCGGAAACCGGCGCGGTGCTCTCCGGCTGGCCGCGGGCGCAGCTCGGCATGACCAAGGCCACCTTGTCCGAACTCCTCTCCGAGAGGCGAGTACTGCCGGGGGCCGGTCCGGCCCCGGCAACCTAGTGCCGTATCAAGGAACCTTTGCCCTCTTGTGATGTGACGCGCCGTCCGGCTGCTGTGCCGGGCGGCGGGGGTGCGCGAGGCTGTGCGGGTGGCAGAGCGAGTGCGGGTTCGTGAGATCGACGACGACGAGGGGCAGCGGCTGCTGCGGATCATCCGGCGGGGCACCGGGTCGGTGGTGACCTGGCGGCGAGCGCAGATGGTGCTGCTGTCCGCGCAGGGCATGGACGTGCCGGGGATCGCCGAGGTCAGCTTCACGAGCGCGGACCGGGTTCGGGACGTGCTGCACAACTTCAATACCGACGGCTTCGCCTCCCTGTACCCGAAGTACGGGGGCGGGCGGCCGAAGACCTTCACTCTGCCCGAACGCCGGGAGATCAAGAAGATCGCGAAGTCCAAGCCGGTCGAGCACGGCCTGCCCTTCTCGACCTGGAGCCTGGTCAAGCTGGCCGACTTCCTGGTCGCCGAGGGGGTGGTCGACGACATCAGCCACGAGGGCCTGCGCATCCTGCTCCGCGAGGAAGGCGTCTCCTTTCAACGCATAAAGACCTGGAAGACCTCCCGCGACCCCGACTACGCCGCCAAGAAGGCCCGCGTCGAACACCTCTACGCGATCGCCGACGGCGAGGTCATACCCGAGCCCGGCGAGCCCGAAGTCGTCTTCTGCATGGACGAGTTCGGCCCCCTCAACCTCCAGCCCCATCCCGGCCGGCACTGGGCCGAGCGCGGAGGCAAGCACAAGGACCCCGAGCGCGAGCCCCGCCCCAAGCGACGCGCGACCTACACCCGCCCGCACGGGGTCCGCCACCTGATGGCCGCCTACGACCTGGCCAAAGACAAGATGTACGGCCACGTCAAGAAGACCAAGAACCGCACCAAGTTCCTGGAGTTCTGCCGCTACCTGCGTACCCTCTACCCGTCCGACGTGCGCATCGCGATCATCTGCGACAACTACTCCCCGCATCTGACCACCAAGCGGTGCCGCCGGGTCGCGGACTGGGCCGAGGCCAACAACGTCGAGATCGCCTACACCCCGACCAACTCCTCCTGGCTGAACCGCATCGAGGCCCAGTTCACCGCCCTGCGCTACTTCGCCCTCGACGGCACCGACCACCCCAGCCACAAGGCTCAGGGCAGCATGATCCGCCGCTACATCATCTGGCGGAACAACCACGCCGCCGACAAGCGCCTTCGCCAACTCGTCGCCCGGGCCAACGTGGCCTGATCCCGGAAGTTTCGGTCAGTTGCCGGTGTGAAGATCTCCAGCCAGCGCCGCAACAATGTCAGACCACGCCGCGGTGCCGAGCGCCGCGTCGGCCTCCGCCGTGCCACCGTAGCGGAACCGGTCAGAGTGACCGGCAGGCCCTTCCCCGGGCAACCGGGGACGATGCCCGGCATCGAACGAGGTCACAAGCCTGGCTGGACGGCCCACCGAAGCGCGGCGCGCAGCCAGTTCCTGTGCGAAGAGCAGCGACGGCCACATCTGATCGTCCCCGCCTGCCACGAGAACGATCTGGGCGGCGGTCTGCTCGATCGGGATCACGGCCGCGCGCGCAGCCTCGGCATGGGTCTGCCGGCTCTGCTCGTAATGGGTCCGACAGGTCGTCGGCTCGCCTTCTGCCTCTGCAGGAGTCCAGGCATCATCGTAGGAGATGAACGGGACGGGCTCGCCCCTCCAGGTCCAGGACGACCGATAGGGGTGGGTCAGACCGTCGATGCCGGGGCCGACGTTCGCCCAGACCACGGAGGTGGGAGACATGGCCACCACCGCATCGACGCGCGGATCGCGGACGGCCAGCAGAAGTGCCGCCTCGGCTCCCTTGGAAAATCCAAGGACACCGACTCTCCCTCCTGCTTTGGTCTGCAGGAGGTCGATCGCCTCAACGAACCTCTCCAGCGGGATCTCGCAGATTCCCTGTGCCTGGCCGTCGCCGCCGAACCAGCGAATCGACAACGCGGTCATCCCCGCGCGGGCGAGTACGCGGCAGCGTTCGACGTCGATGCGGCCACTCGAACCGGCCAGCACCAGTACGCCCACCCTGCTGCCTCCCACCGGCTCGACCAGCACACCTTCGAAAGGCTCGCTGATCGCGTGTTCGATGATCTCCATGACCCTCCCTCAGACGTCGCGCTTTGCGATCATCTCAGGAGGGGCCGAACCGACCCACACAGGGCGTACGTTGCTTGATGCGGCACTAGGGTTCGGGCGCAGCAGGTCGGCTGCGGTGCTCAGGACGGTGGTGGCCTCAACCCTGACGGGCAGCATCGACGACCAGCCGGCACGACGCGTACGCGCGGTGGGACTACGAGATCCTCGGACGTATCAAGCCCGCCGAGTTCCCGCTCTGCGGCACGCAGTCACGGTGTCGTCGTCCTTCTGACCGTCTGGTTTGCGTCGGCGCAGGCCTGTGCCCGCGCCGACGCGGCGCTACGGACGGTCGCGGTAGAGATCGGCCAGGAGCGCGACGGCGACATGGGTGGCGGGGTGGGGGCCGTGCTGGCGCCAGATGACGTGGACGAGAACGGGCGAGGCGTCGCGCACCCGTCGGTAGGTGATGCCGTCGCGCCGGTACTGGGCCACTGTGCCTTCCGGGGTGACACCGACGCAGCGGCCTGTGGTGATCACGGCGAGCCAGTCGTCGATGTCCCGTGTGTGTTCCACCGAGGGGCGTACGTCTTCGGGCCACAGTTCGGTGGTGGTGGTGCCGGTGCGGCGGTCCACGACCAGCGTGCGTTCCCGGATGTCGTCGAGGGCGATGGTTCGGCGGCGGGCCCACCGGTCGTCGCTGGCCATGGCGCAGTATCGGCGCTCGTGTCCGACGAGAGCGTTGGCGTAGCGGTGGGTGTCGAAGGTGGTCCGGACGACGGCGAGGTCGCACAGTCCTTCGGCGAGGCCGCCGGTGGGGGTGTTGGCGCGGATCAGGTGGAGTTCGATGTCGGGGTAGCGGTCGGCCCAGCGGCGCTGGAATTCGGCGGTGTGGCGGCCCATGGCCGACCAGGCGTGGCCGATCGTGAGGTGGGTGTGGCCGGTGGCGGCTTCGCGGATCAGGGCGTCGGCTTCGGAGAGGAGGTGCCGGGCGCGGGCGAGGGCTTGGACGCCGGCGGTGGTGGGGGTGACGGTGCGGCTGGTGCGGTGCAGCAGCCGGACACCGAGGATCTTCTCCAGGGCCAGCAGGGTGCGGGAAGCGGCGGCTTGGGAGAGGCCGAGCTCGGCGGCAGCGTCGGTGAAGCTGCCCGTGTCGACGATCGCGACCAGACAGCGCAGGTGCCGCAGCTCCATATCCATGACCCCAGCGTATAGACGACGGCGTTCATGCATTTTGCGTATGGCTCGGCCCGGCGGATGCTCGGTGCCATGACGACGCAGGCACAGGGAGCGCGGGTCGGCGAAGCCGTCCACGGGGATGCGGGTCCTTCTTCCGGCCGGTTGGTGGGGATGGCGATGATGTTCGGCAGCGGGCTGTCGAACCAGGTCGGTGCGGCTGTCGCGGCTCAGGCGTTTCCGGTGATCGGTCCGGTGGGTGTGGTGGCGGTCCGGCAGTGGGTGGCCGCCGTGGTCCTGGCGGCGGCTGGACGGCCGAGGCTGAGGGCCTTCACCTGGGCGCAGTGGAAGCCGGTGCTGGCCCTGGCGGTGGTGTTCGCCACGATGAACCTGTCGCTCTACACCGCGATCGACCGCGTCGGGCTCGGTCTGGCCATCACTCTGGAGTTCCTGGGCCCGCTGTCCGTGGCGCTGGCAGCGTCCCGCCGCGCGGTGGACCTGGGATGCGGACTGATGGCCGGGGCGGCCACTGTGCTCCTGGTGCGCCCGCAACCCTCCACGGACTACCTCGGGATCGGCCTGGGCCTGCTGGCCGCGGTGTGCTGGGCGGCGTACATTCTGCTCAACCGCACGGTCGGTTCACTGGTGCCGGGTGCGCAGGGCTCGGCCGCATCTGCAATCGTCTCCGGCCTGCTCTACGTACCCGTCGGGCTCGTCTTCTTCGTCCACCGCGCACCGTCTGCGGCCGCACTGGCGCACGCTGCCACAGCGGGCGTCCTGTCTTCCGCCGTCCCGTTCCTGGTCGACCTGCTGGTGCTGCGCCGTGTCCCGGCCAGGTTCTTCGGCCTGTTCATGAGCGTCAACCCGGTACTGGCCGCGCTGGTCGGCCTCGGCGTCCTCGGCCAAGCGTTGGACTGGGTCGAGTGGACCGCCATCACCGGCATCGTGGCGGCCAATGCGGTCTCCGTACTCGGCGCCGCACGCCGTACGCAGTCGTTCCCGGACACGGCCCGCAGCGCTTCGCACGCATGAGTCATTGGTACCGGAGCGGAGCGGGACGAGCACTCACCGGAGGGACTGCTGAGAGGACGAGCGCTACTCGGGGATCCCGACAGGGCCCACAAGGGGAGTCTCCCGCAAGGGTCACTGGGGGCCCGAATCGGCAGGCACCTGGAGCGGGCGCAGCTGGGCGTGTTGGCGCCCGCCGGGTGATGGCCCAAGGTGTGCGTCTCGGGTTCCGGCGGGCGCGTGCCACCGACGTTACCGGCCGCCAAGCGCAGCGCACGGAGGCGCGGCGGACAACCGGGTTTCTCAGATGTCGAGTATGAGCAGCGGGTAGGCGCGGACATCGGCGGCGGCTTCCTTGGCGGTAATGGTGCCGAGGAGGCTGCCGGGTGCGGGGGCGGGACCTTCCGGGAGGCCAGAGGAGGCGCATCGCCGTTTGCCAGATCCGCGACGGCGGCCACAGCCAGGAGTACTACCAGCGCAAGATCAACGACGGAAAGACACCCGCTGAGGCCCGCTGGCCCCCAGCGACGCTTCCGACCTGGTCTGCCGGATCATGAAAGCGACCATCGGACCCGACTTGTCACATCCGCTTGACACACGGAGGCGCTGTGAAGTCACAGCCACCCGTTGGCCGCGTGCAGTGGCCCCGCTGATGAGCCGACAAATCCGCAACAGGCGGGCGTGCACTGGGCTCTACGGCGGGTGGTGCGCCCGACAAGCCGGAACGGCCCGCCAGGTAGACTGACGGGCCGTCATGAACGAGTCGCGGCCAAACCCCATCAGGACTCGTTCCGTGAAATTATCCGACGTTGCACTGAAAGGATGAACGACGGCCATCCAAAGACACTAGAAATTGTAGTATCGCAATCCGGCCTGCACCGTCGAGGATCCGTGGCCGTTGTCCTGTCCCGAGGCTGCTGCGCTGGCGATACCGGCGCCTCCGGCAACGAGCAGCAGACCGACGAGGATGGGCATGGCGAGCTTGTTGAGGAATCTCATCTCGAACTCCGTCCAAGAAAACATCAACTATCGATCGACGTCCTCCCAAGTTTCCCGGTCACCTCACCGGCAACGCATCTCCGGAAGCCGTTTCCCATATACTCGCCCTCAGCGAGCCTGCCCGTCCATAGGTCCGCAAACTCATTTCCTGCTGGCCGACTGAGAACGTCTTCCAATCGTCGGGACACCCATTCCACGGGCAGCGCCGCAGGCCAGAAGGTGGGCCCGCCAAGTTCACCGGGGGCCGGCCCCACGGACCAACCCGACGGTCCGCGAGACATGACCGTACTCTGCACCTGTCCCCGCTAGCGGCCGGCCACCCGGGGGCCGGAACCGACCAGGATTGGTTTGGGGCCGTCCACTGCCTGATCGCCGTGCCTGGGCACCCGGTTACCACCGCTGACGTCCGATCAGCAGCATACCTGTCACGAGGACTATCGCGGTGGTGTGAGGCGGATCGAAGAAGGCTCTTGGTTCGCTCCACTGGGCGGGCACACGAATAGAATTGACGGACCATTGACTGCCGGTGGGCAGCCCATGGAGGGGTGGCGTCGGGTCATGGCGGTCGGGAACCAGCGATCTTCGAGGCCACGAACACGCTGGCGTGCTTGGGTGTGTGGCGGACGGCGGTCAGCCGCCTACCGCCTCCGGGGATCTCGAGCACCACGATCCCCCCGCAGGTACCCGTCTCGGTGGCACTGCTCGCAGCCTCACCTGCGTTGAGGCGTTTCGGGCCACCCGACCCGCCGGGTGACCCTCCAACCGGCTCGGGGCCGGCGTGCATTCCATGACTTGGACGATTTATCTCGCCGCGTTCCAATCCGTCCAGCACGGACTCCCGGTCCGGCTCCAGAATGCCGATGCTGTCAGCCCGGAATGAAACGGGTCCTTTTACATCCTGCCGAGTCCGGTCTGGATTGTGAGCCAGGACCGCGTGGTCAATTCCGGTCTCGTCCCGGATGAAAGTGATCCATGTTCTACCCGGTGCGCGGAAAGGCGGGCCGGCCGGGGCGGCGGAACGCGGCGGTCGGGATCGGAATAATCTGCCGCTCCGCGGTCCGGTCCACGAGATTCTGGCGGCCAGGTTGTTCAAGCCGTAATGGCGGGAGTGGCCGGCCGCCGGCTCGATCACCCAAGCCGTCTGCTGCCACAGATTCCGCGCAATCCGGAATTACCCATTTCTCGGCTCGCGGTCCGGCCGGGCCCTCGCAGAGCCGCTCGAAGGCGCGGTCGAGAAGGCGGCGACGATGACGCGGCCGGGCGAAGTCACCCCATGCTGGCCGCAGTCGCGAAGAGCCTCGAACGCAGTGCCGATACGTGCGACCGCATGCACGGCCTGAACGCCCGGCTGGGTACCGGTTCTTACAGGCCGCCAGCTCGGTCGGTGAGGCAGCCGGGTCTCGCTGAACCCCTGCAGGTAGGGATACGTGTCCACTTGGGAGGCTCCTGTGGTCACGTGGGAGCCGATTGACGGACTTGGGGGCTTGGATCGTGGGGATTGTTCCTGAAGAGCACCTTGCCGGGCTGCGGGCGTCGCTTCAGCTGATGGCCGCCATCGGCCAGGCCAACGGCGGCGGGGAGGTCTTCGGCCGCACACTGCGAAGGGTCCTGGCGGAGGCCAAGGACGGGCCGGACCCCGATGGCGCGCTCAACCAGCTCATCCTGTGGCTGTCCACACTGTCGGAGCACTTCCTCGATCAGCTTTCTGAAGCCACCGGTCTTGACCGCGGCGCCCTCCTGGCGCAGGTGTACCGAAACCACTACCTCCAGCCCCGCCCCCGGAGTAGCCAGGGTGGTCCGCCTCTGCTGGGCGGCTTCGGTGCACCAGGGGCAGACCCGGTCCGGTAGCGGCGCCGTTCGCTCAGGTGGTCGACCTCCGGGCGGACCACGGTTCTGCTCGGGCGGCAGAGCGAACACGCGTCGCAGGGATCGAGACCCACGAGGGACCGTGGCTGCTGCGGTTCGTCCACAGGGCAGGTCGCCACCGGATGCCGCCGTGGGTGTACTCGCAACTTCGGCCGCATCGGCGTCCCGGCGTGAGTCCGCGCCCTCCATCGACAGTATGCAGCCAGGGGCGTCGCCCGGGATTGGGCTCTTGAGCTCAATTCTCGATCAGGCAATTGACGTCGGCACAGGTAGGAAGTCACCTTTCTCCACGCCCAGTTCCGGCGTTCTATCAGGCAAATTACACAGGGAGTAGCCATGTCCGCGCTCAAAAGGCTCGCCTACATGTCGATTGCCACGCTTCTTCTGCTTGCCGGCAGTGTCGCCACCGCTTCAACGGCCTCGGCCGGACTCCGGTTCTACAACTGAGTGACGTTCCTCCGCGTGGTGGGATGCCTGGGGACTGGCTGTGCGAGCCCGGTGGGGCCCGCACAGCTGGGCCAGACAGGGCCGCGCCCTCGGAGCCGCAGCACATAGCTTTCGGACCCCCGCATCGGGGTCACCACATGCCTGTTGCAGTCTGCTGGGCTCCGGTGCCCCGGCACGACAGGCGCTCATGGCCAGTCCCCCGGACGGGGCCGCGGGCGCGCTGAGGGATCAGGCGGACACAGATATGTCCAAATGTCCCCCGTCTGTGCTCATTCGTACTAGGCTTGCCGGGTATGAAGGTCCTGGCGGACGGCACCCTGCCTGCCGATGTGACGAGTTTGGTGGGGCGCCGCACAGAGGTCGCCGAGCTGAAGAAGGTGCTGTCCGAGGCTCGCTTGGTGACGCTGTCCGGCGTGGGCGGCGTCGGGAAGACCCGTCTGGCGATGCAGGTGTCGCGGGAGGTCCACCGGGCGTTCCCGGACGGGGTGCACTGGGTGTCCCTTGCGGAAGTCGGCGAGCCGGGGCTGGTGGGGCTGACCACGATGGCAGCGGTCGGCGTACACACGATGGGCTCCGATGCCATCGCGGCGTTGATCGACTTCCTACGCGGCAAACGGTTACTGCTGGTGTTGGACAATTGCGAGCACCTGGTCGATGCATGCGCGGAGCTGGTGGCGGCCCTCCTGCGGGCGTGCCCGGGAGTGCGGGTGCTGGCCACCAGCAGGGAAGTGCTCGACATCGCGGGCGAGCGCTCGTTCGTCGTGCCGCCGCTGTCCGCGCCGGGAGCCGACGACCCGACGGCCAGGCACGGTGGTGATATGACCGATGCGGTGGAACTCTTCGCGGAGCGAGCCGCGGCGGCGGCCCCGGGGTTCGAGCTCACGGCGGACAACGAGCAGGCGGTGGCGGCCTTGTGCCGACACCTGGACGGCCTGCCGCTGGCCATCGAACTCGCCGCCGTCCGCATGCGGGTCCTGACCGTGGACGAGCTACTGGCTCGTCAGGGCGAACGCTACGAACTCCTCAGCGCGCAGGGCCGGGGGCTGCTGCCGAGGCAGCAGTCCCTGCGAGCGACGGTGGACTGGAGCTTCGAACTCTGTTCGCCGCAGGAGCGGCTGCTGTGGGCCCGGCTGTCGGTATTCGTCGGCGGCTGCGACCTCGCCGCCGCCGAAATCGTCTGCGCCGGCGAGGGCCTCACGCGGTCCGCGGTGCTCGACGCCATGACGGGCCTGGTCGAGAAATCCGTCCTGATGCGGGAGGAGGCACAGGGCCGAGTCCGGTACCAGATGCTTGAGACGATCCGTCAGTACGGCCGCGAGCAGCTGCAGACGACCGGCGAAGGGGCAGAACTGCGTCGCCGGCACCGGGACCGCTACCTCGAACTGGCGGAACGGGTGAAGGAGCAGTGGTGGTTCGGTCCGGGGCAGGTGGCCCTGTTCTCGTCCACCCGGGAAGAGCACGCGAATCTCCGTGCGGCGATGGAGTACTCCCTGACCGAGCCCGGCCAGGCCGGGGCGGGCACGCGTATGGCCGGAGCACTGTGGATCTACTGGATTGTGTGCGGTCTGCCGCACGAGGGCACGCTCTGGCTGGAGCGCGCACTGGCCTGCGAGACCGAGCCAGGCTGGCAACGGGCCGAGGCCCTCTGGGCAGCGAGCCTCGTCAGCGCTTACGGCGGAAACCCGGGCCCGGCAACGGTGGAAGAGATCCTCGCCATGATGGCGGAGTGCCAAGCCCTGGCCGAGCAACTGGGCGACCCGGCCTTCCTGGCCCACGCGACCTACCTTTCGGGATTCGCGCAGCTTCGCGGTAGCGACCCGTTGCAAGGCTTCACCATGCTCACGGAGGGTATCGAGCTGGAACGAGCCCTCGGCGAAGCAAATCCCCACCTGAGCTTCGCCCAGTTCCTCCTCACCATCGCCGCCACCCTGGGCAACCTCGGCGACATGGTCACGGACATCGGTGGGGAGGCCCTCAACGCCTGCCGGGCCCGCGGCGACGAGTGGTTGCAGTCCTGGATCGTCCTGCTCATCGGAATGGTCGGCGTGCTGAACGACCGTGAGGAGGCGCCAGGCCAGCTGCGTGAAGCGATCCGGCTCAAGCAGCCGTTCCGCGAGCTGCTGGGCATCGGAAGCGCCGTCGAGTTCCTGGCCTGGTGCGCGATGACCGACAGGGACATCAAGCTGGCTGCGAAACTTTTCGGCGCCGTCACGGTGTTCCTGAAGCCCCTTGGACTCGACATGGAGCAGTTCGTTCTCCAGGGTGAGTGGAGCGATCACCGTAATCACGAGTGGGTTGTGCAGCAGGCCAAGGACGCCTTGGGCGAGGCTGCCTACCTTCGGGCTTTTCGCAGCGGCACCCGCCTCACCCAGGACGAAGCCATCGCCCTCGCCCTCGGAGAGGAGAGCCGGCCCGAACAGGCCACGGCAGCCCCCCGTACGGCATTGCTGACTCGACGGGAAGTACAGATCGCCGACCTGCTCGCCGAAGGCCTGTCCAACAAGGAGATCGCCGACCGGCTGGTCATTGCTCAGCGCACCGCCGAAACGCACGTCGCGAGCATCCTCACCAAACTCGGCCTCACCTCTCGCTCCCAGGTCGCCATCTGGGTCACCAGGCAGCGCGGCACGGGGGCGGAATGATCCGAGGGAGACCAGGCATTTCGGTGTCCTGTCTCGGAGCCGACGCCCTTCGGACGTCGTTGACGACTCGTAGTGGGAACAATCCCCGCGAGGGCGGGGCCGACATCCCACATCAGGTGGGAGGGGCGTGGCGTCAGAAGCGATTCCCAAACCGAGGGACGTGACTGTCACTCGAACTTCCGTGCGCATCGGGCTCGTTCGGGTGATCGCTCCGCGGCCGGCGCATAGAAGAAGGGCCTCCTGCGCAGTTCGGTGATGTCGAGTCAACGAACCATCAGGAGGCCCTGGTGTCCCACTGTGCCGTGTTCGCTCCGTCCGCGTCCAGCTCCGGCATGTCGTGCGATTGCCTCGCACACCGGCTCGGGAATGCCGCTGACCAGCCCGACCGGGCCCGCCGCTACGGCTCCGATCTGACCGACGCGGAGTGGGCGATCGTGCGGCCGCTGCTGCCGGTCCCGTCCTGGCTGAACGGCTGCGGCGGCCGCCCGGAGGGCTATTGCCACCGGCAGATGATCGACGCCGTGCGCTACCTGGTCACCGAGGGCGTGCGCTGGGCCAGCCTGCCCACCGACTTCCCCAAGTGGCGGGCGGCATACCGGTTCTTCCGCCGCTGGCGCGACAACGACTACACCAAGGAGCTCTACGGCCGACTGCGCAAGATGCTGCGCGAACTGGCCGGCAAGAAGGAGGAGCCGACCGCCGCGATCATCGACTCGCAGTCGGTCAAGGCCGACGCCACCGTCGGCGCCGCCACCCGCGGCTACGACGCCGGGAAGAAAATCAACGGCCGCAAACGACACATCGCCGTGGACACCCTCGGCCTGCTGCTGACCGTGATCGTCACCGACGCGTCGGTCAAGGACAACGACGCCGGCCGCGACCTCCTTGAACACCTGCGCGCCGAACACCACCGCATCACCCTGGTCTGGGCCGACGGCGGCTACACCGGCTGGCTGGTCGTCTTCGCCGCCGCCGTCCTGGCCCTCGCGCTGACTGTCGTCAAGCGCAGCGACGACGCCAAGGGGTTCGTGTTGCTGCCGCGCCGCTGGGTCGTGGAGCGCAGTTTCTCCTGGCTGATCCGGGCCCGGCGGCTGGCCCGGGACTACGAGACCCGCATCGACAGTGCCGAGGCGATGGCCTGGTGGGCCGCGAGCATCCCGGCCACCCGCCGCCTGGCCCGCTCCGGCCGACCGGCGCCCCGGCGCCTCAAGCGGTCCGCGGCCTGAACAGCCCCGGCCGCCCCTCGGTCAGCCAGCCCCGCTCGACCAGCCGCTTCGCCCGAAACCGCGCTGCCTGCTCCCGCGCGTCACTGGCCGACCAACCCAGATGCTCACGCATCGCCCGAGCCCGCACTCCGTCCCCGCCACCGGCGGCATCCTCGTGGACCAGGGCCACGATCCGCGCGCACTCGGGCGGCAGCACCTCGATCCCCACCCCCTCGCGCCACAGCGGGACTTCCACCCGCGGCCCAGCAGCATCCGCGGCCGGCAAATCCATCGACGCACCGACCACGACGGCTTCCTCGGCCGCCTCGGCCAGGGCCTCGACCGTCTCCTCGCGGGCGATGACCGCGCGCCGCGCGGCCTCATCCGCCTCGGCCACAGCAGCCTGAAGCCGCTCCAGCTCGGCCCGCAACTCCTCCGCCCGGGCCAGCGCCACCCGCTCGCGCCTCTCCAGCACACCCAGCACCGACGGCATCCGCCACCTCCAGCACGCCCCGCACGGACACGACGCTCCGAGCATGCCTACGACCGACGGCCACACACCTCACCTGGGAAAACGTGACCCTACCTTCGGTTTGGGACTCGCTTCTCAGGGAACATCGGCATGCCCATCCTCACTCGTGTGTTCCTGAACCCGCTGCGCCCGGGGCTCAGAAGTTTTTGGGTTCGCCGCAGGCGATGCATGCGGCTGTCGCCGGTGCGACTGCTTTGTATGACGATCCGGGCCGGTCGTTGTGGCGGCTGGACGCGGATGCGCCGCACCGGCCGGTGTTGTTGGTGTTGACGCAGGTGGAGGCCGATTTCACGCACATTGTGGAGCAGGCGGGGTGGCCGAATGTGGCCGCCGGTAGGCCGCAGGGGCGGGACTGTGGTGGTTTGTTGTCGCGGGTCGAGGCCGGTCAGCGGTATCGGTTCAGGGTGACGGCGAATCCGGTTCAGACGATGGCGTCGCAGCCGAGTGGGACCGGTGACGGTTCGTCGGGTGTGCCTCGTGAGAGGGGACGGGTACTGGGACACCGGACGGCGGCGCATCAGAGTCGCTGGTTCCTCGAGCGCACCGCGCGCTGGGGGTTCGAGGTGCCGCGGACCGGAGTGGGTGAGGAGCCGGACATGCGGATCCTTCACAGGGAACGGTTGTCCTTCGGGAAGGAGAAGGGCGCGCAGCGCGTGTCTCTCCAGACGGCAACGTTCGAGGGTGTGCTGACGGTGACAGAGCCGAAGGTGTTGGTGGATGCGCTGACGGTGGGCGTGGCAGGGCGCGGGCGTACGGGTGCGGTCTGCTGACGCTTGCTGCGGCCCAGAGAGCCGTTGCGGTCGACGCTGCGGTCCCCGATCGGTAGTAGGGGCCCGGCGAGCGCTCGGTCGGCGACCGCATCAGGTGGGAGGCCGGGGTTCGGCGAGCCGGGCGGCGACCTGGGCGCGGGAGGCGAGGCCGAGCTTGGAGAGGATGTTGGCCACGTGGGTCTCGGCGGTGCGCTGGGAGATCACCAGGCGGTCGGCGATGTCCTTGTTGGAGAGGCCTTCGGCGAGCAGCGCGGCGATCTGCTCCTCCCGGTGGGTGAGCAGGCTGCGGGCGGGCTGGTCCGCTGTGTGGTGTCCGGTGTCCAAACCGAGGGCGAAGGCCATGGCCTCCTCCTGGGTGAAGGCGGCACCCCGTTCATTGGCCCGCCGGTAGGCCGCGTCCCCCAGGGCGTCCCTGGCCTGCTGGGCGACCACGACGTGGTTGCGCCGGTCGTCCTTCGAGCCGTGGACGAAAGTGTTGAAGTCGAGCCCGAGCGGTTTGAGGAACGCGGTTGCTGCGCCCATGAGCTGGGCGCCGTGCTCGTACTCGCCGTCCGTCACGGCGCACCATCCGATGAACTCGACGGCGCAGCCGATCCCCAGGAGTTCGCCGAACGGCTCCTTGAGCCTGATCACCTCCCGGAAGGTGTTCACGGCGTCCGTGGTGCGGTTCTGGAGCCAGTCGGCGGTCCCCAGGAACAGCAGGAGCCAGGACTGCAGCCACTGGTCGCCGCGGGCCTGGCAGGCGTTGAGGGCCTCCTCTCCGACGGTGATGACCATGTCGGCGAGGTTGCCCAGGGTTGCGGCGATGGTGAGCATGAACTGGGCGAAGCTCAGGTGCGGATTGTCCGCGCCGAACGCCCGTTCCAGTTCGATTCCCTCGGTGAGCAGGGTGAAGCCCTGCAGCGGATCGCTGCCGAGAAGTTGGGCGAATCCGGCGAGGTAGGTGGCGTGGGCGAAGAAGGCCGGGTCGTCCAGCTGTGCGGCGAGGGCCTGGCACTCCGCGGTCATGGTGATGATCTCCTCCACCGCGGCCGGGTTCGGGTTTCCGCCGTACACGTTGAGGAGGCTGGCCGCCCATAGGGCTTCGGCGCGTTCCCGCCCGGGTTCGCCTTCGCTGGCCAGGGCCCGCTCGAACCACAGTGCGCCTTCGTGGGGCAGGCCGCAGGCGATCCAGTAGATCCACAGCGAGGCGGCCATGTGCAGGGCGGTACGGGCCTGGTCGGGACGGTTGAGGCAGTAGTCGAGCGCTGTGCGGAGGTTGGCGTGCTCCTCTCGGGCGGCGGCGAACAGCTCGACCTGGCCGGGGCCGAACCACTGGTCGCCGACGCGTTCCGCGAGATGGAGGTAGTGGTCGCGGTGACGTCGGCGCAGCCCGTCCTCGTCGCCGGTGTGCCGGAGTTTTTCGCAGCCGTACTGGCGGATGGTCTCCAACATGCGGTAGCGGACGCGGCCGTGGTGCTCTTCGCGGATGAGGACGGACTTCTCGACGAGTCCGGCCACGGCGTCGAGGACGTCGCCGGTGCAGACGTTCTCGGCGGCGGTGAGGTCGCAGCCGCCGGCGAACACGGACAGGCGGGCCCACAGGAGGCGTTCGTCGGGTGAGCAGAGTTCGAAGCTCCAGTCGACCGCGGCCCGCAGAGAGTGGTGCCGTGGGGACGGCAGCCGACGCTTGCGGGCCAGGAGCTCGTACCGCTCGTCCTGGCGGGCCAGGAGCTCGTCCACGCTCAGGACGCGCATCCGGACGGCGGCGAGTTCGATGGCCAGCGGCAGGCCGTCCAGGTGTCGGCAGAGGGCGGCGACGGTGGGCCGGTTTTCGGGGGTGAGCGTGAAGCCGGGTGCTGCGGCAGTGGCCCGTTGGGCAAACAGCGCCACCGCGTCCGCGCCGGCGTCGCTGTGGGAGTGCAGGACGGGCGGGCCGTCTGCTTCGGGAACAGGCAGTGGCGGTACGGTGAACGATCGCTCGTCCGCGGTACCGAGCACCTCCCGGCTGGTGGCCAGCACCCGCACGCCGGGGCAGGCCAGCAGCAGGACTGCGGCCAGTTCCGCGCAGGCGTCGACCAGATGCTCGCAGTTGTCGAGGACCAGCAGCATCTGCCTCGCCCGCAAGAAGTCGATCAGCGCCGCGACGGGATCGGAGTCCATGCCGCGCATGCCCATGGCTTCCATCGCGGTCAGGGCGACCAGTCCGGGGTCGTTGACCTCGGCCAGCGATACCCAGGACACCCCGTCTGGGAAGGCCCGCTGGACCTCCCGTGCCACTTGCAAAGCCAGCCTGGTCTTGCCCACGCCCCCTGTGCCGGCCAGCGTGACCAGCCGCGCGTCCGACAGCAGCTGCTTCAGCTCCGCGACCTCCGCGTGGCGCCCCACCAGGCTCGTCACGTCGGTGGGAAGTGCACCCGCCAGAACCGTCACAATCTGTAATCCTAGTACGTTGGGTCCCAAACCGAGAGCTGGACGCGGTCGAGGTCGGCGGCCGGCACGAGCGGCCACCGGTGATGACCTAGCGCCGGGCCCGGGTCGGTCGGTTGCATGTGGGGATGTTCACCGGACCATACACCCCTCCGTCCGGGACGGACTGCTGAGATGCGCACCTATGCGGGCCACCAGGTCGCGCATGCGCAGGCCCATCAGGCCGGCGTCCACGCCCTCGTCGGCCAGCACCGCGAGGTAGGCGTTGGCACCCGCCGCCATGAGGTAGAAGAACCCGCCGTCGACCTCGATGACGACCATCCGCATCCGGCCGCTGCCGTCCGGGAACTCCAGGGCGATGGCCCCCGACAGGCTCTGCAGACCCGCGCAGGCCGCGGCCAGCCGGTCGGCGGTGTCGGTGTTCGCGCCGTGATGTGCCATCCGCAGACCGTCCACGGAGAGCACCACGACATGGCGGGTCAGCGGAACGCTGTCCGCGAGGTCCCTGAGCATCCAGTCCATGTTGGAACGTTTCTGGTTCACCGCTGTCCACCCTTGTCTGGGAGTTCGTCGAAATATCAAAGGGCCGCCGCCGGGCGCTCGCCCGTGCCGCCCCGGAGGAGGTCGCTCGGGCACACGCTCCTGACTGGACCGGTGCAGCAGCTGGAGGTCGTCGGGGTGGCGCGGTGGCAGCCCGCGACCGTTCCGTTCGACGGCAGCGTCCGCCCGGAGGCGCGGAGACCACCGCCGCGCACACGGCCACGACTGCGGGTGGCAGCACCCCCGGCGGGATCGGCCCGGTGGGGCGATCGGACGCACCGACGTGCCTGCGAGGAGAGAGACTCCCGGCAGCAGGGCCGGGGTGGAGGCAGTCGGCGAGGCGCCCGCACCCGCACCCGCCACGACCTCGGGTCCGCAAGGCCGCACCGGCACGACCCACGGGCGCCCGCCCCAGGGTGTCGGGCGAGCGGCTCATGGCAGGGAGAAGTACACCGGCCCGCTCGGCCCGGCTCCCGACACAGACTGTGATCATCCTCGTGGGGCTGTCAAGCGAGATCGGGAGAAGTGCCGGAAATGCGCACGAGAATGAATCCAAGGACCCATCACATGGGCCCGGCCCGGACCGTGCCCGCCACCACAGCTCAGCGGCAGCAGAGTTGACAGCTGGTCACTCCGTGTCGCGACGGCCCCGACCTGCTGGCAGGAAGCACCACGGGAATCTCCCGCAGTCCTACTGATTCCCGCCGCTACCGGAGGCGGGTTGCTGCCCGGCGAACAGGCGGGCTATCTGGGTCCGGGAGGTGAAACCGAGCTTCGTCAGCACGTTCTGCACATGGGTCTCGACGGTCCGCGGCGAGATGACCAGCCGTTCCGCGATGTCCTTGTTGGGCAAGCCCTTTGCCACCAGCCCGGCGATCTCCCGCTCGCGGCGGGTGATCGGTGTCTCCGGCTCCGAGGACTGGGGCGCGGACTTCACCGCGACACTTCGGGCCGCCGCCACCCCGACGACGAGCCCCAGGGCCATGGCCACCCGCACTGAGGCGAGCATGACCGGCACAAGTCCCCAGTGGAGATCATTTGTCAGCAGCGCGGTGGTGTAGGCGCCGGCGGCCGCCCAGCCGGTGGTCAGCATCCGGCGACCCGAACGCCGAGCAGCCGGGCGATCTCCGGAGCGTACGCCGCGGCGCGCATCTGCAGGCCCAGGGCGGTCCATCGGAACAGCAGCACCAGCGCGATCACCATCAATGCCACCGCGCCGATGGTGAAGAGGAACGAGGAGTGTTGCCCCAGATCATGCCGGCCAGCGCGTTGAGCAGTACCAAGAGCCCCAGCGTGACCACGGCCGCGTTGAGCGGGGGCTTGTTCTCCACGAGTCGGATGAGTACCCGCTCCGTGGCAGCCCCAGGAGCAGTCCCGACCCGAGGGCGCGCCGGCCAGCGCCAGCCAGTAGGACCCGGAATGGTGCAGCACCCGTCAACCTAGCGGCGTACAGGCGAGAACCTCGCGATCCTGCCAGCGCCGCGCCCCGCTTCGCCCCCGTTCGGCCTAGTGCTTCGGCGGCGGTTTGCTGTTCTGGCTGGTCAGAGGCCGTGTTTGTGGAAGTCGTCCGCCGCAGCACCCGCCGCCCGACCAGATCGCCTGCTTCCTGGCCCATGCCCCTCATCGGCACGGCTGTCACCGGCCTGGGCCGTGTCGCCGACTCCCGCCGGGCGATCGGGAGATCCGATGGGTTCACGAGAGCCATGGTCCTCCCCCTCGTGGGGCTCTGCACGGAGGGAGGACCCTGGGATCGGTCAGCGTCACCGAGAGTGCCGTGAGCGGCCATCGGCGTGGTGGCCAGCGATGCCCTGGGGGCGATGGCGCGGCATTGGTACCCTGCGGGGATGAGGAACGTCCTCAGCGGCCGAGGACGAGCCTCTGGCCCGGGAATATCTGGTGAGGTCCCTGGACGAGGAGTGACTTGTTCAGGGCATACAGTTCCTGCCAGCCACCCTGAACATGGTTCCTCCAGGCGATCGCCGACAGACAATCTCCCGCTGCCACGGTGTAGCTCTTGGTGGTCGGCGGGCTGGCGCTCCGACCGGTCGGAATCTCGGCTTTCCCCGCCGACGGAGCGGCCTGCGTCTTGGGGGCCGCCAGCGGCTTCGGCACCGCCGCGACAGAGGGGACCTGAACGTCGGCGGGTGCACCTCCCGCAGTCAGGCCGGCCCGGATGGAGCACACCGGCCAGGCGCCGGGGCCCTGCGAGGCCAGTACCTTCTCCGCGACCGAGATCTGCTGTGTCTTGGTGGCAAGGTCGGCTCGTGCTGCGTACTGGGCGCCCCCGAATTCGGTCCAGGTGCTCTGCGTGAACTGCAGGCCTCCATAGAACCCGTTGCCCGTGTTGATGGCCCAGTTGCCGGAGCTCTCACACTGGGCGACCTTGTCCCAGGTCGTCACAGAGGCGGCACCGGCGGTTCCTGCGATGGCCAGAGGGATGGTAGCACCGAAGATGCCGCTGACGCCGATGGCCGCGACAAGACGGCGCTTGAACGAGTTGCGAACACGGCGGTGACGGCCAGTTCCTGACAGCACGGCGGGACCCTTCTCCACGCCTGCGGGTTCGACAGTTGGGGGGATATCGAGTTCGAGATTGTACGAACTGTGCTTCGTGCGGGTCCGGACCAGCCATGGACTCGCGACCCATCTGTTACCCGCCCCTGTCCGACGGCGATTCACGAGAGAGCGGCCCGCCCGGTGACAGGATTCGGCGTTTCCGGAGGCCGACCTTCGTAGAGGTCTACGAAGGCTGCACACGGTAAACGCCGTCGACTATCGGCCTGCCACGGATATGGCATACGTCACAGGGACTGCTTGGCAGGTGCAGATGTCGCCGTGACAGATCGGCCTCACAGCTCCCGAAGGCCCGCCTCGGGTGACGGCCCCAGGAACGCCCGATGGGGTTCAAGGTCATCCTGCAGGGCCGAACTCGTCAAGCCCCCGGCCAATCCACAGCACCGAACTGACGAGGCATGCACTCGGAATCGGAGACTTCTCACAAGAGAATCAAGCTCTTTGATAGTGCGCGGGCGATCTCGATTTTTGGGTCTTGGGGCTCTTTTGGTGGGTCCTGGTGTGTCGGTAGGGTGTTGTTTGCTATTGCCTTGATGGTCTGCTCCGGTGTGGTGTTGGGTGTGGGTGCTTGGTGTCGAACTGGTATTGCGGTTGAGGGTTTTTGACGTGTTGCCGGTTGATTTTGGTGTGGTGGCTTGCGTGTGGTTTGAGGTTGGTTGTCGGCGGGGCGGGGGCGTCGAGGGGTCGGGCTTCGGCGGGTTGTGTGGGGTGCGGGTGGTTGGTGGGGTGTGGGGTGTCGCTTGATCTTCCGCTGGAGTTGCGGGTGGTTGCGAAGTATGTGGTGGGGGTGTGGCCGTCGGCGGATGAGGATGTTCTGCGGGGGTTGGCGGGTGTGTATGAGCGGGTTGTTGTGGATGCGGAGGGTCTGGGGCGGGCTTTGGTGTGGCAGTCGGTGGGTGTGCGGGGTTGGGAGGGGGATGCGCGTCAGGCGCATGACGCTTTGATGGAGCGGGTGTTTCGGGATTCGGGGATCGGGGCGTTGGTGGATGCGGCGCGGAGTGTTGCGGGTGGGGTGCGGGAGAGTGCTGCGCAGGTGGAGAAGGCGAAGTACCAGGTTTTGGTGATTGCTGCGTGGTTGGCGGCGTCGATCGGGTGGGCGGTGGCGGTGGCGCCGTTGACGGGTGGTGCGTCGTTGGGGTGGTTGGCGGCGGTGGAGGCGTTCGCGCAGGAGTTGTTGGCGCGGGTGGGGGTGTGGTTGGTGCGGGCTGTGGCGGCGGCGGGTGCGGGTGCGTTGTTCATGATGTCGGCGGACGGGTTGTCGCAGGGGCTTGTGATGGCGCGGGGTCACGGTGGGCGCTTCGATGTGGGGGAGTTGTTCATGTCGGGTGGGATGGGGGCTTTGGCGGGTCTGGTGGGTCTGGGTGTGGGGGCGGTGGCGGCGAGGGGGGAGGTCGCGGTGCGGGGTGCGTTGGTCGGGGCGGGGCGGTCGGCGCCGGTGGGTGGGGAGGTGCTGTTCGCGCCGGTGTGGACGGGGAGTCTGCCGGCTCGGATGGGGTTGCAGGGGTTGTCGGGTGTGGTGACGGGTGTGGGGTTGGGGGCGGTGCAGGGTGCGCCGGTGACGGACACGGCGGAGGCGTTCGCGCAGGGCGTGGTGGGGGCGTTGGCCGGTCGGCACGGCGGGGTGCGGGCGGGGAAGGTGCCGGAGGGTCTGGCGGCGCTGGTGGCGCGGCTGCCGGGAGCCGACGGCGGGGGGCGGTTCGAGCCGTCCGAGGCGGTCCCGGACTCGGGGGTGGGCTTCTCGCTGCTGGACGGTCTGTGGCTGGAGGAGACGTCGGGCGGTGCGTTGTGGGCGCGTCCGGAGTCGGCCGGCGCCGGGCCGGGGGATGCCGCGTTCGCGTCCGTGGTCCGCAGCATGGGTGCGGGGCTGGGTGGTCCGCCTCTGGTGGTGGGCACTCCTGGCATGGCGGGCGGCGGGGTGGTGCGGCAGCTGGAGTCGGTGTGGGGCGCGCTCCAGCGGGCACCGCGGACGGCGGCCGCGCTACCGCGCGAGATCGTCCTCGCCGCCCCCGTCAGCGCGCACGAGATGCCCGCGTTGGAGGACTTCGTCGCCACCCGCAAGGTCGGAGTGACCATCTCCGAAAGGCCGACCACAACAGGCGGCCCCCGGTCGTGGACGCACCTGGAACCGACAGACCCGGCCGACCGCACGAGCGACACGATCACGACCCCCGCACCGCCCCCCGCTGCCGCGGCCGGTGTGCGGGAGGTACCGCCGCACCCGACCGAGGAGACGGCTTCCGGACGGGGCACCGGAACGGACGTTTCCATTCCCCGTGCCGGCCACCAGGTGGTGGAGACACCGGCCCGGCCGGTGGACGCGGTGCGGGAACCGCCCGCGTGGGAGCAGGCGCTGCCCGGACCCCGCGAGGCACTCCCCACGGCGCCCGCCGCACAGTCGCACGAGCCGAGCACGGCCCACACCCCTGCGCGGGCCCTGCTGCACGGCGGACCGCAGGAACCCACCACCACGACCAGCGACCAACCGCTCAGCACCACCCGATCGGACACCCCCACCCAGCCGACCGCCACCCCCCACGACCAGCACCCACCCACCACCCACCACCCCGCCCCCGAGCCCCGTGAAGACGGCTCGGCGTGGCAGCCTGCGGCCCAGGGCACGACCGGGCATGCCGGCACACCGTACCCAGCAGAACATCGACGACTGAACGACGATCTGCTCGGACTTCCCCCGATGGACACAATCGTCCGCACCCTGGGAAAGCTGCCCGAACAGGAATACCAGCACCTGATGTCCCGGACGGACCCCCTCGTCGCAGCGCCGGTCCTCATCGGAACGGACCCCGCCACCACACGGGAACGCGCCTTGCACGAAGAAGACAGGCAGCGAGTGGCCTTCGTTCTCCGCCGGGACGGCGAGGAGTCCGCCAGAAACCTGGCAAAGAACCTCGGCATGACACCCGGCCCCGGACTCCGCGGAGGCTCCGACACCTATTACCACCAGAGTGAGAGCGAGAGCGAAGGTGACGACCATACCGGCTACTCTCAAATGTATCAGCACTACGTCGTCCGCGACGACGACGATCTGCTGTACAGGAATGACACCAGGAATCCCGACGAAATATTCGAGACCGGATTTCAACCGCGTATCCCGGACTCGAACGTCACCCTGATGGACCATATCTGGAGTACGCGTAGTCGATCGCAATGGGTCAGTACGAGCCGCAGGGATGATCTGGGGCACCGCGAGGGATACCGTTACGAAATTGACGCACCGGAACAGGGGGTCGATGCCAGTATGACCTACGGAGACGACTACCCGCATTTCGCTCGCCCCGAGAAGGAGGTGGCCTTCGAGGGCGGCATCGACCGGTCCTTCATCCTGGGGGCCGACGAAGAAGTCAGATCCCCTCGCGGCTTGAGCGCACTTCATGCCAACCGACCTGACGACTTCTATTTCGTCAACCCGCATTTTGAATTCCCTCCCACGGATCATTCGACCTGGTGGCATCAAAATGCAGAATCGGACGAAGACTAACCCATGGGTAACCTATGAGCCGGGCGGGGGAAGCTCAGCTGCAGCCGGCGAGACCCGTGACAGTCCCACCCTGGGTGACCAGCCCGCAGAACGTTGTGGTGGAGATCTTCCAGGTCCCGTCCACCAGAACGGCCTTGCCCTTCGCGTCGGTCTGCACCACGTTGCCCTGGATCGAGAGCGTGTACGTGACGTCGGCGGTGGTGGGCGATGTGAAGGTGACGTTGCTGACCTGTGCCTGCGCCTGGCCACCCTGCGGGTTCTCGACCACTGTCTGCAGCAGCGGCTTCAGCTGCTCGCCGTTCTGCAGCAGGGCTGTCCGATCATCCAGTGAGGTTGACGGGTTGAAGAACTTCTCCCAGTTCTGTTTCACCGTCGCTTCAGCAGCCGCGGGATCCGCCGGGGCAGTGCCCGACGGCGTCGCGGACGCGGAAGTCGCCGGGGAGGAGGAATTGTTCGAACTGCTACAGGCAGCCGTACCCACGGTGAGCAAGGTTGCCGTGAGGAGGGCAGTCGCGATGCGGATCCCCTGGTGGGTTTTCCTGGCGACGGAACCATCGCTCTGGAAGGTGGAGCGCCCATCCCTCTGCATCATGCCCATGACTTCCTTGCCGTTTGGTCGGTCCGTCGCGCGGGTGTGCACATTGTCGACGGGCAGGCGACGGATTTCCAAACGGAATTCCACGCCTTCGACCAGATCGCCCTCGCGATTCTCTGTCTCCTCGGGAAGGTCCCGGAAAGACCTCGGGGCGGACCTACAACACACCGAGTGTGGTTGTACATAGGGAATCGGTAACGTGGGCGGGCCGGTCTCCGCCAGCGTATCCGTAGGTGCCCGGCCCGGCCGGATACGCGCGTTCGACGGCGTGTCCGCAGGCATTCGCCGTCCCCACCGACGCCGAATGGGACCGCCCGGGCGGCAGACCCGGGCTTCGCACCCGCGGTGCGGGCGGGTCTCGACTGCGGCCGGGCCGTCAGCCGGCGGGTCTCGGAACGAGACGCAAGGGCACAGCGGCGGGTGGCCCCTGGTCGGGCGAGTCTGAGTCCGCTACGTCGTCGGTCTCCGCGGCGGGCTCCGCGTCTGTGGGATCGTCCGATGTGAGGGCCTCCGCGACGGCTCGGCGGGCTTGGGTCAGCAGTCGGTCGATGGTGAACTCGAGTGCGCCGAGGGCGACCCATACGGGGGTGTCGCCGAGGTCGCTCTCCAGCGCATGTGCGAGCCGGCGGCCGGTGCGATCGACCGAGGCCGAGAACGCCAGGAGCCGGGCAATGTGTTCGTGATCCCAGGATCCATTGGCACCCTTTGTGCCGGTCGGCGTCGCCGGCTCGTCGGATTCATTGATTTCGACGTCCATATGCGGTTCGGGTGGCAGGCAATGAGCACCGCCACCCCGGGCCCCTTTCGCATTGACCATCGAGTCCGGGCGGGCACCCCGGCAGCAGCGCCAACAGCAGAAGTTTCTCATTTCCACATTTTGGCAAATGTAATTGAATCCCATGGTCTGACCACTCGTCAACGGCGGATCCGAAGCCAGTGAATAATTGAGACTCCGGACCTATTGAGGCTCTGAGGGCGCACAACGGGAACCGTGAGACGGTCGCGGCCAGCGCGCCCTGGGCGACCGTGGAGTCCTGAAGGGATCGGGGGGACGGCGGGCCGCAGTCGGAGGTGGTTCTGATGCGGGTCCGGCCTGGAGGGTGTCGACGTGCTACTCCGGCGGAGTGCCGGCGCTCGTGTGGCGCATGGCCTCGGTCGCGATGCCGACCCGTGAACGAACGCCGAGTTTGGCGAGGATGTGGGAGACGTGGGTCTGGACCGTGCGTCGGGACAGGAACAGGTCCTCGGCCACCTGGGGGTTGGACTTGCCCTCTGCCACCAGGGCGGCCACTTTCAGTTCGGTGGGGGTAAGGGCCTGCCAGCCGAAGGAGGCCCGTGGGCGAGGCCCCCGGACCCCGCGCCGGATGCTGTACGGCCGAAGGCGGGTGTCCGCCCGGCGCAGGTCCCAGAGGGCCCCGAGGCTGTCGTACAGGTCGGCGGCCTTCATGAGGGCCTTGCGGGATTCCGGTTCCCGGTGCAGGCGTGCCGTCAGCACGGCCGCGTCCTCAAGCGCCTGGGCCTGTTCGAACGGCCGGCCGACCGCTTCGTAGTGGTTGGCTGCCTCCAGTACGAGAGCGGGATCGGCTTCCAACAGGCCTCGGCAGTGCGCGGCTGCGGCGGTGGCTCCTGCAGAAGTCTTCTCACGGAGGGCCTCCGCTCTGCTCAGCTCGGTTGCCTCCCGCGCTGTGGCGGTGTCCCCGAGGTCGAGGGCGAGCCTGATGACGGTGGGGAGCCACGGGTGGAGAAGAAGCAGTTGGCCGGGGCGGATCTCCAGAAGTCGGGTCAGGACGGCGAGCGCCCGGTCCGGGGCCCCGCCGCGTTCGGCTTCCAGGGCCTGGGCCACGAGCAGGAAGTCGCTGTTCTCCCAGTCCGGTAGCGCGGCAGTCGACAGGCGCAGCCCGGCTTCGAGATGGCGTCGCGCGGTCTCGCGGTCGTCGCGGTGGCCGGCGATGAACGCCGTTGCCCCGTGGTGGAGGATCTCCGGATTCTGTCCCCGGAGACCGAACGAGGCGTCGGCATGAGCCTGCTCCGCGATGGCGGCCAGGGACGCGAGCGCGTCGTCCCATCGGCCTGCCCAGATGTCCTGGACCGCAAGACCTGTGTGCAGTACCGCGCTGCCCGGGTGGCCGATGAGCCGCTCGTCCTCAAGGGCGTCCCGGCGGACTGCGACGGCGTCGGAGAGGCGGTCGAGGTTCTGCAGTGCGGTTGCCTTGCCCTCGAACGCCCAGGCACACAGTTCGGCGTACTCGTCGCCGAAACGCAGCACCGCGAGGGCGTTGTCGGCCGCCGCCAGTGCCTTCTGATGATCGCGTCGGGCGGTCTCCACGGCCCACAGGCCGCAGTAGGCGAAGCTGGCCGCGAGGCCGTCGTCCACGGTGGCAGCCAGGGCGAGAGCCTCTCGGGCGCCGGTTTCCGCGTCGCCGAGGTCGCCGGAGGATGTCCGGGCGGTGATGGCGGACAGGGCTCGCAACCGGGCCTGCCACTTCGGGGGCGGTGGGCTGGCTCGCTGTGACTGGGCGAGTACGGCATGTGCCTGGTCGCCCCGGCCGGACCCGTGCAGGAGAAGCGCGAGGAACCACCGCATCTCGGCGCCGATGTCGGCGTCTTTCGTGCGCGTCGGCATCTCCCGTGCGAGCTGTTCGACGGAGTCGTGTCGGCCAAGGGTGAAGTACGCCCTGGCGAGGGCCAGCATGGCCGTCTCGTGGCGGCTGTTGTCGACCTCCCATGCCTGGTCGACGACCCGCTGGAGAAGATCGACCGCTGTGTCGGGGGCGCGGCGGGCCAGCAGCAGCGCGTGGTCCGTACTCCATTCGAACGTCCAGCGGTCGATGGCCGACCCGGCCGAGAGCAGGTGCTGCGCGATCTGTTCGGCGGGTGCTCCGGATTCGGCGAGAACGCCTGCGATCCTGCGGTGGAGCGCTGACCGCAGTGCCGACGGCAGGGAGTCCTGCAGGGTCTCCCGGATCACGGGGCTGCGGAATCCGAGCAGCTCACCCGACTCGTGGAGTACTGCTGCCGTTGTGGCCTGGCGCATGCCGGTGAGTAGCGCGGAGGGCGGTTTCTCGAGTACTGCGGCGAGGTCGGCGACGGAGAACTCCATACCGAACAGCGCGGCCACGCCGAGCATCTCGCGCGCCGACGGGGACAGGGTCGACAGCCGGCGTCGGACCACTGCGGCCAGTGATTCCGGGAGTCCGGCGTCAGGACCTTCGAGTTCGGCCAGGTCGGGACCGAGCTCGATCCGCCCGCTTCCCAGCAGGGTGGTGATGAGTTCCCGCGCGTACAGGGGATTTCCCGAGGTCTGGTCGAGGAAGGCCCGAAGGCGCGGGCCGGCGGGGGCTCCTGTCATCCGGAGCACCAGGTCCGACAGTTGTTCTCCGGACAGCGGGCCTGCCTGGATCAGCACGGCACCGGTGGCCAGGACACTCTGCCGCAGTCTGGCGACCGCGGGCCTGCGGGGTGCGGTGCGGGAGACCGCGATGAGCAGGAGCGGCAGTTGATCGACGGCCTGGGCCAGCCGGTGCCAGACGATCATGCTTGCTTCGTCGGCCCACTGGATGTCGTCGATCATGAGGATGAGTGGACTGTCGGCGCACAGGTTGTCGATGAGAACCCGCGCTCGCTCCAGGGCGGCCAGGACGGGGTCGACACCTCCGAGCACAGAGCCGGCGGGACCGTCGCTGAGCAGTCGCACGATCTCCGCGTACTGTTCGCTGCCGGAGGTTCCTGCAGCGGCCAGGCACGCCAGGAGGACGCGCAGGGGGTGCCGGGTACTGAAGTCATCCGCAGCGGCGCACGCCGTCCGGCAGCCGCGTTCGGCGGCTTCGGCCAGGCCTGCGGCCGCGAGGGTGGACTTTCCCGCCCCTGGTTCTCCTTCGACCCAGACGACCCGGCCCTGCCCGACCGCGACTTCTCGGACCAGTGCCCGTAGGGCCGCCACTTCCGTACTGCGGCCGACGGGTACGGCTTCGGGGGAACGGGATCCCATGGGTGGAAGCCTATACGGCAGCAGGTCCGGTCAGGACAGGGTGAACATCGCGCGCCGCCCGCTGCGCGCGCCGCGGACGGCGGATCGCGGATGTCGACCGAACCCCCTGGTGGGCGGCCTCCGGCGTCGGCGGAAGGATCAGGCCGGTTGGCGGATCATTCGCCGCGCGGCACCGGTCACGCTGAGGAGATGGCGGCGCGGCCAGGACCGGACCGGCGCTGCTGGATGCAGGTGTGGGGCGGCGACTAATGATCGATGAGACGAACACGAACGAGGCTGGCGCACAGGCCGTGCGGGTGCTGGTGGTCGAGGACGACCTGGTGATCCGGAAGGGACTGATCAGCCTGCTCCTCGACGACGGGCGGACCCTCGTCGTGGGCGAGGCCCAGAACTGGCGTCACGCCGCCGCCATGGCGCAGCTCCGGTCGCCGGACGTGGTGCTGTTCAACCTAGGGGTGCCGCTGCTCGAAGGTCTACAAGCTCTCGCCGAACTCTCCCAGCTGTGCCGAGTACTGGTTCTCGGAGCCGACGGCACCGCCTTCGACGTGGACCAGGTGCTTCAGGTGGGCGCCACCGGTTACCTAGTACACCGCCAGTTCTCCGCGGTCGAACTCGTCACTGCGGTGGTGGCCACCGCGCAGGGGCAGCCCCATCTGTCCCCCGGTGCCATCGTCGCCCTGGCCCAGAGGATCCGGTCGGCGCACACCACCCGGAGCGAACTTCCCCGCAGCGCGAGGATGGGCAGGTTGTCACGCCGGGAGTTGGAGGTCATGGACCACATCGCCCGCGGCCGGAGCAACCCCGACATCGCGCAGGCGCTGTTCCTCAGTGAGAAGACGGTCAAGAACCACGTCAACCGGATCTATGCCAAGCTCCAGGTTCACAGCCGGGCTGCGGCCGTCTCCCTCTGGCTGGGCGCTGCGGTCGATCCGGTGTAGGCACGCGGCGAGCCGTCGGCGGGATGGTCTTGAACGCACGACTGGTTTGCCCCCGGTGGGGGCGAACCCGAACGGCCCGCGCGATCTGTCGCCTCGTCGGGTTCGTATCGTGACGTACCGTTACCATCGGCTGCTGCAAGCCCTGTTCCCTCGTCGGGCCCCGTGTGGGCTCCACCAGCAGTGCCAGGCCGATTGCCCCGTCCGCGCCCTGAGGCAGCCGCGGGCGGGACGGGGATCACGGCCGACCCTATCCCGTCGGCCACCTGTCCACACGGTAGGTGAAGACCCCGCGCCACTGGTCTATCACCAAGGGCAGGCCCAGGCTGTCGAAGACCGGGAGCAGTCTGTGGATCCGGGCTCTCAGCGCACGGATCGACAACGGCTCCCAGGCAGTTCCTAGGAGCCGTGTGAGGTCGTGGCAGCAGATCGGCGAGGTGGCTCTCACGATCACGTCGAACAGCAGGCGCTGGCTCGTGGAGCAACCGCCGCTCCATATCGGCCGCCGGTACTGCGCTGCCTGCATGCAGCGCTTGAGGTCCGCCGTGAGGCGCGCTGCGAGCTCGATCAACGGGGCCCGGGAATCAAGGACGTCGAAGGCTCCGGCGTGGAAGGCAGCCAGAATGTTCTGGCCCGAGGAGCACTTCATCACCGTGTCCACCCCTTGGACACTGAGCACCATGCGCGGCCCTTCCTGGCGCAGGACCACGACCGGAGCGATCAGCGCCGCCGCCCGCACGAAGTCGGCCAACCGCTCACTTTCGAGCGGGCAGTCCAACAAAATCATCGATGGACTTTTCTCGACAAGGACGCGGCAGGCCTCGCTGCTCCCCCAGGACAGTGCCTTACCCAGGGGGAGACCCTCGCGGCGCAGCCGCCAGAGCTGGTCAGGGTTGCGCCGTTCCCCCACGGTGACCAGGGCCATGGGTACTACCTTCTCGGCCGCCGCCTCGGCTGGCCGGCCGCCGGGGCGGAGCGGGAGAGCGTTGTGAGCAGGCGCGCGACGGGCAAATTCGGTCATCGTGCACATCCTCCAGCCACCCGGACTTGCGCCGGGGTCGCGCAGGCCCACGGGCCTGAGTCGGTTGGTCGGGGGTCGGGGTCGCCCGGCCCATGGTCCCGAGGGTGCGAGGCCCGTCCGGCAAAGACATCCGCCGGACGGCCGGCGACTCACGCACTGCTGTTGCACGGGTAGCGTCCATACCGGCGTGCCCGCGATGTCGGGCAGGGGTCCGTCGGGTCAGTCCAGGTCGACCGGCGCGCCAAGCCACAGTGCGACGGCTGCGGCACGGCTGCGCACTTGCAGCTTGGCGTAGATCCGGTTGACGTGGTTTTTGACCGTCTTCTCACTGAGGAAGAGGGCCTTGGCGATGTCGGGGTTGCTCTGGCCACGGGAGATGTACTCCATGACCTCCAGTTCCCGTCGGGACAGCCCGTCCACCCGGTTGCCGCCCGGTGCCGCCGCCCGCAGGGGGCGCACTGCCTTGAGCTTCTCCGCCAGGGCGATCACCGCTCCGGGGGAGAGGTGGGCGCGGCCCTGAGCCGTGGCGACGACGGCCGCGATGAATTCGGAGGCAGAGAACTGGCGGTGTACCAGGTAGCCGGTGGCACCGACCCTCAGCGCGTGGTCCACGTCGAAGGCGACGTCCTTGGCAGCCAGCACCAGGACCTTGTACAGCTGGGACAGTTCCGCAAGGGTGTGCATGCCCTCTTGCCTGGGCACACCGAGGTTGAGGATCACGACGTCGGGTACCCACGCCTGGGCCAGTTCCAGGGCCTGGGACCGGCCCAGGGCCTCACGTACGGCAAGGGTGCGGTTGTCGGTGTCCAACAGGCTGACCAGCCCCCTGCGGATCACCAGGTCGTCGCCTACCACCAGAGCCCGGATCTGCCCGTCCTTCCCGTCGCTCCTCGTTTCATTCATCATCAAATCGCCCCACGCCGGATTTCACTGGTAGGCAACGGCACTCCCGGTCCAGCGGTCCCACTGGTCCTGAGGGCGCTCGGAGTTCGGAGGGTGAACCGATTCCCTCCGGTCATCCCCCCTGCCCTGCCCCGCGCCGGCATTGCCTCGCCTTTTCGCTGACCGACTCTTGGCCACCTGACGTCGAATGTCAAGCGAGGACCTGGAGTCCATTGTCCGCGAGGGTAAATATTGGGCCGGGCCCAATTAATGGGGCCCCCGTGGGCCTTTACATCTCACCCCCAGGGCCCTCCTGGATTTCCACCGACCGAAGGCCACTCCGGGGTCGCAACTTCGAGAGGATAATGCTACTCGCAGGTAGTTTGCGGCGGCAGGCAAGCCCGCCGCCACCCACTCGGATCACCTTGCCTCCCTTCCGCACCAACCCAAACATCCGCCCCGCCGGCCTCGCTTCTCGGCGCGCTCCCCCTCGGCCCAGAAATTTGATCCCTCCCCCATTCGAACACTCGACAGAATTCTCATCTGAAGAATCTGTCCGACTCGATGGGGAGATCGGGCCAGCCTCCACTCTCGCCGCCGATCACCTCCCCCATCTAGTGCCGCATCAAGCAACGTACGCCCTGTGTGGGTCGGTTCGGCCCCTCCTGAGATGATCGCAAAGCGCGACGTCTGAGGGAGGGTCATGGAGATCATCGAACACGCGATCAGCGAGCCTTTCGAAGGTGTGCTGGTCGAGCCGGTGGGAGGCAGCAGGGTGGGCGTACTGGTGCTGGCCGGTTCGAGTGGCCGCATCGACGTCGAACGCTGCCGCGTACTCGCCCGCGCGGGGATGACCGCGTTGTCGATTCGCTGGTTCGGCGGCGACGGCCAGGCACAGGGAATCTGCGAGATCCCGCTGGAGAGGTTCGTTGAGGCGATCGACCTCCTGCAGACCAAAGCAGGAGGGAGAGTCGGTGTCCTTGGATTTTCCAAGGGAGCCGAGGCGGCACTTCTGCTGGCCGTCCGCGATCCGCGCGTCGATGCGGTGGTGGCCATGTCTCCCACCTCCGTGGTCTGGGCGAACGTCGGCCCCGGCATCGACGGTCTGACCCACCCCTATCGGTCGTCCTGGACCTGGAGGGGCGAGCCCGTCCCGTTCATCTCCTACGATGATGCCTGGACTCCTGCAGAGGCAGAAGGCGAGCCGACGACCTGTCGGACCCATTACGAGCAGAGCCGGCAGACCCATGCCGAGGCTGCGCGCGCGGCCGTGATCCCGATCGAGCAGACCGCCGCCCAGATCGTTCTCGTGGCAGGCGGGGACGATCAGATGTGGCCGTCGCTGCTCTTCGCACAGGAACTGGCTGCGCGCCGCGCTTCGGTGGGCCGTCCAGCCAGGCTTGTGACCTCGTTCGATGCCGGGCATCGTCCCCGGTTGCCCGGGGAAGGGCCTGCCGGTCACTCTGACCGGTTCCGCTACGGTGGCACGGCGGAGGCCGACGCGGCGCTCGGCACCGCGGCGTGGTCTGACATTGTTGCGGCGCTGGCTGGAGATCTTCACACCGGCAACTGACCGAAACTTCCGGGATCAGGCCACGTTGGCCCGGGCGACGAGTTGGCGAAGGCGCTTGTCGGCGGCGTGGTTGTTCCGCCAGATGATGTAGCGGCGGATCATGCTGCCCTGAGCCTTGTGGCTGGGGTGGTCGGTGCCGTCGAGGGCGAAGTAGCGCAGGGCGGTGAACTGGGCCTCGATGCGGTTCAGCCAGGAGGAGTTGGTCGGGGTGTAGGCGATCTCGACGTTGTTGGCCTCGGCCCAGTCCGCGACCCGGCGGCACCGCTTGGTGGTCAGATGCGGGGAGTAGTTGTCGCAGATGATCGCGATGCGCACGTCGGACGGGTAGAGGGTACGCAGGTAGCGGCAGAACTCCAGGAACTTGGTGCGGTTCTTGGTCTTCTTGACGTGGCCGTACATCTTGTCTTTGGCCAGGTCGTAGGCGGCCATCAGGTGGCGGACCCCGTGCGGGCGGGTGTAGGTCGCGCGTCGCTTGGGGCGGGGCTCGCGCTCGGGGTCCTTGTGCTTGCCTCCGCGCTCGGCCCAGTGCCGGCCGGGATGGGGCTGGAGGTTGAGGGGGCCGAACTCGTCCATGCAGAAGACGACTTCGGGCTCGCCGGGCTCGGGTATGACCTCGCCGTCGGCGATCGCGTAGAGGTGTTCGACGCGGGCCTTCTTGGCGGCGTAGTCGGGGTCGCGGGAGGTCTTCCAGGTCTTTATGCGTTGAAAGGAGACGCCTTCCTCGCGGAGCAGGATGCGCAGGCCCTCGTGGCTGATGTCGTCGACCACCCCCTCGGCGACCAGGAAGTCGGCCAGCTTGACCAGGCTCCAGGTCGAGAAGGGCAGGCCGTGCTCGACCGGCTTGGACTTCGCGATCTTCTTGATCTCCCGGCGTTCGGGCAGAGTGAAGGTCTTCGGCCGCCCGCCCCCGTACTTCGGGTACAGGGAGGCGAAGCCGTCGGTATTGAAGTTGTGCAGCACGTCCCGAACCCGGTCCGCGCTCGTGAAGCTGACCTCGGCGATCCCCGGCACGTCCATGCCCTGCGCGGACAGCAGCACCATCTGCGCTCGCCGCCAGGTCACCACCGACCCGGTGCCCCGCCGGATGATCCGCAGCAGCCGCTGCCCCTCGTCGTCGTCGATCTCACGAACCCGCACTCGCTCTGCCACCCGCACAGCCTCGCGCACCCCCGCCGCCCGGCACAGCAGCCGGACGGCGCGTCACATCACAAGAGGGCAAAGGTTCCTTGATACGGCACTAGGCCCCCACCAGCGTGGATACGGTTGGCTAAGGGCTGCCGCAGCCTGCTGGCACCGTGCCGCACGCGTCCCCCGAGGCCGCAGCCACCGTCACCGACCGGACCCCGCCCCCGGGCCTCCGGCCCCTGGGTCCACCGGCCCAAAAAGGCTCAAGGGAAGCTCAGGATCCGGGGTGAATGGGTTGACATGAGTCGGTCGACGCATGAAGCTCATCGCGGCAGAAGCTGCCGGTTGGAAATGCTCCCGTCATTGCCCAGGAGTAATTCATGGCCCGCCTCGCCATGGATTGATCAACGGACCGGAGCGGTTCGATTTGAAGGATTCAGCGTGCTTCAAAACGACTTCCGAAGGGAACCGGCGCGAGGACAGGAAGTAAATAGTCCGGCCCCTGCAGGCGCCATCGGCAGCACGGAAGTCCTTATATTCCGGAATGCCATCGACTGACTCGCCCTCAGTCCGTGCCAGTGCGCATCGGAGGGGAGCGCATTCGCAAGATCTGCAGTCCGCGAATCCGCGGATACCTGGCCCGGCCTCCTGGCCCACCCCACTGCCGGCCGAGTGCGATCCCCGGAAACCCGGGAACTCCGGTATCGCCGGGGCAGCAGTCGGCGACGTCAGCATGCCCCTTTCCCCACGGAGATCCGATGATGCAAAACCTGACCGGCGCCCTGCTCTGGTGCTCACCGGCGGCCTTCCTGGCCTGTCTGGTCCTGGTGATCCGCTCAAGACGTGCGCAGACCCGGCTGACCCGTGAACTCTCCGTCCTCGCCCGGGAGGCACGTCTGCGCGACGAGGAGGCCGCGCATCTCGTCTCCAGCCGACTGCCGGCCCTGATGGCCCAACTGGTGGGCCCGCCCTCGGACTTCCCGGCTCCGCTCCATGAAAGCCTCATGGGTACCCAATACCATGCCAACCTCCACGCCGTGGGAATGCTCTTCGCCAGGACCGTGCAGGAGGCCCGGGACAAAGCCGAGAAGGCGGCCCACACCGTGGTCAGGAGCGCGATGTGCTCCCTTGAGGAACTGGTCGCCGAGCAACAGGAACTGCTCACTGAAACGCGGTCGGGCAACCACATCCTCCAGGTGCCCGACGAGTTGGTGTCGGACATCGAGCGGCTCAACGCGCAGGTCGGCAGGCGGATACAGAACATCGGGATCCTCGCGGGGGCAGGTATAGGACACAATCACCCGCCGACAAAACTGACGGACGTGATCCACGCGGCACGTCTGCGTACCCAGCACTGCAAGCGGGTCCAGTTCCGCGACCCGACCGACGTGACCGTCGTGGCGGACGGCGTCGAACCGTTGATCATCGCGATCGCCGAGCTCCTGGACAACGGCGGCCGGGAATCGGATCCCGAGATCCCGATCAGCGTGGGCATCCACAGCGGACAGCAAGGGACCACGCTCACCATCGACGACGCCGGGACCGGCCTGGACGCGGACCGGTTGCAGCAGGCGTCCGCCTTCCTGAACGGTCAGCAGTCCACCGCGCTGTGCCGTGTGGGCCGGCCGAACCAGTTCGGCCTAGCCGTGGTGGGGCTGTTGGCGGCCCGCTACGACTTCCGCGCCCTACTGGGAAGCAGATCGCCCCTCGGGGGAGCGCGAGCAGTACTCGTCCTGCCCGTCACGCTGACAGTCGCCGATACCGCGGAGGAGAAGGAGAGCGCTTCCGGATCCCGGGTGGTCTACTCCTCACCCTTCTCGGCGGACAACTTGGCAGGCCCGACGGGCAGGCTCCTGCACACGAACTGAACCGTGCTCGGGCTGGCACGGGCCCCCGCGGAAGTGCCGGCCCGAGCAGCAGGACAGAGTCAGTCCCGCCCCCGGCCATCCGGCCGATGCTTGGGCCCTGGGGCCCAATTCTCCTGCGGGTCCCCGCCTGTGGTTGACACGACTTCAGGGAAGGAGTCCCCTTACCTCACGCCCACCACCGACGGCAGGCCGTGCCGGCCAGGTAGGCGCCCCCAGGCACTAGGAGGGGCCATGGCTCCCGTCCGAGGCTCCCGTCCGAACATATCTGGGTGTGGCGATCGGAACCCTTTCCCTCCTTCTGGGCGCTTCGGTCACCGCTCCTGCGGCTTCTGCGGCAACAGGCCAGAGGAACTGCAACGGAATCTACAAAACCCTCTGCGTGAAAGAGCTCTCAAACGGCTACCAGGTCTCTTACTACAATGACACCGGGGAGGTCGCGCACCTCGATTTCAACCTCAACTGCAGCAGCGGACGGTACGGGGACGAGGGCAGTTTCACTTCGTACCCTGGATGGACCAGCTACTACTACTTCGAGGTCGGGGTCAAGACCTGGTGCCAGGGAGGCATGTACGACTACGACTTCGGCGGAGGCCCCGGACTGTGGCTTTGGACAACCAAGCTGTACCACTAACCCGGCTTCGAGAAAGTCGGCCCGTCTCCCCCGTTCCAGCTGCATCTGATTATGCGTCATCACTTGCCTGCGGAGCTGCCGAAACAGCCGAAGCGCAGCAGGAATGAGCCCGGGGGCCCAGGCACCGAATCGGAGCCTCACATCGGAGCCACCTCTTCTCCCCGATGGGAATGCTGCGCATGTCCCCTCCCCCCGTGACGGAAGCGCCCGGCGCCACCGAAGCCCTGCCCGACTGCCCGGCTCGGGCGGACATCAGCGGCGCAACGCCGTTCGAACTGCCGGGCAGGGTCGCGCTGACCAGGCCTGTGGACGAGCTCCCGACCCGCCTGGGCCTGAGCCTGTCCCTGGTGGCCGACGGCTGGCGGGCCGTCCTGCGCACCGGCCCTGATGCCCGCATCTTCACACCTGGCGGCGCTGACCTCGGCCGCAGCCTGGCGGACCTGTTGGAGATTGCCTCCGGGATGCCCACGGCGGTTCTTGACGGGAACGTGCTGGCCGTACTTCCCGGTGGTGCGACGTCTCTGGGCCTGCTGCGCTCCCGCGCGGGCGCCGGACCACGCTGGGGCGAGCCCTTTGCCGTCCGCTTCGCCGCATTCGACCTTCTTGCACTCACCGAGGACTGGCGGCCCCGGCCCCAGTACGAGAGGCAGGAACGGCTGTCGCATCTCCTGGACGGCGGTCCGCGGGCCGTCCGGGCCCTACCGGCCGTCAGTGCGGCATCCGTCGCCCTGCACGGAATTAACCTCGCCTCCGTAGCTGTCCTCGCCAGACCGACCGACCTGCCTTACCTCCCCGGCCACGAATCTGGTTGGCTGACGTACCGGTGCCCACGCAGATCCGTCGGCGTCATCGTGGGGATCGTCGGCCGGAGCAGCGCGCAGCCGTCGGCAGTGATCGCGTGTCCGGACTCCGGCGGGCGGCTGCGGCCGGTGGCTGTCACGCTGCCCCTACCCGCGCCTCTTCGCGAGGAACTCGCGCCGCTCCTGGACTTCACGGGGGGCACGGAGTCGCTTCCGGCTCCGCTGGGAAGGGTGTGCGGGCGGCGGTGGGCCGAGTACCACACGGTCCGTCCAGATCTCGTGCTGGAGGTCGATTCCGGCTCGGCGGGGATCGGCATTTGTCTCGCTCGTCCGCGGGCTGTGCGCGTTCGTACGGACATCGGGCCTGACCGGATGGCGATGCGCGACTGAATACGGCCGTCTACGGGCCTCGGTCGTGCGTGTGCCGGCTCCCGCCTGATGGTCTGCGGTGCGGCACATCTCAGTGTCCGAACGCTCCGACGGCTCGGATCCAGCGGTTGGGGAGCCGGTTGCCCGTCCTTCTGGCAACACGGCCGTTGACCAGACAAATACCTTCTTACCGTACTAAAATTTCCGACCATGAGCGTTCTGGCGGACAGGCTTCCTGCTGATGTGACGAGTCTGGTCGGGCGCCGGGCGGAGCTTGCGGAGCTGAAGCGGGTGCTGGAGGAGTCACGTCTGGTGACGTTGACCGGCATCGGGGGTGTGGGCAAGACCCGGTTGGCGTTGCAGGTGGCGCGGGAGGTGCGGCGGGCGTTTCCGGACGGGGTGTTCTGGGTGTCGCTGGCGGAGGTCGGCGAGCGGGGCCTGGTGGCGCTGACGGTGATGGACGCGGTGGGCCTGCGCACCATGGGACCGGAGGCCACCACGGTGCTGGTGGACTACATGCGGGACAAGCGGTTGCTGCTGGTGCTGGACAACTGTGAGCACCTGGTCGAGGCGTGCGCGGATCTGGCGGCGGAGCTGCTGCCGGCGTGCCCGGGGGTGCGCGTGCTGGCGACCAGCAGGGAGGTCCTGGACATCGGAGGCGAGCGGACCTTCGTCGTCGCGCCGCTGCCCGTGCCCGAGGAGGACGAGGGCCCGGACCGCACCCCGACCGCGGGGGCCTGGTCCGGGGCGGTGGCGGACGCGATGGCCCTGTTCGCGGACCGGGCGGCGGCCGCGGTGCCGGGTTTCGAGGTCACAGCCGACAATGCCTGGGCCGTGGCGGCCCTGTGCCGCCACCTGGACGGCCTGCCGCTGGCCATCGAACTGGCCGCCGTCCGCATGCGCGCCCTGTCCGTCGAGGAACTCCTGCGCCGCCAGGACGAACGCTACGAGCTCCTGACCCGCCGCCAGCGCGGCACCCCCCTCTCACGCCACCGCTCCCTGCGCGCCACCGTCGACTGGAGCTTCGAACTGTGCTCCCCCGAGGAGCGCCTCCTGTGGGCACGCCTGTCGGTGTTCGCCGGCGGCTGCGACCTGAACGCCGCCGAGAGCGTCTGCGCCCGCGAGGGACTCACCCGCGACGCCGTCCTGGACGTCATGGCCGGCCTGGTGGAGAAGTCCATCATCACCCGCGAGGAGCACCACGGCCGCGCCCGCTACCGCATGCTGGAGACGATCCGCCAGTACGGCCGCGAACAACTGCGCGACACCGGCGAGGAACCCGAACTGCGCCGACGCCACCGCGACCACTACCAGCGACTGGCCGAACGCGTCCAGGAACAGTGGTTCGGCCCCGGCCAGGTCGCCCTGTTCGCCTCCACCCGAACCGAGCACGCCAACCTCCGTGCCGCCATGGAGTACTCCCTCACCGAACCCGGCCAGGCACCCGCCGGACTCCACATGGCCAGCTCCCTGTGGATCTACTGGATCGTGTGCGGCCTGCCCCGGGAGGGTACCGTCTGGCTGGAACGAGCCCTGGCCCGCAACGAGGAACCCGACCGGATTCGCGCGGTGGCCCTGTGGGCTGCCAGCCTCCTCAACATCTACGGCGGGAACCCGGCCCCGGAAACGGGCGTGGACGAGGTCATCACCATGGCGGAGGAGAGCAGGAGACTGGCCGAACAACTGGCGGACCCCGCTCTCGTGGCCCACGCGACCTACCTGTCCGGATTCACCCAGCTACGCGGAAGCGACCTGGCCCAAGGCCTTTCGGTCATCAACGACGGGATCGAGTTGGAGCGGGCGTTCGGTGAATCGAACCCGCACCTGCGCTTCGCCCAGTTCATGCTCACCGTCGTCGCAACGCAGTGCAATCTCGTCGATGTGGTCGTCACCGTCGGGGAGGAGTGCCGGACCGCCTGCCGCAAACTCGGGGACGAGTGGGTCCGCTCCTGGATCAGCCTGTACCTCGGCGCAGTCGGTGTGCTCCAGGCACGCGACCAGGAGGCGGAGAACCACCTGCGCGAGGCCATCCAGCTCAAGGAACCGTTCAACGAACTGCTGGGCCTCGGCACCGCCGTCGAGTTCATCGGCTGGTGCTCGATCGCGGACGGTGATGTCGAAAAGGGCACCCGGCTCCTGGGGGCGGCCACCGTCTTCGTGAAACAGCTGGGGTTCGACTTCGACACCTACCTTCCGCCGGGTGGATGGGGCGGCCGCCGCGACCACCGCACCGTGGTGGCGGAGGCCAAGGCCAGCCTGGGGGAAGCGGCCTACGCACGGGCCTTCGAGAGCGGCGCCCGCCTGTCGCAGGAGGAGGCCATCGCGCTGGCCCTCGGTACGGAGGTCGTGCCGGAGAAATCCACGGCGGGTCCCGGCGACTCCCCGCTCACCCGGCGGGAGGAGCAGATCGCGGAGCTGCTCGCCGAAGGGCTGTCCAACAAGGAGATCGCCGAGCGGCTGGTCGTCGCCCAGCGCACCGCCGAGACCCACGTCGCCAACATCCTCACCAAACTCGGCTGCACCTCCCGGTCCCAGGTGGCCGTCTGGGTCACCCAGCGTCGGCGGGCCGCAGCCGAACGCCGGAACGGCGACGCGGGCTGACGCGGCCGCCGGACGGAAGACGGGACCGGGTTCCGCCGGGCCGGCCTCTCAGGACGGGGCTGTGACCGGCTGCATGATCTGGCTCTGAGCCTGCTTGCCGAGCCCGCTCAACCCGACGCGGAGCACGATCTCCTCGATGCTCCGCTCGGGAATCACACGGTTCAGCAACGGACCTCGTACCAGATCGCGCATGGCACCCCCCGCGCCCGCGACGGGCACTCCCACCCAGGCCAGCGGGCTGGTCGTCCCGGGCTGGTAGCTGATGCCCGTGGCGATCGAATTAGCCGCGGAACCCTTGAGGAAGCCCTTGCCGCTCTCGTACACCGCGATCTCCCGCCACGACTTCGGAGCGCCGATGGCATTGAGGGCGCGGCCGGCCAGGCCACCGACGTTCTCCGTCGTCCAGGCGCTGGGCCTGAGCTTGGCGGCACTTTCGCCCGCGACCTGGCCGTACTGGGTGACGTAGCCATCCCGCCACGGACTGGCACGCCACAGAGCGGCGGCACGCTGTGCCAGCGGCACCGTCCGGCGCATCGACTCCCCCGCGTCCGCGAAGTCCCTCCACGCCTGGTAGCGCGCTGCCGCGGCACCGAGGCCCCGCTCGGCGGTGGAAGCGGCAACCGAGGCCTTTCCGGCCGCGCGCTCCGCCACCCGTACCTCGTGTGCCGCGGCGGCCCGACCGGCCTCGGCGCTCTGCAACCCGTGCTGTGCGAGCCGGGCCCGTGTGCTCGCGGTCAGGTGCTCCACCGCAGAGCGGCGCTCACTCCCGGAGACAGCCGGAATCCGGCGCAGCGTGTCGGCCGCCCAGGCGCGTGCCTTGCTCTGCGCGACGAGTTGGGACTGCGCCCGGACGCTCTGCTCGGCGGTCTCCTTGCGCAGGAGGGCGTCCAGGAGGTTGCGTTGGGTCTGCTGCCGGGCGACGGCCGCCGCCTCACGGCCGGCCTGCGCGCCGGACACGGCAGCCGTGAGGGACTTGCCTTCGCTCGGCAGACCGTGCAGGCCAAGCTCCCGGGCCCGGGCCCGCGCCAGCAGGAATCCGTTGACGGGGTCGGCCTGACCGGATCCCCCGAGGGTGGAGCCACCGCGGGTCGCGCCGGACTCGGCCGCATGACCGACGAGGGTCTCCGACGAGCCGGTCAGGGCGTCCGCTATCTCGGCGGAGGTGGGGGTGGTGCCGGCGTGCTGGAGAGGCTTCTCCTTCTTTCCCAGCGAGTTCGCCCATTTCTTGGTCTGCTCGCCGAACGACACGAACTGCGGGGAACCGTCGGCGGAGCGCTTGATCTCGCCGGACTCGGTCAGTGCCTTCTTCAGGCCGCTGCCCTCGACGGCCCCGAACACCCCGCCGGCGACGCCGCTGCCGAGCGCCGTCCACAGCATGGTGATGTCCAGCGGCTTGTGGCTGATTCCGCGGGCGGTGAGGGAGGCGAGCACGTCGACGGCAGCGTCGCGCAGCCCTTCGAAGGCCATCCTGCCGTAGGCGAAGCTGAAGGACTCCGTCCGCCAGACGAGGTTGGAGATCTGGGAGATCCAGACGCGGGCCTGGACGAGGAACCGGACGATGGCCGACAGGAGGTCTGCGATCCAGGTGATGAAGCGGCCCGCGGTGGCGGCCAGGGCGGCGAGCTGCATCTCGACCATCGAGAACAGGGGTGGGAAGAGCGCCACCGCGGCCAGCATGGCGAGCAGGGCCGCGATCTGGATCGCCAGCTCCTTGATGATCACCAGGGCCTTGGACTGCTGTTCGGCGTGAACTCCGTGGACGTTGCCGATGACGGCGGCGGCCCGCGCGGCGTCGGCGAGAAGATCGGCGTCGGCCGACGCGGCAGAACGGAAGGAATCGGCGGAATCGCCGGACCAGGAGAGCTCTGACTGCCTCACCAGCTGCGCCAGGTCATCGGCGTGCGAACTCAGTTCCGTGGCGAGTTCACGGAAAGCATCGGCATGTGTACGGATCGCCGTCGGCCTTCCGCCCGGATCAGGCAGGCCGACGGCCCCGAGAGCGTAGGCCGTGTCCGGCACGGTCCCCACTGTCATTACCGCGGCCCGAATCGCACAAGGAGCACTGACAGATCAGGGCCGCTGCCACAGTCGAAGGCGGTGTGCATGTTTCCCAGGATGCGGGTGCACCGCCCGGTGGAAGCGCTCTCACAGTCGGAGGCCGCGAGTATTCAAACGCTGTTCAACTTCTGTTCCGGGGCGGTAACTGGGCGATACCCGCAGGACATCTCCGGGTCGCCGGAGGCCGTGCAGGACGCTTCGGGGTCCCGCCACAGCGAGCCGCGCAGACGCGGGACCTGGATCGGTTCGGGCAGGAGGAATGCCGACGGCGCCTGTCCGGCCCCTGGTGGGTGCGCCGGGAGCAGGCGCCGCATGGTCCGATCATTCGCCCTGCGGGCCACCCGGGCCGTTGCCGGCTACGACGCCCGGGGTCCCCGGAAGGGGCGGGTTGTCGGCCGCGGGCGCGGGCAAGGGGAGGTCCAGGTCCAGCAGGGTGCGCAGATCGTCCTCGGTGGGCCGGGCGAGGCTGCTGAGCCGGCCTGCCTGACAGGTGACCATGACGTCCAGGACCTGCCGGGCGTAGCGCCCGTTGCCGAAGGCACGGCCCCGCGGCACCGCCTCGAAGTGCCGCAGCAGGGCCGCGTTGAGCGCCGGGGCGCACACGTAACCGGAGACGGAGGCGTGCTGCTGCACGATGGTGACGAGTTCTCCCGGCGCGTAGTTCTCGAACTCCACCCGCCGGGAGAACCGCGAGGACAGGCCGGGATTGGAGTCGATGAAGTGGTCCATCTCCTCGGAGTATCCGGCGGCGATGACCACCACCTCGTCCCGGTGGTCCTCCATCAGCTTCACCAGGGTGTCGATCGCCTCCTGCCCGAAGTCCCCGCCGGGGCGGGCCGGTGCGAGGGTGTAGGCCTCGTCGATGAACAGCACTCCCCCGCGGGCCCGTTCGAACGCCTCCCGGGTGCGCTGGGCGGTGTGTCCCACCCACTCGCCCACCAGGTCGGCCCGGGAGACCTCGACCAGTTGGCCCCGGGTCAGCACGCCGAGTGCCTGCAGCAGCCGCCCGTACAGCCGGGCGACCGTGGTCTTCCCGGTGCCGGGGGCGCCCGAGAAGACCAGGTGGCGGCTCAGTGAGGGTGTGGGCAGCCCGGCCTCGCGCCGGCGTCGGGCCGAGGCGAGCAGGTTCACCATGTCGGAGACCTCCCGCTTGACCTGGGCCAGGCCGACCATGTCGTGCAGGTTCCGCAGCAGTGTTTCCAGGTCCGGCTGGGTCGTCTGCGGGTCGGCGGAGTCGTGCCGGACCGGCAGCGCGACGTCGTCGGGAAGCAGGACGGTCAGATCGTCCGCGGTGGCGCCCGGCAGCACGGCGAGGCGCTGGGCCTGTCGCTCGACCGTCTCCTCGAAGACCTTGCGGGCCGTGCGGCCGTTTCCGAAGTCCCGGTCCCGGGGGATCAGTTCGAAGTACTGGGTGAGAGCTGCCCGGGTGCCGTCACCGAGCTCGTACTGGTGCTGCTGACACATGTGCTCGATGATGGTTACCAACTCCGGTGACGCGTAGTTCTCGAACCCCACGGTGCGGGTGAAGCGCGAGGACAGCCCGGGGTTGGAGGCCAGGAACCGCCGCATCTCCTCCTCGTAGCCCGCCACGACGACCACCACGTCGTCCCGGTGGTCCTCCATGAGCTTCACCAGCGTGTCGATCGCTTCTCTGCCGAAGTCCGGGCCGTTGCCGCCCTCGCCCGCGACCAGGGTGTACGCCTCGTCGATGAACAGCACGCCGCCGCGCGCCTCCTCGAACCGCTCGGCGGTCTTGATGGCGGTGCCGCCGACGATCTGCGCCACCAGGTCGAGGCGGGCGACCTCCACCAGGTGGCCGCGCCGCAGGGTGCCCAGTGCGGCCAGGATCTGTGCGTAGAGGCGGGCGACGGTGGTCTTGCCGGTGCCGGGCGGCCCGGCGAAGACCAGGTGCCGGCTCATGGGGGGAGCGGGCAGGCCGGCCTCGCGGCGGCGGGCCGCCATCCGGTTGAGGTTGACGAGGTTGGTGACCTCCTGCTTCACCGCGGACAGGCCCACCAGGGAGTGCAGTTCGGCCAGCGCGGCGGCGAGGGCCTCCTGCCCGGGCAGGACGTCCGCCTGCGGGACGTCCGCCTGCGGGACGGGCGCCGCTGCGGGCGCGGCGGTGGCGGCGGTCCGAGGGGCGGTCGTTGCCAGGCTTGCGGTCGCGGCGCTGCCGGTGTCGGGGGACCCGTTGCCGCGGCTGCCGAGGTTCTCCAGGGTGAACCTGGTGTCCGGCACGGTGCGGCGCAGGCCGGCGCCGGCGTTGTCCCAGCTCTCGCAGTCGCGGACGGCGACTTCGCCGGTCGAGTCGATCAGGAAGCCGTCGGCGTCGTTGGCGTACACCTCGCAGGCGCCGGCCGAGCCGGTCGACTGTTCGGCGAAGCGGATTCCGCCGCTGCGGCAGTGGTGGACCCGGGAGCGGCTGACGGACAGCTCGCCGTCGCCCTCCACCGCGATGCCCTGGGCCGCGGCGCCGGAGACCTCGCAGTCGCGCAGGACGGCCCGGCCCTGTGCTCCCACCAGGACGCCGGCATCGGCGCTGTCGAGCAGTTTGGTGCCGCTGACGTACGGGTTGCCGCCGCTGCTGACGGCCAGGCCCGCGTGGCCGGTCTGCTGGATGCTGCACTCCTCGACGCGTCCCCGGCCGTTCTCGGTGACCAGGATGCCGTGGCCCTTGCAGTCGGACAGCGTGGCCTTGCGGAACAGGGGGTTCGCGCCGGTGCTGATGCCGATGCCGTGCTGTTCGGCGCCCAGTACCTGCAGCCTGGTGTAGGTGCCGGCCGACTGCTCCCGGACGACGACCGCCAGCGCCGCGGAGTCCTGGATCCGGCAGGACGTGAGGGTGGGATTGCTCTCGCCGGTCACCCACACCGCCGTCTGCTCGGACCGGGTCACCTCGCAGTCCTCGAACGTGCCGCGGGAGCGTTCGGCGACGTGGATGCCGTTGCCTCCCGCGCGGATCACCCGGCAGCGGAGCACCGTGGGATCCGCTCCGCCGGTGAGGACGATGCCGTGGCTCGCGCTGTCCGCGATCTCGCAGTCCTCGAAGGCCCCCCGTGCCTTGCTGGTCAGGTGGACGGCGGAGTTGGCGGTGTCGTGGATCCGCGTCCTGACGACCTGGGTGCTGCTCTCCTTCTCCATGCCGATGGCGGGGCCCTTGGCGCCGGACACGTCGCAGTCCTCGATCCGGCCACGGGCATGGTCGGTGGCGCAGATGGCGTTGCCCTCGACCTCGCGGATGGTGGAGCCGGTCACCACGGGGCCGGCGCCGGCCGCGATCACGATCCCCGATCCGCCGATCCGCTCGATGGTGCACCGCTCGACCAGGCCGCCGGCCTCCTCGACCGCCACCAGGCCGGAGCCTCCCGGGTTGGTGATCAGGCAGTCCCGCATCGTCAGGGTGGACCGGTTGCGGGCGAGGACTCCGGCCCAGGAGTCCGCGTCGACGCCGCAGTCCTCCATGACGAGCCGGCCTGCGGCGAGATCGACCGTCGCGCAGGTGGTGTCGCGGTTGCGGAGCACCAGGCCGCGGAGGGTCAGGAGTTCTGCGGCGGCCACGACCGCGCTCCCCTCGACCGCCTCCAGGGTGACGCTTCCGCGGCCGTCCTCGGCGGTGATGCTCACCGAGGTGAGCACCTTGAGGCTCTCCCGGTAGTCGCCTGGCAGCACGTTGATGATCGCTCCGCTGTCGGCCTCCGCGAGCGCCTGGCCGATGGTGGGGTAGCAGCCGGGTTCGCTGCCCGACACGTTGAGCACCCTCCTGCTCATCACCGGGCCTCCATGGTCGGACGGGGGCGGATTACCGTGGCCGCACCGGTGGTGGCCGCCGCGTACGGGGCTTCGGGGGTGGCGGGACGGGTGGGTTCCTTCACGGTGGTGCTCCAAGCTTGGGCGGGCGCGGGCTGCGGGCATCGCCCGGTTGACACGGGGTCAGAGTGAGTCGGGGCCGGGCCGGGGCGGCGGAGGTGTGCCTGGAGGGTCCGGCTGGGTGAGGAACGCGATGGCCCGGTGCCTGGTGGGGCCGTCCACCACCGGGGGTTCGAAACCGGCGGCTCGGATGTGCGCGAGAAGCCCGGCGTCCGGTTCCAGGCCGTACTCCTCCAGGTAGTAGGTGGTCGCCTCGCTCCAGATCCAGATCCCGTCGGTGCGGATGTCGACGGGCACCACCGCACCGCGCCCGGGTGCCATGACGTCGTCCAGCCGCTCGGGGGAGGACAGCAGCAGTTCCCCCACCCGCAGGTAGGCCGCGGTCTGCTCCGCCTCGTCCAGGTCGTCGAAGCGGGCAAGGCCGGACTCCTGGTCCGTCTCGGCGAACACCGGGGCGACGGAGAACGGAACGGCGGCCGGTGTCCACAGCAACTGCCCGTACCGACGGGCGAGGAGTTGGTAGAGCGGGATCCCGTCACCGGTCGCGTAGACCTCGACCTGCGGCTCGGCCTCACCGGCCGCCTCAAGGCGGCGCTGAAGCCGCCCGGTGACGGTGGGCAGGTCCAGCCCGCGGTCGACCTCGACGACGAAGACGCGGCGGGGCGCTTCCTCCCCGGCGATCGGGGAGCGCCAGCTGCGCCACAGTCCCCGGGCGCCAGCGACCTCCGCGAGGGCGTCACCGGCTGCCCGGTCCACGCTGTCGGGGGTCTCGCCGTCATCAGGCCGGCCGAAACGCGACGCGGTGAACTCGTAGGACGGCTCCGGTCCGGTGCCGGGCGGCAGCCCGTCCAGGGGTGACGAGTCCTGGCCGTCGGCTTCCAGCAGCTCGGCCAGCAGATCCTCGTCCGGTTCGGACAGCGGCAGGTTGTGTTGGAGAACCACCCAGACCAGTTCGGTGGCGAGGACCCTGCGCTGTTGCTCGGCCAGCAGGGTGCGCAGCCGGACGAGGTCGGCGTCGGGGATCCGGCCGGCCAGGCCGAGCAGCAGCCGGTGGCAGTCCGCGGCCCAGGCGGGCCGCGGCTCCGGCGGGAGGATCGGCTCCGGGTCGGAGTGTGTGCGATCGGACATGTCTGCGCTCATTCCTGCTGCTGCGGTCGCTCGACGAGGAAGAACCAGGAACTGCCGGGAGCGGGGAAGTCGGGCACGACGCTGCCGATCGCGTACTGCACCGTCGTCATGACCACGAGGACGCCGTCCGCCTCCCCTCCTTCGAGCAGCCCCAGGTCGTAGCCGGAGCCCGGCGGGAACGTCACCACGACCTGCCCGCGTGGCAATCTCTCGGGCACCTGGACGCTGCCGAAGGTCGGCTGCCCGCTGCGCAGCCAGTCGTCGAAGCCTTGGGCCGTGCCCACTCCCGGGTCGAGGTTCACAACCGCGTGGACCGACTCTCCCACCCGAGCTGTGGCAAGGTGCTGGGAAGTGATGCGGCCCACACCGGCCAGCGCGTTCACCTCCCGCAACCTCTCCGCGAAGGATCGGTGGGGAGCCCCGGCACCCGGCTCGACGCGCGGCGCACTGTCGGGTTCGGGTTCCGGTTGGTGGGGCGCGGCAGACGTCCCGGGTGCGGTGTCCGGGCCGGGCGTTCCGGGAGCCTCGGGCACCGCCCCGCCTCGTGGCGGCACGAAGCCGAACTCGTCGGCCAGCGACCTGGCGACCTGGTGGGCCCGTTGCTGCCCGAACATCACCAGCGTCTGCGCGACGTCCTCGTGGACCTGCTGCTCGATCCTGCGCCGCTTCTGGACGGACTCTGCGGAGTCGGGCTCGGGCTCGGGCGTCCGGCCGTACTGCCGGACGATGCCGTGTGCCCCGGCGTAGAGGGATTCCGACGGACCGTCCGGAACATCGATCATGGTCTCGTAGCTCGGCGGCGCGTCGAGGAGCCGGATCAACGGCACGCCGGGCGCGGCCCACTCGCCGGTGCTCTGCAGGGTGAAGTGCTCCGGATCGGGAACGACCCAGGTACTCGGCTGCCCACTGCTGTCTGGACGGCGGATCTCCCCGGCGGCGCCCCCGGGGAACTGCACCAGGACCTGGCCCGGCCTCGCCTGCGGACGGAGCGCGACCGGGGTCGGTTGCGCCGTGGCGAGCCAGTCCGTCACCACGACGGTGGGATCCGCACCGGCCGGCACCTCGATCGCGATGTACGTCGGCGCCAAGGCGGCCCTGTTGGCGGCGATCAGTTCCAGGGCCAGCCGGTCGGCCTCCACCGGGCCGCGCCAACGCAGCACATGCGCCACGCGGACGACCGTTTCACGTACGGCACTCGACATGTTCTCCCCCATAGTCAGTCGGGCCCCGAGCAGATCCTCGACCAGCTCACGTGCCCGGCCGAACAGCCGCGCCCGGGCGCTTTGCGTGAGCTTGGCGAGCCGGGACTCGGCGTACGAGAGGTCGGGCCACGGCAGGGCCTCGCTGGTACGTGGGATGTACCGCACCCACGGGCTCTCCCCGCGCGGCCCCGGCTGGAGCGGCAACCCACCGCCCGGGGTGGTGTCCGCGTGGACCGAGGACCAGTCCACCGCTCCGGTCGGGGCGTGGACCTCGACCCCGGCGAGGTCCGCGAGCACCTGCCCGAACCTGTCACCCGGGACGACCTCGCCGGCCCGGCTGTAGGGCGAGTCGTTGAGGGCGAGCCCGTCGACGGCCAGCCGGATGGGGCTGTGCCCGTCCCAGCCCGACCTGAGCAGGACCCGCAGCAGGGGCTCCGGCCCGGCCGTGAGCCAGATGCCGAGGCCCGGGACGGCGAGCGGCACGCCGTCCGGTTCACCGTGCCCCACCACCAGGAACTCCTGGTCGGAGGCGGCTTGCTCCAGGGTGGTAGTGCTCTGGGGCTTGAGCGGCCCACCGTCCAGGGTCGGGGAGCCGTCGCTCCCCGGCGTCAGGGAGAGGCCGTTGCGGAACGGTGCCGCGTGGACGTGGCGGGGCCGGATCCCGACGTCGGCGAGGTTCTCGATCCGACGCGCCGCCTCCGGCACCAGGGCCCCGTAGGAATTGGTGGTGAACCGGGGCGGCTCGTCCCGGCCCGGGAACCGGTGCCAGTACCCGAGCCCGCCACCCGGGCCCGCCGCGGTGACGGTCGCGGTCTGGGCCACATGGCGCGCGACACCCCCATGGGGTCCGTCGGGCACACCGCCGGATACACCGCCGGTGTGGGAGGCGGCAAGGTAGACATCCGTCCCGAGTTCAGCGGCCAGCCGCTCCATCTGCTCGTGCAGCCGCATCGTGGCGGCGCGGCCGAGCGCGTGCGTCTCAAAGCTGACGTGCCCGTTGGGCTCAGCCAGGAAGCGGCCCAGCACCTGAATGTCGTCGCTGCCGTTCCAGAGCCGGTTCGAGATGAGCCGCTCGGCGACGCCCTCCTTCCGTTCGCCATCCGTCCGCACGTCGACCGGCGTGCTGTGTATGGCGCTGTCGCGCAGGAGCCGGGCCAGGTCCTCGGCCTTGACGGCCTCCGGCCCCTCGGGGCCCATCAGCGCCAACGACCCGTCGTGGACGACGATGATGTCCAGGGGCAGCAGACCGGCGACCGGGCGCAGCTCGAACGGGTCCTCGCCGTGCATGCGGGCGGGGTGCAGGCCGTGCTGCTGGATCACCTCGTAGTCGGTGTAGGCGCGGGGGTTGTCGTACGTGGCGGCGGAGACGAGCGATCCGGCGTCGCCGAGCCAGAATGAGTGCTCGCCGACCGCGCCCGACCGGACCAGGCCGGGCGCGGGGCGGTTGGAGGAAGTGGCTGGGCCCGACCAGAACACCGACACCTGCGGCACGTCACCTGGTTGGGTCGCGACGCTGCCGCGGGCCTCGGCGCCGCCGACCGGCGCGAGGACCTCGTGCAGTGCCTGGCTGCCTGCCGCCCGGTCGCTCAGCGCGGCGCGGAAGTCCCGGACCCAGGCCTGGAACCGGTCGTGGCGCGGGCCCGCCTCCGGTGTGGCCACCAGCAGCCGGACCCACTGCCCGGACCACACCTGGCTGCGCCAGTTCGCGTCGGTGCTCTGCCGCTCGGACGCCGGTACGGCGCCCGTCGTCATGACCTCGATGACGTCCTCCGGGGTGGCCTCGCGCCGGGTGCCGTCGTGCAGCTGGATCTCCGGGGCGCCGCTGTCCCCGAGGTACAGCGCCACGTCGTAGAGGAAGGGGTGGGCCGCGACGGCCCCGGTGGCCGTCGAAGCCGGGAGCGGTGCCGGGGCCAGCACGACGCCGCCGTCGGTCAGCGCGAACGACGGGCGGGTGTCGGCTGCCACCAGCCGCCCGTAGAAGTCGGTCACGAAGCGGGGCCGCTGCGGATCCGCGTCCGGCGGGTCGAACGACTGCCAGCTTCCGCGGAGGCCGTTGGAGCTGGTGAGCGTCATGTCGCGCAGGTTCGGCCAGTCCATCAGCGCTGAGAAATCGTCGCCGGGTGTGTAGACGGGAGCGCCGAGCGCTGCGGCCACCTCTCGCATCAGCTGCTGCTCGCCCGCTCCGCCGAACCTTCCGTCGTGCCAGACGAACTGGACCGCCTGGCCGGGTCGCCACCCGTGGTGAGCCAGCCAGGCGACCACCTCCGGGGCGGTCGCGGGCCCCCACTCGTTGCCCGGTAGCGACAGCTCGTCGAACGGGCCGTGGTTGACAGACGCTAGGAACAGGTCCGTCGGCCGATCGGCGAATCGCAGAGGCCAGACCCCCGTGAGGAACTCGACCCACTGCTGGGTTTCCTCGATGCGCTGGCCCAGCTGGTGTGCGCCGCCGGGCATCACCAGGGTTCCGCCCAGCGCCCTGGTCCGTCCCTGAGGGGCGAGATCGACCACATACCGGAACCCGGGCGGAAGGGGTGCCGCGATCAGCCATTCGTCCACCTCGTGCACGTTGACGGCGACCACCCGGCCGATCTCCGTTGCCAGGCCGTAGGCCCAGGAGACGGCTTCCTGGCTGTTCGGCCCCCCTTCGGACCCGGCGATCAGGACGGGAAGGGCTGTCGTCGGCGGACCCTCCGGCCAGACGGCCCGCACGAACTCCCGGGGCGAGAGGGCGACCGACTGCCCGGTGAGCGTGCTGACGGTGGGTCGGCCCTCCGCGTCGACATCGAGATGGATCCGGTAGTGGTGGGGATCGTCCATGTTGCCCTCGACGAGTCGGCGCATTCCCTCCTGGGACAGGTCGACCCGGGATCCGGCGCCGAAGGTGCTGACGAACAGCCTGAGGTCGTCACGGGACCACGCGCGGCCGTTGACGTCGATCAGTGGAGCCGCATTCGAGCGGAGCCGTCCGTCGACGGTATGGAAGGCCGGTTCCGGTCCGGAGCCCGCAGACTGGTCCGACGGTGTCACGACCTGCCACTCGCCCTCCCCGGTCAGGACCAGGTCGGCGGAACTCCGATCGATGACCGCCCCGGTGCCGGGGGGTGGCACGTACACCGGCCTGCCGGTCAGGTCGGCCAATTCCTGGACCGCGTGGAGGAAAGCCGGGTACCCGGCCGGCCCGAGGGCGTCCCCGGTGAGGATCTGCAGGGGCGCCGTACGGTCGTACAACTCCTGAACGGCCGTGACCTCGCGGGCCACCCAATCGGGGGTGGTGGGAACCCAGCGCCCGTCCAGGCGCAGCCGGACGAAGGAGCCGTCGGGCCCGGCAGCAACGAGAACCGTCATCCGGCTGGGCCGGTCGGCCAGCAGGTCCAGGCCGGTCGCGGCCACCAGCCCCGGGGGCAGGCTCTCCAAGGCACCGAGGACCACGGGCAGGTCCACCGAACGGAGAACGCCTTCGTGATCGGTCAGATGCTCCTCCTCGCTCCGCCCGTCGGCGGGCAGCACCAGTTGCCAGCCCGCAGGCAGATCGGAAAGAGGCACCAGGCGCACCGCGTCACCGTCGATGACGGATCGGGCTCCGGGGCTCGGTAGGTAGACGGGCCGGCCGAGCAGTTCGGCGAGCTCGGAGGCGGATTGGACCAAACGCGAGTGGAGCTCCGGAGAAACGGCTTCGGCCAAGTGCAGCTGAACCCGGAGGATCGGCAGGCCGTTCCGCCCCTCGACCGTGTCGAGGAGCCGGGCGAGTTCGCGGGCAGCGGACGGTGGGACCAGCAGTCCGTCCTCCATGGGGATGCGCAGCTCTCCGGTGGGGGTGACGACCACGGCGAGCACGGCACGGCCCAGTTCGGAGTGGTCCAGGTTGTGGTCACGCCAGGCGGGGAGCCTGTGGTGGGCGGCCCTGCTGTCCCGGCGCAGCACCCCGTCCAGGAACGGGAGCCATGGGCTGCGTGCCGAGCTTCCCGGAGGGGGAATCTGCTCCCATCCGGGGCTCATGTCCGGTTGGATCGCCCGGATCACCATGCTATCGACCCGCACGGTGCTGCCCGTGGTCGTCGTCCACACCGGCCGCTGGGAGAGGTCGGCCACCTGTTCCAGCAGGTCGCGGACCGCGCGCTCGTTGCGCGCGGTGCGGCCGACGACATGGGTGCGGATGATCTCGGCCCCGTTCCACCCGTGGGCCGTGGTCTCGGCCAGTGTCCTGATGATCGCCTCGGCGGCGGCCCGTGTGTTGGGAGGTCCGCCGAACCCGCCGGGGGTCAGCAGTCGGCCGTTCTTGTCGACCCACAGCACGGCGGTGACGCTCCCGCTCTCCGACAGTAGGGAGTCGAAACGGCGGACGTCGGCGTCCCGGGTGGAGAAGAGCACGACTCCGGGGGACGACTGCCACACCGGGAGGATCTCGGTGTCGACGGTCGAGTCGGAGATGAGGGAGGGGGGCGCCGAAGGATATTCGCGTGGCGGCCCGCCGGCACGCGTCCCGCCGGACAGTCCTCCGCGCGCGTGCAACCCGAGTTCGCGGAGCAGATCATGAGCGGACCGATCCCCCTCGTCGGCCGCCAGACCGGCCGCCAGGCGGTCGGCCAGTCGCACCTGTACCTCGTCGTAGAGACGGTTGCGGGCGGCCAGTGCGTCCGCGCCGATCACGAACGGGCGGTGCAGCATCCGGTCGGCCTGCGCCAGGAGGCGCGCACGTTCGCCCTGCGGCAGGGCGTCGAGGTGGGCCCGGGACTCGGCCAGGGGCGGCTGCGCTGCGAGTCTGGCCTGGAGTTCGCGGTCGGCCGGACGCAGCAGAGCGGGGTCGGCGGGCTGGTAACGAGGCGGGGGATCGGCGATCAGGTTGGTCGGGAGGCCTTCTGCTTCGGTGGTGGGCACCTGTGACAGCAGCCTGGATGCAGGGATCGATGCCGCCGCTTGCTCGGCTGTCAGCCGCGCCGCGATCCGGTGGGCCTCGACCGGGCCGTGCCGGAGCAGTTCCAGCGCCACGCGCAGGCGGGCCTCGCGGCCGGCGGGGGTCTCGCCACGGGGGCCGCCGTAGGTTTCGAGGATCCGCTCCGCACGGCGTTCCAGCATGCTCAGCGCCTTGTTGGAGAGCTTGCCGAGCCTGCGCTCCACCTCACCCAGCTCGGGCCTGGGCTGCGGGGTGTAGGTCACCCAGTCACCGCTGTCGCCCAATCTCGCCCCGGAAGCTGCGGCGTCCCAGTCGACCTTGCCGGTGGGGGCGAAGACGGTCGTGCCGGAGCTGTCGGCGAGTGCCTGTCCGTAGCGGACGCCGGGAATGCCCTTCGCCTGCGGTGGGAACGCCAGCCCGTCGACCGCCAGTCGGAGCGGGCTCCGGCCGTCCCAGCCGGCCGCGCGCAGCACCCCGAGCAGCGCGTCGGGGCCGGTGTTCAGCCAGGTCCCGTGAGCGTTCGGGGCTGTCCACACCTCGTCCGGTGCGCCGAAGGCGACGACCAGGAACTCACCGTCGGCCGATGCCCGCTCCCAGGCCGCCGCACCGGGCACCTTGATCGGCGCCCCGGACGGCCTGTAGCCGCTCGTAGCGGCGGAGGCCAGTGCGAGACCGCCGGGGAAGCGCTCGATGTGGAGGTCGGACGGTGAGAGTCCGAGCCGTGCCAGGTCCTCGACACGGCGGGAGCCCTCGGGCACCAGGGCGCCGTAGGAGTTCGTAGTGAAGCGGGGCGGTCCGTCACCGCCGATCGCGCGGTGCCACTCCGGCGCACCCGTGCGGGCGGAGAGGACGGCTCCGGCCTGCACCAAGTAGTGGGGCCGGGCGGCCAAGTAGACGTCGACGCCCAACGCGGCCGCGAGTGCCTTGCTCTCGCGCCGCAGGGCTTCCAGCGCGGCCACGCTGAGGTGTTGTCCCTCGTAGCTGACGTTGGCTTCGTGGTCGGCCACGAACCGCCCGAGGAGCTGGAGGTCGTCGCTGCCGTTCCAGAGCCGGTTCGAGATGAGCGGCTCGGTGCCGCCCCGCGGCTGTTCGTCGGCCGAGCGCAGGTCGGCCGGGGTGCTGTGCGTGCTCGCACGGAGGATCACGGCCAGCTCTGCGGCCGTCTTCGGTGTCGGCCGGCCGTTGGCGTCAAGCAGCGCCAGCCCACCCTTCGCGGTGATGATCAGTTCGATCGGCGTCAGGCCCGGGTGGGAGACGAGGCCGAACGGGTCCTCTCCCTGCATCCGGCCCACGTGCAGGCCGTGTAGTTCGACGACCCTGTTGTCGGTCACCGTGCCGTCGCCAAAAGTCGCGGCGGAGACCAGCACGCCCGTGTCGGAGATGCGGAGGACGGGCTCGGCGGGACGCCGCAGCATGCCGGCGGAATCGGTGACCAGGAACCCAGGTGCGGGGTCGGGGTCCTGGTCCGTGCCGAGGCGGATCCAGTGGGGCTCCCTGCTCCGGGGGCTCTCGTCCCCCCAGCGGACGACGACGGGCGGCCACTGCCGACGGCCGTCGTCGGGCGGGTGGGGCGCGGTGACGGCGCCGGGTTCGGGGGCGTACACGTCGACCGGCCCGGCCGCCGGACCCCGGTTCGCGAGGTGGTCGGAGAGGCTCGCCAGCCGCTCGCGCTCCTCGGTGAGGACCGTGCGCAGGCCCCCGATCCAGTCCAGCAGTCGCTGGTATCGCGCGCCCGGGGCGGGGGTGTCCACGAGCAGGCGCAGCGGCTGTCCCGACCAGACGTGGTAGTGCCAGGCGGGGTGGGCCGTGTGCGGCTCCACGGGCATGGTGCGCTCACTGATCAGCTGCAGGATGTCCGCGGGGGTGGCGTTGCGCTGGGTACCGTCGCCGAGTTCGACCACGGGTGTGCCGTCCTCCCCGAGCGCGAGCGCGACGTCGTAGGTGTCAGGGTGCGGCTCGACCTGCAGGATGCCGATGTCTCCGGGCATCCGGGCCGGGGCGACAACGACACCGCCGCCCGTGAGCGCGAACACGGGCTGCCGGTCGGCGACCACCAGCCGGCCGTAGCGGTCGGTCCGGTGCTCGCCCACCGGGACCCGGACCTGCGGTGGGTCGTAGGCGCGCCACTCGGCCCGGGCCCCGTCCGGCTGGAGGACGATGTCCCGCAGGTAGGGGTGGAAGGTGTACGGAACGGACATCCCGTCCGGGGCGTACACCCGCGTCCCCAGTTGGGCGGCGATGGCGAGCATCAGTTGCTCGTCCGCATGGCCGATCGGCTCCAGCGGCTTCGACCCCGCCCACGCGATCTGGACCGCCTGGCCCGGCTTCCAGCCGTGGGCGCGCACCCAGGCGGCCAACTCCTGCGCCGTCGCCGGGCGGTCCTCGGTCCCGGGCAGTCGCAGGTCACCGGCGCCCCTGCGGCCCGGTTGGGCGAGGAAGAGGTCGGCGGGCCGGTCCGCCAGCCGGGCGGACCAGGTGCTCGCGAACAGCCCGGGGAGGCTGGGCTTGGGAAGAGTGTGGGAGACCGCCGCGGTCACTCCACCGGGGATCTCGAAGCTGCCCGCGCGGGCACCCGGCGACGCGTCGGCGGTGGGGCCGTCGATGTAGTGGTAGCCGTCCGGCAGCGGATGGGCGGTGACCGGCTCGGGCCGCCGCCCCGACAGGTACTGCACCGGGCGGCCGAGTGCCGACGCGAGTGCGTGGGCCCAGGAGGTGATGCCGTGCTCCTGCCGGTCCGTGACCGTCTCATCTTCATCGTGCTCGATGTGCAGGACCGGTGTCCTGGTACCCAGTCTCCGGGCCCGGAGGAAGTCGGCGAACTGCTGCGGCCCGACGGTCACCGGTTCGCCCCATAGTGTGCTGATCGTGGGGACACCGTTTCGGTCGATCTCCAGGTGCGCCACGTACGTCGCGGTGTCCGCAGCGGCGGTGCGGAGGACGGCCTCGTCGCGCGACCAGTGGACGCGGGAGACGATTCCCCCCGGGCCTTCGAGCACGTCCAGGTCGTCCGGGGTGAACCGTCGGCCCTCGGTGTCCGTGATCACCTGGCTCGTCCTCACGAGGCGGCCGTCCGCATCGGTACGGAAGCCCCGGGCCTGCCCGTCGCCGCCCACTGGCAGCCACCGGCCCCCGTCGGAGAGCGCCACGTCCCGGGTATGGCTCAGCAGGAACGCCGTGGCGCCGGGGGACGGGACGAACACGGTACGGCCGGTCAGTGCCGCCACCTGGGCGGCGGCACCGGCGAATGCGTCGTGCAGCCCTTCGGGGATCCCGTTCGGCACCACGAACTGGACGACCGCGGTGGAGTGGTAGTCCGCCGCCAGGAGTGCGATCTCGTCCACCAGATCCGCCGGCTCGACGGGCTCGCGGGTCCCGTCCCGGAGCAGCCGGGTCAGTGTGCCGTTCGCGTCGACCTCGGTGTGGACCACGATCCGGTCCCTGCGCAGGGCGATCCCGGCGGGCAGTCCCTCGCCGCCGCCCTGGACAACCATGAGGACGGGCGTGTCGGCGAAGACGAGGAATCCGCCCTCGTCGGTCAGGTGGGGCGGAGGTGCCTCGACTCCGCTCCCCGTCACGGCGACCCACCGGGCCGGACGGTCGGATTCGGAGGTCACGCGCGCGGTGTACCGCCCGTCGGCGGGATCTCCCACCACCTCGCTCAACATGCCTGCTTCCGGGAGGAAGACCGTGCGGCCCAGCTGCGTCGAGAGCTCGGCCACCGAGCGGAGGACCGCCGGGCGCAGGTTGTCCGGGATTCCGGGAAGGTCCAGGAGGACCGCCCGCACCCGCTCCCCCGCCCGGTCCCCGAGGTCGTCGAGGACGGGGACCAGCCGGCCGGCCTGCCGGGGCGGGACCAGTAGGCCGTCGGCCATCGGGATCCGCAGTTCACCGCTCATGGTGACGGTCGCGGCCAGCACGACCTGTCCCAGCCCGTAGGAGTCGTCCAGGACGTGGTTGGTCCAGGTGGGCTGCTGGGTCTCGGGTACGTCCGGGAGCCGTACCAGCGCGCCGGTCTCGGTGGTCTGCCAGGAGCTTGCCCATTCGTCGGGCGGGACGGCCTCCTCCCACTGCCCGGCCTGCCACTGCCCGGGCCGCTGCGGGTCTGCAGTGATCAGCTGGAGGGAGCCCTCGATGACCCCCCGACTGTTGGGCCCGGGGAACCACACCGATCGCCGTGTGACGTCCGCGATCTGTTCCATCAGCCGGCGGACGGCGGTGTGGTTGGCCGGGGTCTGCCCCATGGCGAAGACCTGGATGATCTCGGCGGAGGCGAACTTTTCCGGTGCCGTGCGGGCGAGCTCCCGCACCAGTTCGTCCGCCCCCATGGTGGTGACGGTGCCGTCCGGCAGCGTGGCGCGGGGTTGACCCGATTCGTCGACGGCCAGCAGCACCATGAGGCGGTGCTCGTTGGGGTAGAGCCCAGTGAAGGCCTCGGCGAACGTTTCCGCACCCGGGAAGACCACCCCGGCGGCGACGCTCTTGGCGGTCGGCGCCCAAGACTCCGCCGCGGAGGCAGAGGAGGATGCTCCGGTTCCGTCTGTAGCAGGGGTGGAGGACGGGTCGCCGGTCTGCCGGCTGCCACCGAGCAGGCGGCCGACCTGAGCCGGATTCAGCCGCGTCGCCAGGGCCTTGCCCTCGGTATCGCTCACAGCGAGGGCCTCGGCCACGCGCAGGCGCAGCGCGTTGTGCAGGGCCCGGGTGGCTGTGGCGGTGGTGTCCGTCCCGATCACCTGGCGGAGGTGCACCAGCCTCTCGGCCGCTTCCCTGAGGCGGGCCTGCTCCGCTGCGGGGCGTGCCTCAAAACTCTGCCGCACCTCGGCCAGGGGCGGCTCGCCCGCCATACGATCCGCCAGTTCGCGGTCCTCCGGCCGCAGCGGCGGCAGCTCGTGCAGTAGCTGGTACGCGACCCGATCCACCTGCGTCGGCTCCGGAGCGAACTTCCCCTTCTCGGCAAGCTCCGCACGCGCCCGGTTCCGCAGTTCCTCCAGCCGCGCCTCGGTCTGCTTGCCCAGCACCCGCTCCACATCGGCCGCAGAAATGGGGTGGTCTTGGAGGACGTTGGTGGCTGCGGTGATCTCTTCGATCTCTTGCAGGTGCGCCTCGGTCAGTACGGGGGGCTGGGTTGTGGCGTCCGATCCCATGACCCCGGGGCTGTCCTGGGTGTGGCGTCGCAGGAGCAGATTCCCATCCGGGTACCGGTCGCGCAGACCCAGGAAATGCATGACCTCGTGGACGAGGACGCCGTCGGATGCGGTGGCCGACCAGTTGCCCTGGTCGCTGTCGGTGCCGTTGTGAACGACCACCTGGGCGTGCGGGGACGGCTCGTCGAACTCCACCCGGACATGGAACTGGTCCCCGTCCACGAAGCGGTAACGCTGGTTGACGTGCTCGCGAAGGACCTCGGTGACCCGATTCTGCACCTGGTGCACCTGCTCGACGCTCACGCCGGGGCCCGGCTCAAGCTGCAGGCGGACGGTGAACTCGCGCACCCAGAGACCGGACGGCAACTCGATACGGCGTACGTCATGACGGATCAGAGTCATGGCACCGGGAATCCGGCCCCGCACGGGAACAGCATCCGTCGCCGGCTCGAACCGCTCGGTATCGATCCGAGTGACCGGAGCATCGGCCCGCCGGTGACCCCACTCCTGCGGACCGGCCAGCCCCTCGCCGAACGGCTGCTTCGCGCTCTCCGCACCGAACGTCCCGTTGCCGACGGCCGTCCGAGCCGGCCGCGGAGCACCCGGCCACCCCCAACCGCCGTAGCCATAACCACCCTGCCCATAGGGGTAACCACCTTGATGGGCGTGGGCAGCCGCCTGCCGCAATTCCTTTACTCGCTCCAGAACCTTCCTCGCATGATCATGGCTGGAAGCCAGGTAGTCCCGGAATTCCACCAGTGTGAGCTCCAGATCTCCGCTGCTGACGGCCTGGAGGGCATTGTCGGCATCGGCTTCGACATCCCGCCCATTGGCATGTCTTTGCAGTCCATCGGCATGCCTTTGCCACAGCACCTCAAGATCCTGCACCCGATACTGCTGCCCGAAGCCCCGGCCGTTCCACCGCCCTTGCGGGTTCTCACGGGACTCCAGCCCCGCGTCATAGACCCAGTGGCGCAGCGTTTGCTGAAGCATTCCGTGCTCATCGGCGAATGTTTGGACGCTCACCCATTGCGGGCTTTCCTGGCTTTCCTGGTATCCGTATCCCGCTTCACCAGCCGATTCTCCGTACTGGTATCCGTACGCCGATTCATAGCCCTGGTGTTGATTCTCCGGCTCGCTGTTCTGGTATTCATACTCCGGCTCGCTGGCCGGCTCGTAGGTGGTGTTGTCGGGCTCCGTGGGGGTACTTTCCCGGGTATATGCCAAGCGTTCGGGCAACTCGTCCCACTCATGAGGGAGGTCCAGGTCGGAAACCCGAGAACGGCCGAAGGGGTCCCAGCCGCCCTCTAGCCGGGGGTTTTCTCGGAGTGATTGCTGCTGCCACTCGTGGTGGAGTGTTTCGAGGCGCTCCGGGTCATTGCCCCAAGTACGCAGTTCCTCACGGGCGTTGTTCAGCTGCTGGTCGGCCTGGACAAAGGCGTTTCGGGCTTCGGTCACGCCCTGTCCCGCTGTGACGCGACTGGTGCCGGCACCTCCGGATCGCTGCCGTTCCTCGGCCGTGGCGAGGTCCCATGCCGCCGCCTGCTCGGCCAGCCGCGCACGCTTGTAGTTGCTCCAGGCCTTTTCCCGATGGAGGGAGAGTTCCTCGCGGTGGGCCGCCGACACGGGGGTGGGACCGCCGGTGGCGTCGTCGTCGAGAATGCTCCGCCACTGCAGACGCTCCTCCTCCCACCGCTGCTCGGTCGAGGAAGGACGGGACACGACCGGCTCCCCGCCGGCCAGCGCCGCGGAGAGCGGGTCGGGTCCGGGCGACAGTGGCTCCCGTGCCCCCTGCGGGTCCGCCGACACCGACGCGAACGTCCGCGCCAACCCCTGCGCCGCCTCGGCACCCTTCTCGTACAGCAGCAGATACGCGACCCGATCCACCTGCAACCGCTCCGGAGCGACCACACCCTCCTCCGCAAGCACCACCCGCGCCTCAGCCCGCACCTCGGCCACCCGCGCCTCGGACTGCTTGCCCAACACCCGCTCCACATTCGGCGCGGATATGTTGATGTTCGGCCCGTTCCCGCCCTCGCCATCCTCGACGACCCGCGCCACAGGACCAAGGACATGATCCGCAGACGTCACCTGACCACGACCCGCCCCCTCCGGATCCAGCACCGCTGCCAAGCCGTTCCCCGACCCGAGACCCGAACCCTGCCCACCCGACGCGGCATGGCCGGGGAGCACCGGCCCGCCGCTGGCCAGCGCCGTGGTGAGTAGGTCGGGTTCGGCCGGCAACGGCTCGCGTGCCCCCTCGGGGTGCGCCGGCACCTGGACCGGCACTGTCGGGGATTCCACGGACGGCGGCCCCGTCGGATCCAGCACCGCACCGACACTCGTACTGTTCACAGCCCCCGCCGCGTCCGGGCCACCATCACTGCCGCCGCCGGCCTGCTCGGACAGCGGCGCGAACGACCGTGCCAATCCCTGCGCCGCCTCGGCACCGTTCTCGTGCAGCAGCAGATACGCGACCTGATCCACCTGCGACCGCTCCGGAGTGACCACACCCTCCTCGGCAAGCACCACCCGTGCCTCAGCCCGCACCTCGTCCGCAAATTCAGGGGTCTGCTCGGCCAGCACCCGCTCGGCCGAAGCAAGGTTGAATGTCGGCCCCTTCCCGCTCCCGCCACCCTCGGCGGTCCGCACCACAGGAACAGGGGTAACGACAGAGTCTGCGAACGTCACCCGGCGACGCCCCGCCCCGTCCGGGTCCAGCGCCGCCGCAAACGCGTCTCCCGACCCGGCACCCGACCCCTGCCCATCCGGCTCCGGCAGCGGCTCGGGCAGCGGCAGCGACTCCGGCAGTGGTTCCGGCAGCTCCGGCGGGAAGCCGAGGGCGTCGCGCAGCGCCGACACCCGCTTCGGGTGAATCAGCAGTTCCACGGAGTCGTCGAGCTGGAAGTGGAAGCTGCTGCTGCTGGCGCCGTAGGAGATGGGTCCGCGCTGGTTGACCGACTCCACCGTGATGGTGAAGAGCACGCCGGCACGGACGTGGAGGTACTGCTGGTCGGGTCGCTGGATGAACGTGCCGCCTCCGACCAGGGTGTGGGAGGTCACGCTGCTCCCCACTTCGTCGGATGTGGTCCGCCCGATTCCGGCGGAGATGGAAACGTCCGACGGCTCGTGGGAGGTGTTCATCGGGCCGGTGTGCACGGTGGTGCCCTCACCGATGCCGATCCGTTGGGAGGTCGCATGGCTGGTGGCGGCCGTCTGCCGGGTTCGCCGGTTCTCCTCCAGCTCATGCGAGACCTTGATCTCGTCCAGCTTCTGCGCGTTGAACAGCTTGGCGTGCACGGTGACGCGACCGTGCGTGTCGGTCAGGGTGCCGCCGGGGCGGACCAGGGGCGGCGGCCGGTAGCCCTGCTCGGTCAGGGTGTCCCGGAAGAAACTCTTCAGCGCGGGGGCCGCGAGGGCGTCCCGCAGCACTTCCTCGGACCCGGTGCCCCATTCCACCAGAAGCGCCGATCCGGCGAACCGGAACGCGGGCCGCTGGTCGGGCAGGCCGTTGAGCAGCCCCAGCAGGTGCTGGTGCATCTCACGGACCGACAGGTCGTCGATCTCCTTGAGGACCACGTCCCGGGTGCGGAAGGCCTCTGAGTCGATGGGCAGCGGCCGTACTCCGGAGCCGTTCTGGACGGCGCCGTCCGGGTCGGGGTGGAACAGCTCGGGGAACTGGGTCTGCGGGTCGGTCAGCGGCAGGACCCGGGGCCGGCTCACGGTGGCTAGCGGGCCGTTGGGGGTGAACAGGGCGTCGGGCACGGCGACCTGCTGCTCGATGGTGACCTCGCGGGTGCTGTCCGGTGTCAGGTCGTCGACGCGGTGGTAGGAGGCCCTGATCCGGTCGGGGAGTCCGCCGAACAGGCGGTTGACGACCACGTGGCTGGGCTGGACGACGCGCTTGAGCGCCACCGTCAGCTTCAGCGCGCCGGTGTAGAGCTGTGCGCCGGCCTCGAACATGATCAGGTCGAAGGAGCTGTCACCGCCCAGGCGGTCCGACGCCTGGCTGCGGGAATGGTTCCAGGACAGCCCGCCCGAATTGTCCACCTCGCCGACCCTGCTGCCCGACGGGCTGGTCGCCCCGCTCGGGTCCAGCGACAGGACGAGGCTCTCGGAGGCCGCCGTGTTCTCGATCCGCCAGCCGAAGGAGTTGATGTAGCTGCCGACCGACAGTTCGCCGCGCGCTTCGACGTGCCGCAGGTCGCCCTGAGGCGTGGCCGTGACCAGCACGTAGTGGTCGGCCTTCGCACCGAGAGGGGTGAGCCGCAGCCCGGTGCTCATCAACTGGCGCAGGGAGGAGAGCAGCGCCGAGGGGTTGAGCATCTGGTGGAGGGACTGGACCAGCTCCCGCTCGGCGCCCAGGGGGAGTTCGGCGGACGACGGAAGCTCTGTGCCCGGTGGCACCGGGTTCAGTCTCCGCAGCTTCGTCCCCTTCTCCTGCGGTGCCGTCAGCAGCTGTCGCAGCTTCGGATTCTTCTCGCTCAGCAGCTCGATCACCGCGTCCGCGAGCGGGTTGTGCCGGGGGGGGAGGTCACCGGAAGGCATCGGGAACCGCAGGGACCGTGGCACCCCGGACATCAGCATCTGGCGGCTATCGATCGTCTCCGGCACACCGGCGGGGCGCGGGGTCATCGGCACCGGCACCCGGCGCAGGAACTCCAGCCCGTCCGGGACATGGATCCGCCGGGCCGGCTGGATCTCCGGGCGCCCGAGGCCGAAGATGGTCCGCTGCTGGTACTCCACTTCGAGGGTGTAGACCACGTCGGCGAACCGGCGGGTGTGGTCGGTGCGCCCGGTGGAGTCCATCCAGCCGGTGGTCGAACGGTCCTGCTGCCCGGTCTTCGCTGCCTTGCTCTTGCTGTAACTCACGCTGGCGGCCGGCGTCGCCTTGCTGGTGACCCCGGCCTTGGCGCCCAGGCTCAGGCTGGCGCTGGCCGTGTGCCCGTGGCTCCGTTTCACGGCGGAGGTCAGGACGGCGGTGTTCTCGGGGGCGGCCAGCCGGCCCACGCGGACTACGCCGGGAACCTTGGTGCCGGGGGCCTGGACCTCGGCCCGGACACGGATAACCACCTGGTGGTCGCGTAGGAGCAACTTGACGTCCGCCAGTTCGACCCGTGCCGAGCCACCCTCCTGCCCGTGCTGGAAGAGTGAGAGGAGCTGCGCGGGGGCGGTCACCCGGTCGATGATCAGTTCCCGGTCCTCGGCCGACAGCCCGCGCTTCTTCCCCAGCATGGCGGACAGTTCCCGGGCGACCTCGGGCGGGCTGCTGAGCGAGATCAGCATGTCCTCGGGGTGGAGCTTCTCACGCCGGTCGGCGGGAAGACGGAACTCTCTCGTGTCGCTGCTGACGGAGATCTTGACGGCAACCGTCCGATGGACTGGGGTTGCGAGCTCCTCAGGAAGCCAAAGCGAGGCTCGGCCGTCGCGCACGACGCCAGAGCGGGTCGTGGGCGGCTTCGTCCGGAACACGTGGGCGATCTTGTCCAGGGCCCGGGCCGCCAGGTCAGGTTGTTGAGTCGGCTCGGGCGGGCCGGGCGATGCTGCGAGCGCGTCCGACGCGTCGGGTGTGACGGTGGCATCCTGCGCGGCAGTGGTCTTGACCTTGGCTCCTCCGATGGTGACGGACACCTCGAAATCGACATCGTATTCGAACCACCGGCTGGGACCCCCGAAGGTCGGCGACCCGGGGATCACAGCGGCGAAGTCCGCGCTGTCCATGATGGCGCTCCGGCCCTTCGAGAACCCGTATCCCAGGTTCAGACCGAGCTTGCCCAGCCTGTTGGCGGTCATCCAGCCGAGGCCGAGCTTGGCGACCACGTCGATGCCGAGGCTCACCGAGGCCGACATCACGTCGGTGTGCTGGGCCCACTGCGTTAGGGGCCTCAGGACGTTGACCGTGCGGTCGTCACGGGTCCCGGTCGAGAGCAGTGCCCGGCGCCTGGCCTTGACGCTCACGAAGGCGGTCGAACCGTCCGGCAGTTCGACTCTCCGGCGCAGCCCGCGCTCGCTCATCAGCCGCTGCCCGTGTCCGTGCAGGCCGTCGAGGGAATACTCGGGTGCGAGCGTCCGGTGCAGGTGGTGCTCCTGCATTGGCGTCAGGGCCGGCAGTTTGTGCGCGGCTCGCGCCTCGGTGATCAGGTCCATCACCTTGCCCTGGACCGAGCGCGTCGTGCCGTGCATCTCGACGTACGCCAGGCTGATCCGGTTGCCGTCCCGGATCGCGGGGGGCAGCAGGAGGACCTCCGCGGGTGCGGTGTACGTCAGCGGCCGGGGGACTGCGAGGGGCTCGATCGCGTGGGCGAGTGCGGCCTCGAAGGCCTCGACGTTGGCGAGCGGCACCCGTACGTGCAGGATGCCGTCCTGCGACAGTTCACCGCTGGTGCCGGGCAGATCGGAGCGCAGGCCCGCGATCAGTCGTACATCCAGTTCGTACGCCACCGTCCGCCCCTGGGTGATCAGCTTCTGCCACACGGCGGGCCCGGGGTCCAGCTCCATGGTCCGGGAGACGCCGCCGGAGGCTTCCGCGTGCGGGGTCACGCCCAGGCCGTACTTGCCGTCCAGGAACGTGTGCCCGAAGGTCAGCGAGCCTCCCACGGTCCATTTGCCCGCCGCCGAGCGGGTCAGACCGGACATGTCCGTGACGCGCTGTTGGTTCCAGGTGGTGATCGCCGACGTGTCCGCGTCGTCCAGCCGGCGCACCGCGACCAGTTCGGATCGAAGCGCGATACCGACCGAACCGCCGTGCACGACGAAGACCTCGGACGCGTGCCCCAGCCCTGCCTGGTGGCTGTGCAGGCGCAGCTGGGTGCGCTCGCCGAAGAACAGCCGGAGGCGGTTCCAGGTGTCGGAGCCGGGCTTCACGATGTCCGGCCCGGTCGGGGTCTTCGGCTGGAGGTGCTCCAAGACGCTCTCCCGCAGTTTCTCCAGTCCGTGGATCGACTCGGGTGAGGTCCCATGGGTCCACAGCACGTCGTCCAGCCGTCGCTGAGTCTGTGGGTCACGTGCCTCGGACGGGCGCGGGAGGACCTCTGGCCGGCTCTGTGGGATGGGCGGCTTGCCGTCGGGCCCGGCCACCACCCGGGGGACGTGCGAGTCGGGGACGCCGACCAGCACGTTGAAACCGTCGGAGCGGACGGCCTCGGCCGGCTCCACCCCGGTCGGCGCCGGGCCGACCGGGGTCACTGTGACCTCGACCCTGGCGTCCGGGTGCCTGAACCAGACCGCCTTACCCGTCGGTGTGGTCCGTCGGCCTGCGACGGCGACGAAGTTCGTGGTGCCCTGCCCCCGGCTGTCCGCGCCGCCGAGCGACACGCCGGGAGTGACGGTCCCAGGCACGGCGAAGCTCTTCTTCGCGTCCCACGTGGTGGTCCGGTTCCGGTAGGACGCCACGCGGACGTCCGCCTCGGGGTCCCACGCCAGCCCCCAGACCTCGCCCTCGCGCGGTGCGTCACCACCGACATCGGTGCCGATCGCCTCGTGGATGTTCTCCTTGGGCAGTACCAGTTCGGCCTTGATCCGGAAGTCGCCGCCGTCCGGCAGCGAGATGGTGACCTCGTCGCCGCCGTGGGCGAGCCAGTCCCCCCATTCCTGGTCGCCCACGGCGGTCCGCGTGGCGTACAGGCGTTCCAGGGCGGCGTCGGTGAGGGCCTCCGGGTGGCCCCCCTCGCCGACGGCACGGCTGAGGGTCTGTTCCAGGTGTGCGGTGACGTCGTCGAGGTTCCCGATCCGGCCTTCCGTCCCGAATTGCCCCGTCCGGGCCAGTGGTGCCGGCAGCCCTCGGACCACCGTCCCGAATCGCCCCGTCCGGGCCAGTGATGGCGGCAGCCCTGGGACCAGGCCCGTTTCGGGCGCCGTCAACACGGTCGGGGTTGCGGCCGTCGGCCCGGGACCGGGCCCTGGGAGCGGCGGGGTCGGCAGGGTCAAGGACGGCAGGATCTCCGGGGGTTCGGGACGCGGGCGCTCCAGGCCCAGTTCTTCGGCGTGGGCGGGCTCGACCAGGAGTTCCACGGTGTCGCTGTTCAGGCGGAAGTGCCGCACCACCTGATCGCTGCCCCACTCCAGGGTGACGGTGTAGTCGACTCCGGCGCTCACGTGCCAGTACTCGGCTTCGGGGCGGTTGATGAACACACCGCCGGCACCCTGCAGCATCTGGCTGGTGACGGACACTCCCGTGCGGTCGCTCCGGCTGATGTCGAGGGTCGGGACGAGGGGCAGTACCTGTCGGGCGTCGGGGTCGCCGCTGTGGACTGCCGGACCGGCGCCGAGGGAGACGGTGAAAGCCGTGCTGTGGCCGGCAGAAGAAGACTGCTGAACGCGATGGTGGCGTTCCCGGTTATGGGCGACGGTGACGGTGCGCAAGGTTCCCGGGTCGGTGAGGGTGGCTTTGAGGGTGAGCCGTGCTTCGACGCGGCCGTGGGGGCCGTCCGTGATCAGAACGGGGACGGTGTGCCCGTCCTTGTGGAGGGCGCGATCGAGGAAGCTCGTCAGCAGCGAGTAGGAGAAGACCTTGCGCATGGCGTCCTCGGAGGCGCGGCCGAGTTCTGCCAGCATCCGGGGAATGCCCTGCTGCTGCAGCTCGGCCAGGAACCGGGTGTGGAGTTCGCGGGCGGTGGTGTAGCGGAAGTCGGTGATGACGACACGCCCCTGAACGACGTCCTCGGGGCGAACGGGGAGCGGCCGCAAAGGAGGGAGGGGGCGAGGCAGCAGGGTGACCGGGGAGGCACTGTCGGGCTTGCGGGCAGAAGTGTCGAGGACGGCGTCGGGGACGGTGATCCGTTCGGTGGCGATCAGTCCGCGGCCGGCGGTCGTCGGCGGGTCGTCGGCGCGCTGGAACGAGCGGAGCAGCCGATCGGGTACACCGAGGAACAGGCGGTTGAGCAGCAGGGGCAAGGGTTTCGTGATTTTCCGCAGCGAGACGGTGATCTCCAGCGGGCCGAGGTAGACATGGGTGCCGGTGAACTTCACCTCGTCGTGGCGGGTCTGGCGGTCGGCCCGGGAACTGCCGGAGTCGGTGCCGAGACCGGCGGAGCCTCCGACGGTTTCGCGGCCGCTGTTGACGAGTCCGGCTTCCGGGTACTGCTGGGGAGCGAGTCCGGCGTTGGCGGTGAACGTGTTGGCCTCGGTGGTGCTGATGGTGGTCCAGTTTTCACCTCTGCCGTACTTGCCGACCAGGTCTTGGGGGTGGAAGGCCTGGTGTTCGTAGGTGCCGAGCCGGTTGGCGTGGATCTGAAGGACGTGGCCGGTGCCGGGGCCGAACGGGCTGATGGTCAGGCCGGTGCTCAGTAGGGAGTGGTGGGCGGCGAGCAGGGAGCGGGGGCTGAGCAGGACGTCGAGGGGCAGCACGGTGCCGCCGTCGAGGGTCCACTTCAGCGGGATGTGGTCGGGGCCGGTGGTGCGGGCGGCGGGAAGGTGGCGCTGAAGCAGTTCCTCGACCTGCCGGACGAGCGGGTTGTGGCCGGCCGGGTCACCTTGGCGGGTGGGGAACTCCAGGGTGCGGGGCATGCTGAACTGCGGGATGTTCGTGGCAGGGAGCTTGGCAGGGGTGCGGGCGGGTCTGGGCTCGGCGTGCCCGGTGGGGTGCAGGTACTGCAGTCCGTCGCGGACGAGGACGTGGCGCACCTCGCGGACGGCTCGGCTGTGACCGAACGGCCCGTCCACCCAGGTCTCGATCTCCAGTGTGTAGATGACGTCGGCGTAACGGCGCAGGTACTCGGTTGCGGCGTCGACGTGGAATCCGCCGGTGGTGGAGCGTTCCAGGATCTCCCGGCTGTGGCCGTGCAAGGCGTTCCAGGAGAGGCCGGCCCACAGCCAGAACAGGTGAGTGAGGCTTTCGGCCCTGCGGAAGCCGGCCCCGCCGCCGAGGGCCAGGGTGTGACCGCTGCCGGCGCTCTGGGTGTTGGTCACCTTGGGGGTGATTTCGGCGATGGCCAGGCGGGCGGCGCGGACGGTGCCGGGGTCGGGGGTCGGGGATTTGGCGAGGGTGCCGGTGAGGTGCACCACCACGTGCCGCTCGACGACGGTGCCCGGGAAGTGGAGCGTCTGTGTGGAGGCCATGCCGCTCGGCAGGCCCTGCTGGAACAGTCCGGTAATGCGGCGCTGCTGGAGGGAGGTGCCCACGAGCTTTTCAATGCGGTCGTGGGACAGGCCCCCGGTGGTTTCCAGGGCCTCGCGCAGAGCGGCGGCGAGTTCCGGCGGCATGATCGGGGGCAACGGCATGTCGTCGGCGGCCAGGCTGACCAGCTCGCTGTCGCCCCACGGGCTCTCGGGGCCACTGTGCACCGTGGTCTGACCGGTACGGTCGGCGACCGCGGATGAAGTGTCGGTGGGCTGGAGCATCTTTTCGGGCAGCCAGTAGCGGACCTTGCCGCCCTCGACGCGCTCCCGGAGCAGTACGGCGCCGTGCGGGAGCCTCGCGTCGGGGCGGCCGAAGAGGACCGCGTCGGGCAGGTGGAGGGGGCGCAGCACCCTGGTGGGCACCTCGTAGCCGACCTGGCCGTCCTTGACACGCTTCCGGAGGAGTTTGTCGCCGTGTCGGGGGCGGGTGACGGTGGATGTCGCAGGCTCGGCGCCGGCTGGCCGGCCGGTGTGGTCCGGGGTGGAGACGGGGGGCGTGGTGCCGGCTTCGGTGTCCCGGGGGGCGGGGTGGAAGTCGATGGTGAGGACGGCGCGGCGGCGCAGGCGGGCAGAGCCGGCCGCGGAGCCGGGTCCGGGGTGCCCGGTGCCCGCGGAGCTGGTGGTGATGCTGATCTGGTCGACGCGCGGTTCGGGGCCGACGTGCAGCTTCTGCAGCTTGGTCGTGAGGGCGGATCGCAGGGCTTCGGCAGTAGCCTCCGCACGCTGCCGGCCGGTGTCCTTCGCGCGGGTCTCGCCGGAGCCGGTCCGGCGGCCGTTGCCGTAACCGACGATCTCAACCTCGGGCAGCGGCAGTCCTTCGCGCCGGTTCTGCAGGGCGCTGCGGGCCAGCAGGTCGGCCACGCGGTCGATGCCGGCGAGGTCCTTGACGGAGAGCTCCTTCGAGCCCTCGGTGAAGGTGAGGGTGTGTTCGGCGTCCTTGCTGGAGACGGGCAGGTTCTCGACGGGCAGGTCGGTACGGGGGCTGTCGATCCAGGCCAGTTCCTCGGTGACCCGGGTCAGCTTGTCGGCGGTGCGGTGCAGCCGGCCCTTGACGGGTGGCGGAACGACGGCGATCTGCACGTCGAAGGTGACGCCGTAGTCGAACCAGTGGGTGGGGCCCTGGAAGAGGATGCCGCCGGGTGCGGTGAACAGGAAGTCACCGGTGTTCAGGCTGTGTTCGTTGCGGCGGCTGTAGCTGTAGCTGGCGGTGCCGCGGGCGATCTGGTTTTCGCGGACGCCGAAGCCGTGGATGAGGTTCTTGGCCGCGGAAAGGGAGTAGCCGGAGCTGTCCGTGGTGTCGATGCCGTGCATCACGGAGCTGACGACGTTCATCTGGCGGTTTTCGTGGCGCCCGGTGGACAGGGGCGCGTCGGTGCGGTTCACCGGGGTTACCAGCACATGGGCGGTGGAGCCGTCGGGCAGGGGCAGGGTCTTGCGCAGACCCTGGCCGCCGAACAACTGGTCGACCTGGGTCTTGAGAGCGGAGGGGGAGAAATCCGCGGCGACCTGCCGGCGCAGCATGGCGCGGTCCATCGGGGTGAGGCCGGGGTTGGCGCCTTCGAGGAGTTTGAGGACGCTGTCGCCGGTCTTCCAGGTGGCGGTCCCGGTGAGCTGGACGTGTGCGGAGCCGACGCCCTTGTTGTTCCGGATCTCGCCGGGGACGCGGTGGTCGGGCACGGTCACGGGGATTTGGACGGGGGTGGTGGTGGGGGTGATGGCTTGGCGGACCGCTTCCTCGAACCGGTCCGCGCTGCTCTGGGGCACCCGGATGTGGACGGTACCGTCGCTGTGGACCACACCCTCGACGCCGGGCAGGTCGGAGAGCAGTTCGGCGGTGTGCTCCATCCGCAGACGGAAGGCGACCGTCGGCCCTTCGTAGCTGAGGTTCTGCCAGCGGCTGCCACCTCGGGTGAAGGCGGTGGAGCTACCCGCGTTGTTGGCGGCGGTGGCGCTGACCGTGGCGATGACGTTGTTGGCACGGCCGAAGGGGGCCGAGGGGTCGTCCCCGGTGAAGACTCCGGTGGCCTCGACGGTGATGGCCGCGGACCGGGAGTGGGTGTGGGACGTGCTGTCCATCAGGTAGCTGCGCTGCTCGTTCCAGAGCTTGGTGTCGATGTCGGCCGAGCCGAGACGCTGCACGGACAGCAGGCGGCTGCGGACGGTGAGGTGCACCTCCCCGCGGCCGACCGGGAACGGCTCGGAGGTGTGGCCGGCGCCGATCAGCTGCGCGAACTCGCGCATCTGGTTGCGCTCGCCGAGGAACAGCTTGAAGTGGTTAGCGGCCTCCGAGCCGGACTGCAGTGCGCCGGTGGGCAGCTTGCCCAGGACGTGGGGGCGCAGGCCTTCGATGCCGCCGATCGATTCGGGGTCCCACTCATCGAGCCAGAGTGTCTCGTCGAGGGCTTCCCGGGTGTGCTCGTCCCAGCCCTCGGGCGGGCGCTCGCCGAGCAGGCCGATCTCCTCACCCGGGCCGCCGGTGACGGTGTCGCCGTCGGTAGCCGTGTCGCTCTCGGAGACGGTGGCCATGCGAGGGGTAGCCCCCGACGGGAACGCCATGACGAGGTCGACGGGCACCTCGGGGCCGGAGGTGGTGTCCGTCTCGGCGCCTGCCTCGCGGACGGTGACGGTCAGGCCGTTGCCCGGGAGCTCGAAGTAGACCGACTCCCCGCCGACCGCGGTCCGCATGTCCTGGGTCACCGAAACGACGGCGTTACCCACGGTGGTGCTGCTCCCGGCCGAGAGGACCACGCCTGCGCCCACCGTCACGAGCGGTTCGGCTCCAGTCGGGATGAACGCCTTGAGCGGCAGGGTGACGCCCTTGCCGCGGGTGGAGCTGTCGACCACCACCGACTCGACGTTGGACGACGGGTCGAACGGCTGGGAACGCTCCTCACGCGGTCCTGTCCCGTTCTCGTAGCGACTGGTAGGGGCGTGGACCGCGTTGGCGCGGTCGGCGAGGGTGAGGTTGGCGCTGACGATCCAGCTGCGGCCGTCGGGCGCAGTCACCCGGAACTCGACGCCGCCGTGAACCAGGGAACGGCCCCATTCCTCGTCGCCGAACCAGGCGCGGTCACCATCGGTTGCGGACCGCAGGGCCGTCTGCACGGCCTCGTCTTGAGCGCTGGGGCCGAGCGCCTCGACGGCGGCGCGGTGCAGCTTCTCCGTCACGGCGTCGAGGTTGTGGATGCGACCGCCCAGGCCGAACTCCCCGTCGTGCTGGAAGCCCTCCGGCAGACGATGCGTGGCCTCGGATGTCACATGCTGAGGCGCGGGACCGGAGGACACGGAATTGGAGGACCCGCCGTCTTGCGAGTCGACCGGCTCATGGAGGTTCGCCGCCTCCGGCGATGGCACCGGTACGGAATCCCGGGTGCTGTGCTCAGGCGGGGTGGAGAGGGTGGTCAGCCCAGCGGATCCGGGGGTGGTGGCGGCGTCGGAGGTGGTGTCCGGCTCCGGGTGAGGACTGTCGGGAGCGGCCTCCCGACCGTCGTTCGTCTGCCCTTCTTCGGGTCCGCGGTTCAGCGTCTGGGTCGGCGACTCGTGATCGACAGAATCGGATGTCCGGGGAAACCCGAGAACCGACGACAACGTGTTGGGTTCCGCTGGCAGCGGTTCGCGCATCACGACCGGGTCCGTCATCACCTGTGTCATCACGACCGGCTGCTCCGGCCGCGGCTCGAAAACGCTCGCCACCCTCGACTGGTGTTGGCTGATCAGGTCGGGAAGCTGCGTGCGAAACCAGTCACGGACCCGCCAGTTGAGGCGGTCGCGCGGGGCGGAGACCTTGGGGTCGTGATACGCCGCGTATGCCTCGGCGAACCACTCCGCCGGACTGGAGAACTGATAGTTCGACAGTGCGTGACGATCCCGCTCGATCTTCAGATAGCTGACCCATACTCCGTCGGGGTCCACATGGTAGGTACGCCCGTTGATGGTGAGGGTGTCCTCCCCGCCGTCGGTCCTCGTCCAGGGGTGACTGAAGGCCATTTGGGCGAATTGCACCACATTGTCCAACCGGGACCTGAAGTCCTGGTCCTGGGCGGCGAAGTGCTCGGCCAGCCCGGACAGCGGGTCGGCATCGCGTCGGGCGTCCTGGGGCAGGAACGCGAGTGCCACCGTTTCGAGCAGCGGCATCCCGTCGGTGCCGACCACGTCCAGCCTGTCGCCCAGCCCGACGTGCTCCAGGACCCGCTGGGAGAGCCCCTGGATACTGCCGAAATCCGGGAAGGACTCCCATCCACCGAATTCCGGCCGGTGCGACATGCCGTCCAGCCAGCCGACCGCCTGGTCGATCGAATGCCCGACCTCGTGGCGAAGTGTCCACTTAACGAGGTTGCCGTGGGCCAATACCGAGGACACGCCCCCCATGACCTGGCGGTCCGGGCCGAGGATGTCCGTGGTGCCGAGCCCCTCGTACCCGGCCTTCGCACCTGCGTCCATGAAGAAGCGCTGGAAGGCGCTCCCCCGGTTCAGTTCGGTGTAGAGCCACGAAGGCAACCCAAGGGGAGAAACGATGTTGACGAGCTTGTCGTTGCCCTCGTAGGCGCTGGCTGCGCCCTCGTTCGGGTCCCCGGGCTGGATGGACAGCAGCTCCGGGTTGGCCTGCAGATGCTCGGGTGGGAGTCCGCCGAGCACCGCGTCGAGACGGTCGAGCATGGAGTGGCTGAAGTGCCTGGCGTTCTCCGCGTCCGGGCGGGGCCCGATCTGGATCCCGTACTTGGCAGTCAGCTCCTGTTCCCGTTCTGCGGCACCCCGGTTCCACAGGATGCCGGGGATCCCCTGACCTCCGCTCCAGCCGGTCCTTGTGACCTGCGTCGGTTTGATGTCCTGTCGCAACTCTGAGCCGCCTGCGGTAGGCCTCCCTTCGCCTGTTCGGGTCTCTGAGGTCGGGGCAAAAGAGACGCCGGACTCACGCATGGTCTGCAGAAAGGCAAGGTAGGTCGAGGGGGTGTCGTGGCGGTCGGGGGTGGTGTGTGTGGGCTCGGGCATCACAACAACCGGCTCGGGGCCGGCGTGTGTGGGCTCGGGCATCTCGATAACGGGTTCGGGCCCGGCGTGCACCGGCTCGGGCATCACAACAACCGGCTCCGGCCCGGCGTGCACCGGCTGGGGCATCACAACAACCGGCTCGGGAACGGTGTATGTGGGCTCGGGGTCGTGGTGGTTCCAGGTGGGCTTCTGCTCGGTGATGGTGTCGGGGTTGGTGGGGCGCAGGGTGCCGTCGGGGGTGGGGGTCCAGGCGCCTTGGGCGGTGTCGAGGTGGAGGTTGTGGGTGTTGGCGAGGGTTTGGAGGAGGTGGTGGGCGGCTTGTTCGGCGGGCCCGCCGGGGCGCATGAGGTCGGCGTTGGGGTGGGTGAGGAGGAGGTGGACGTGGTCGGGGGGGTTGGGTTGGCTGGTGAGGTTCCGCAAGAGGTGGTCGAGGGCGGTGTGGGTGGTGGTGTGGGTGGGGTCGGCGGTGACGGCGATGACGGGGCCGCGGGCGGTGGGGGCGAGGGCGTCGAGGGTGTTGAGGGTGTGGGTGGTGGTGTGGGGTTGGTGTTCGGTGGTGGTGTGGAGGTGGAGTCCGGCGGGGATGCGTTGGGCGTGGCCGTCGTCGGCGAGGTGCTGGACGGCGGTGTCCCAGGCGGGGGCCGGGGACAGGGGGCCTTCGTTGTGGGTGGGCTCGTTGGGGCGGAAGCGGGTCCACTGGCCGGAGCGGACGGTGGTGGCGCCGCTGTCGGTGACAGTGATCTTGCCGGAGGGCGCGGTGATGTCGACCTTGTGGGTGTCGGCGAGGCGCTGGAGGAACGCTGCGCCTTCGCCGGTGGCGGCGTGGTCCCAGGCGAGGCGCAGGGTGCGGGTGCCGGGCAGGGCGGCGAGCTCCGTGACGAGGCTTTCGACCCGCTTCTGGAGTTGCGGGCTGGTGGGGTCCCCGTGGATGGCAAGGGTGGCGCGGGCGGGGTCGGGAAGCAGGCGCGCAGCATCGAAGGAGGGGGTGGGACCGAACAAGAGCAGGCCCGCGGGGATCCGCTCGGTGCCGGGGAGTTCCCTTTGGCGCAGACCTTCGGTGAGGATCTGGTCCCAGCCGGGGGAGGGGTGGAGGGCGCCGAGGGGTTCGGCGGTGAGGGGGTGGGGTGGGGCCGGGGTGCCGGGGGTGGGGGTGTCGTTTCGGGTGATGCTGAGCCACTGGCCTTCGGTGGTGGTGGTGCGGCCGGTGTGGGGGTCGGTGGTGGTGCGGTCGTGGGCGTGGGCGTGGCCGGTTTCGGAGAGGGTGACGGGGCCGGTGGCGGCGACGACCTCGCGGATGTCGGGCAGGGATTGGAGGAGGCTTTGGGCGTGGTCGAGGCCGCGGTCGGGCATGATCAGGCGCAGGTGTTCGCGGGCCTGTGGGGGCAGGCCGGCGATGAGGGTGTGCAGGGAGCGGGCGGCGGCGCTGTCGGGGACGATGAGGGTGAGGCGGGCCGGGTCGGGTGCCAGTGAGCGGGCGGTGGGGGCGAAGGCGGGGTCTTCCGTGGCGCTGTGCAGGAGGATGCCGGCGGGGATCCGGGTTGCGGTGACCGGGCCGAGAGCGGTGGGCAGTGCGCCACCGGGGCCGGTCAGTGCCTGCTCCCAGCGGGGGGAGTCCAGGACCGCGCCCACCGGCCGTGACTCGACCCCGAACGTCGGGACCGCTGCGGTGGTGTGGGTGGTGGGAGCGCCGGTGGAGTCGGGGAGGGCGCCGGTGGGGCCGCCGCTCGCCGAGGAAACGGGAACCGTATCGGCGCTCGCGTCGGGAGTCGCGAACCCGGACGGGTCGGACACCGGATCCGGGTGCACGGTGGCGGCAGTGGGCGCGGCGGTGACCGGACCGGTGCCGGGCGCGGCATCATGGTCCGGCCCCTTCTGCTCGGTCGGCCCCGCCGCGTGCTGCTGCACCGTCTGCGCGGTGGTGGCGGTGGTGGTGTCGGGCAACGTCTGGCCGGCGTCGGTGTGCACACCGGTTTCGGCGTTCTGAGGGGGCGTGCCGGTTTCCGGCATGGGGATGGGTGAGGTCTCCCCGGTCGCGGTCGCGGTGACCGCGTCCGGAAGCGTCTGATCGGCTTCGCCTGCGGACCGCACCACATGCGTGTCGGGGCCCGTGCCCGAGGTGGGGCCCACCACGGGTCGGGCGCCGCCCTCCACGGTGGTAGTCCCGATGGGGACGGAGGCGCCCGAGGGCGGCACCGCGTGCACGGTGACGTGTGTGGGTGCGGTGGCAGTGATGGCGTCCGGGACGGTCTTCACGGTCGTGGTGCCGACTGCTGCAGGGGAGGCGGTGGGGGTGCGGTCGACGGTCTGTGTCGGGGTCACCTGTACCCACTGCCCGAAGCTCTGGTCACCCGTCCTGGCGCCGACCACGGCGTCGGCACCGGTGACGAACAGGGCGCCGTCCGCGCCCGCGAGCACCCGCCCCTCCGGGATGGTCACCCCGACGTTGTGGGTGGCGACGAAGCGTTCCAACGCGGGCATCTCGTGCGCGGTGACGGGGGCGGCGAGGACGATCTCGCGCGGCAGCGCAGCCGACGTACGCGGCGCCTGCTGGAGCGCGCCCCACACCGACTCCAGCTGCCGCACCACCCCGCCCGGCGCCATGTCGGGGGTGCCCACCACCAGCCGCGGACCGTCCTGCCCGCCGCCCATCGTGCGCACCGCCGACCCGAACGCCGCATCCCACGGCCCCCCGCCGGCCGACTCCGGACGCGCCCACCACGCACCACCCGACGTCTCCTCCAACCGCAGACCGTCCAACAGCGAGAACCCCGCACCCGAATCCGGCACCGCCACGAACGGCTCGAACCGCCCCCCGCCCTCGCCGCTCTTCGGCAGCCGCGCCAGCGCCGCTGCCAGACCCTTCGGCACCTCCCCCACATGAGCCCCGCCATGACGCGCACCCAACGCCCCCACCGCGCCCTGCGCCAACGCCGCACCCGTGTCCGTCACCGGCGTCCCCTGCACCGCCCGGAACCCCACATCCGCCAGCGCACTCACACCCGCCTGCTGCACCATCTGCCCCGGCAGACTCATCGTCCACTTCGGCGCGAACAGCATCTCCCCCGCAACCTCACGACCGGCCCCACCACCCACAGACGCCGACCGCCCCGCGCCCGCAGACGCGCCCTCCCCCGCGCCCAGGACCACCGACCGCTCAACCACCCCGGCCACATCACCCCCACCCGCACCCGCCAGCGCGCCCCGCGCAGCAACCTCCCCCTTCGCCAACCCCGTCACCACACCCAGCCCCAGCAGACCCGCCAGGGCACCGATCCCACCCGAGATGAACAGCGACCCCACATCGAAATGGTCACTGTGACCCTTGCCCAGCACGATCCCCTGCGCCAGCCCGTCCGCCGTCACCATGAACAGCGCACCCGCACCCGCCGCCACCACACCCCGCACCAACCACACCCCGACCTGGGCCAGCAGCTCCTGCGCGAGCGCCTCCACCCCCGCCAGCCACCCCAGCGACGCACCCGCGGTGAACGGCGCCACCGCCAACGCCCACGCGATCGACGCCGCCAACCACGCACCGATGATCATGGCCTGGTACTTCGCCTTCTCCACCTGCGCAGCGGTCTCCCGCACCCCACGCGAAAGCCGCTCCGCCGCATCGATGAACGCCGCGATCCCCGACTCCTGGAAGACCCGCTGCATCATCGCGTCGTGGGCCTGACGCGCGTCCCCCTCCCAGCCCCGCACAGCCGCCGACTGCCACGCCAGCGCCCGCCCCAGCTCCGCCGCATCCGCGACAGCCCGCTCATGCACACCCGCCAGCCGCCGCAGAGCATCCTCATCCGCCGACGGCCACACCCCCACCAAGTACTTCGCAACCGCCCGCAACTCCGGCGGAAGATCGAGCGACACCCCTCAACCCGCCGATCGCTCGTTCTTCACATAGTTCGTCGACGCCCGACTCGTCGAGGCCCCCGCCTCACCCACCTGGTCGGCCACCGACTTCAGGCTGTCGGCCAGTTGCTTGCTCGCCCCCACGTACCAGCCGGCGAAGGCCTCGGCATACTCGTCCCCCTCGCCCCAGGGCGAACCCATCGCGGCCAACGAGTCACAGAACTGCTCGTACGCGCGCCGCACGTCCTCGGCCTGCACCGCGAGCTGCGCCGCGTGGGAGTCCAGCGCGCCGGTGTCGACCGACATGTAGTCCGAAGCCATCGTCTGCGCCTTTCTCCAGTGCCAGGACCCGTGCCCGGCTACCTCATCAGCTAGCTGCCGGCAGAAGTTTCGGCAGGAGGCGAACGCTAGTGGCGTGGCCCGATTCGTACACAGGGCCCTGGGGCCCAAAGATCGGGACCTGAGCTGCAGGTCTTCGTCCATCCGCCCGGATTTCCGACCTGTCAGGCCCCTTGGGCCCAGGCCCTGCCTGCAGAGCCTGGGCGGGAGCGCACAAGGATCGGGGCCAGCGGTGGACGTGGCAGGCTGCGTGCCGGCACCCGGTGGGACTGCTCAAGCACGCGCAGCACCTGCACGTGGCGATCCCGCTCCGCCGACGGCCTGCCGTCTCGCTGCACCGGCGAAGGCCAGCATGCAGGAGGGGATTTTACTCCTCGTCGTCGTACCTGCTGGCTCGCGTGGGCCCCGACTGCTTCGGGAAACCGTCGCCCGAGAAGAAGTCGACGGGCTCGAACCGTCCTTCCATGACATCGTCGATATTCACGCCCTCGGGGGCCAGCGGGGCCACCATGGACTTCAGGCTGTCCATCACCTGCGAGCGGGCCCGCCCGATGGTGTCGAGAATCAGGTGTTCCAACTCAGGCCTTGCCATGGAGCGGTAGCCGTCGGAGTGGAACTTCAATGCCGTGAGTTCTCCCTGTGCCCCGACCGTGGCGGTCAGCAGGCGCTTGGGTGAGGTCGCCGAGGCGGATATCTCCCGCATGCGCTGGTGCAGCGAGGAGAATTCCGCCATCCGGTCGTTGAACTGCTGGCGCAGCTTGTCGACGTCGAAGTCCGAGAACGAGTCCATTGTTTTTCCCACTCTCCGCGATATCAGTTCTGGGGTGATCTGCCGATGACGCCGCCGTGGCATTCGGCGCCGTCCGTCCCCCAGACCTCGTCGTCCTCGAGGAGCCAGGTCGTGCGCTCCCGTTCGCTGTCTGTCTGGCGCTGCCCCCCAGCGCCTGTCATGGGTGGCATGTACGGCATGCCGCCCATCCCGCCCATGGCACCCGCAGCGCCGCCTGGCCCCATGGCGGCACCGAGACGGCCGACGGCAGCGCTCTCCTGGGCGGCAGCACGTGCCGCCCCGGCCTCGGCGGCAGCGAACCGACCGGCCTGACCGGCGCTAGCCGTCAACCCAGCGACCTTGGGATCCGAGCGGAGCAGGCCGGCGAACTCGTTCTCCAGCGGGGTGGGTTTCAGGTTCGGGTCGAACTTCGAGGGGCCGATGAGAGCGCCTTCGAAGGCCCCGGCCGCGCCGGGTACCTTCCCCCCCAAGCCGAGGTTCGGGCGGCCGACGAGTCCGCCTTCGGAGGCCCCGGCCAGGCCGGATACCTTCCCCCCCAGGCCGAGGTTCGAGAAGCCAGGATCAATGGCTGGGAGCTTGCCCAGCGAACCCGGGCCTCCTGTCGACGCCCCGACGCCCGACGAAGATGTGGCCACTCCGCCCAACTGTGGGGGCGGAGGCATCTTGACCTGGTTGGACAGCGACCGCGGCTGAATGCCCGAGCCGCCACCAGTGCCGCCCCCGGCACCGGCCCCGAAGATCGGCATCGGACCGATGGAATTGGCACCAACACCACCAGCACCACCAAGCCCCCCGAGGTCACCGATCTGCGGAGCACCCAGATCCCCCACACCACCAGCACCACCACCGGGACCCGCACCACTCAGCCCCGCACCAACACCACCACCGGGACCCGCACCACTCAGCCCCGCACCAACACCACCAGCACCACCAAGCCCCCCGAGGTCACCCAACTGCGGAGCACCCAGATCCCCCACACCACCAGCACCACCACCGGGACCCGCACCACTCAGCCCCGCACCAACACCACCAGCACCACCAAGCCCCCCGAGGTCACCCAACTGCGGAGCACCCAGATCCCCCACACCACCAGCACCACCACCGGGACCCGCACCACTCAGCCCCGCACCAACACCACCAGCACCACCAAGCCCCCCGAGGTCACCCAACTGCGGAGCACCCAGATCCCCCACACCACCAGCACCACCACCGGGACCCGCACCACTCAGCCCCGCACCAACACCACCAAGCCCCCCGAGGTCACCGATCTGCGGAGCACCCAGATCCCCCACACCACCAGCACCGACGCCACTGGGCTGCGAGAGCTCGCGAAGCTGCGGAGCACCCAGATCTCCGGCGCCACCGTCGACACCACCGAGCCCCGACACATCACCCAGCTGCGGGGCAGCCGGCAGCGGCTTCAAAGCAGGAGAGGGTTCCTTGTCCTTGCTGCCGGGGTCGGTCAGGTCGCCCAACTTCGGCGGAGCGGGGAGGACCCCGCCGGGGCCGCCGGCAGGGGATCCGGCTCCCGAGAACTCGGGCGACCCCGGGGACGGCATGTTGACGATCCCGGTACGGTAGTATCCCGCGAGATCCTTCAGCAGATCCCGCATTCCTTCCGTTATCGGCTCCCAGAGCGTGGGAAAGTCAGCGACACGATAGAAAGTTTGGCCATCCTTCACTTGCACCGGGGGGTAGTCGTGCGTTTTCATCCATTCCATTTGTTGACTGGAATTCAGGCCCGACCACCAAGCGCCCAACACCCGGGTCGCGTGGTGCCAAATTTCCAGGACGCCGTCCTGTGTCACAGCGAGGGCACGTCCGGATTCGTCGAGGTGGACCTGGTGGTGGTTCAGGGCCGTGGCGTGCTCGACCAGGACGGTCTCCGCCCTGCTGAGGAGGTTGGAGAACATGGTCGCGGTGGGGCCGGACCAATAGTCGCCGCGCTCCATTTGCCGGCTCAGCTGGGAGATGATCTGGTGCGCATCCGTCATGGCGACTGAGGCGTCGATGACCGCTTCCTTGGCCTGGAAGAGAGTCTCGGGCTCAGGGGCAATCCAGCCTGCGGACTTATCGTTGGCGTAGCCCTTGTCCTGGCCCCGGAAGATATGGAGGATGGCGGCCGCGTCCCAGGCATCGTAGTCAGCGTTCTTGGGCGCCTGGAATCCTTCGGATTCCGCGGGCTTCTCTTTGTCGGCCACTGGCTGACACCTCTCGTACGATCACCTCTGGCCGGAGCCGCTACTGCGGCGCCTATGACTACGACCGGCTACGCCGCCGGGGTCTCCTCCGTGACGCCGGTCTCAGTGCCGGCCTTCGGCACGTCGACCTTCGACCCACCCACGGTGGGGGGATTACTCACGTCTGCCCCACCGGGCAGGCCGGGCTGGGTGGAGGAACCGAAGAGGGGAGCCATCTCCTCGAGGAAGTGCTTGTTGAGCTCGTCGGCGTTGGTGTAGCGGCGCGCCACTTCCTCAAGCTTGTCTGCAACCTTGTTCAGTTGCTCGCGGATCCTGGCGTTGTTCTCCATGATGTTCCGGATACGGCCGTCACGGCCGGACCCGACGAACTTGCGCAGGTCGTCGCCGTCGGGGAACTCCCCGGGCCGGAGATCGGTGACGGAGGCGAGCAGCGGCTCGGCCCGGTCCATCGGCTTCGTGGCCTCCCTGAGCAGCCCTGCGATCTTCACGATGACGTCAGGTGTCACCGACACGGCGCCGGCTGACGGCTGGGCACCACCCAGCGTGTACCCCTGCCCCACATCACTCATCAGGTTCTCCTAGACACTGTGCCGCGCGCCGGTGGGCACGCTCTCTGTGCATGCACTCCGCGCCCTTGACCAGGCACGGCGGACGCAACTGCACCCGACAGCCGATGAGCGACCGCCGGGTAGAGGAGGTGACGCCCGGACAGGTGCGGTCCGGGCGTCACCCGTCGATCCGATGCGGGTCATCCACCAAACATGGCGGCGTTGGTCCGCTCGGTGCGCTGGGTGTTGCCGGCGATGCTCTCCAGCGTCGCGCCGGAGGTGCTGAGGGTGCGGCTCATCTGGGCGCACTCCTCGTACCACTTGCGCTGCAGGATGGCGTACGCCTCGACGGCGTCGCCGGTCCAGTGGGCCTTCAGCTTGCTGACCTTCTGGTCGAGCTGGTCCAGCTGGTTCTTGATGTCGTTGGTGGCCTTTTGGAGGTCGGCGACAACCATCTGCACTTCGCCGAACTTCATGCTGTACTGAGCGGTCATCTGAAGTCCCTGGTGAGTTTTGAAGGGTCTTGGACTAGCAGGTTCTCGGGCTAGTTGCCGAACGCGGACCTGATCGCGCCGAGGGATTCGTGGTTGGCCGCGTCACCCCGCTCGTAGTTCGAGATGTTGTCGTTCAGCAGCGCCAGCATGCTTCCGAGGTCGTTGTAGACCTGGCCGAAGTGGCTGCTCCATTCCGTCATCAGGCGCTGGTACTGGTTGGCCGTGTCACCGGTCCAGCCGGAGGTCAGCGAGCCGAGCACCGACTGGACGCTCACTCGGATCTGCTGGAGCTGCGCCTGGGTGTTCTCGAAGTCGGTCACCGCCGTCCGCATGGAGTTGGTGTCGACGAAGTTGAAGTTTGTGGGCACGAGTACCGCCTCGGTCGCGGGGCGCGGGGTCCGCGCGAGGCGGATACCCCATCCAATGTGTCTGCATGCTAAAAGCTGGACACCACTGACAAACAGGGCCCACAGGCCCAAGGATCTTGAGCTGACGGAGTATCATCTCCAGCCCGGGCGGCCTGCGGGCGCCCCTGTCCCGGGACCGCGCCGGGCGGCTACCGCCCCGGTGCAAACACCCGCGCGGCGGCCTGCGGGTCGAGGACGGGGCCGGTCGGGAGCAGGTCCAGCAGGCTGGCCGGCACCGTCACCATCCCCGCACCCGGCCCCGAGTAGCCAAGGGCTCCGGCGGCTTCGAGAGAGGCCAGCGGGTACTTCACGCCCAGGTCGGTCACGAGGTACGCCTTGGTGGACGTGTCACCGGCGGCCACCGGGGGCTGCGCGAGCATTCCGCTGCCCGGCGCCAACAGGATGGGCCCACCGCTCGGCGTCCGGCCGGCCACACCGTCCCGGCCGCCGGTGCCCGGCTGTGCGAGTGCCACCTCCACCGACTCCACGGCGGCATCCGGCCGAAGGATCATGCGGACACACGGGGTGCGGGGCCGACCCACCACGGGCGGGGTGAGCTCGGGCAGCGCCTGGGGAAGACCGGCGGGGGCGCTCCGCTTGGAGGCCGGTGCCGCGGCAGCGTCGGACGCGCCGACCGGAATCGCGGCCACGGCGCCACCGGGGTAGGCGTCCTTGCTCCTCGGATCCCCCAGCACCAGCGCGGCCTCGATGCCGGACAGCGGGGCGAGGCCGTCGGGAAGCACCAGGAAGTGACTGGTCGAGGTCTCCGACGGGCCGGTCCTGGTCTCCAGCAGCTGACCGATCCGGGTCTTGACGGCTCCGACCTGCGGGCCGGGCTCCCCTCGCTGCGGCACGTCCGGCCCCGTGAGCGCGTCGCCCGGGAGCAGCGCACTCACCCACAGGGCGGAGACCGGCCAGGGTTCGGCGCTCCCGTAGCCCAGCGCGACCAGTGACGCACGGCCGCCGACGGCCAGGCGGCGTCCGTGCCAGGCGAGGTACGTCGAGCCGTCGGGCGTACGGACGAGCAGTGCACTGTCCGCGGCCGGCGGGACCGTGGGGCGGGCGCCCCCGAGGGCCACCTCGTCCCGTACCACCGGCGTCCCGTTCGAGGTGCCGCTCTGGGAGCAGATCAGCCAGTCCTTGCCAACCAGCGACTTCGCGGCGGGGAGGGCGTCCGGCGCGCCGGGAATGCCGATCGACTGGCCGTGCGGGATGCCGTTCAGTGCCTTCGCCGCGACGGAAACGACCTTGGTCTGCGGTCCCAGCACCAGCCGGGCCGAGGCGTAGTTGGCCACCGGGTGCAGGACGTCGTCCAGCAGTACGTAGCGGGTGCCGGTCTCCTTCTCGACGAGCAGGCTTCCCTGCTCCCGCCAGGCCGTCCCTCCTCCTGGGAACAGCAGTCCCCACACGGCGATGCCCGCCACCACCAGGCCGGCCACCAGGATTCCGCCGATTGCCGCGGCGCTGAAGCGCCGCATCGGGGCTTCAGCGGCGTCGGGTTCCCCGCGGGTGAGTGCCGACACCACCCGCCCGAGGACGAACAGGTGCGCGTGAAGCTGGTCCTGCTTGCTCTGCATCGTTCTCTCTCCGAGTCACGGGTTTCCAGGCACCCTGTCGTCGTGTCAGCCGACGAGGTTTCTCACGTAGGCGTACAGCCCGAGCACCTGAAAGAGCAGCGGAGCAGCACTCAGCGCGACCAGCGTCTCGCTCAGGTCGGCCGCGCGGCCCCAGTAGGGCAGCAGGCGACGGCCGGGCAGGGTGCGGGCCGCTACCAGCAGCAGCGCCGCGACCACCAGCAGTCCGCCCAGCTGCGCGGCCAGCCGCTGCTCCAAGGGGAGGGACCGGGCGGCGGTCCCCGCCACCAGCAGCAGGCCGAGGACGGCAGGTACGACCACGGCCAGCCTCTGCCAGGCGCTCAGGAGCACCCGGCTGCGCAGCAGCAGGACGGCGGAGGCCACCAGGCAGAGTGCGGTCGCCGCCCAGCCGGGGGCTTCGGCCAGCCGGGCGAGGCACACGCCGCAGATGGTGCCGAGAGCGCAGAACAGCGCGGTCATGTAGCGGTCGGTGAGGCCGACCTGTTCGAGGAGCGGTCCTGCCGGGACGGGCTCGATGTCCTCCCCGAGGTCGTCGGCGCCGGTCGGCAGGCTGGTGGTGCGCAGGCGGGCGAGTCGGAACGACGCCACCGGTACCCAGGGGCCGAGGAGGAGCGCCACCGACAGCAGCACGGCGGCCGACTGCCCGGCATCGAGTACCCCGGTGAGGGCTGGGATGGCGATCAGGGCCCCGGCGGCGCCGACCATCGCGACTCCGACGAACAGTGGCCGGGCCGAGGCGTTCAGCAGCAGGCAGAGGAAGGCCGCAGTGACGATCGCGGCTCCGGTGCCGAACAGTTGGTAGCCCGACAACTGGATGCCGACTGCGGTGCCGGCCGTCTCGGCAAGGGTGCCGCACAGCCCGGCGTAGGGGATCGCCGCCAGGCCGAGCGCCGTTGCCGCCCCGGGGTCCTTGGTGACTCGGGCGAGCACTCCGGTGGCCACGATCAGCAGCCCGGCCACGACGCCGGCCGCCACGGCCCTGAGTCCGATGGAGCCGGCTGGCAGCAGCGCCAGCCAGCCGCCGGTCAGGGCGGCGAGCATGAAGCCGAGCAGGAGGCGCCGCGTCATGTCCTCCCGCCAGCGGTCCGGCCTGGCCCTGATGCCGACCGAGATGCCGTCCACCAGGTCGTCGAAGTCCATCTCGGGCAGCGCGTCGTCACGGGGCCGCAGAGCGACCATGTCGCCGTCGCGCAGGCCGAGGGCGGCAGGCGCACGGTCCTCGTCCAGCGGGGCCTCGCCGATCCGCTGGAGCACCCAGCCGCCGTGTTCGAGGCCGGCGTCCGCCAGGCCGGGTCCGGCGTGCTTGAGGAGGGCCGGCATCAGGTCGCAGACGGCAACGCCGGCGGGCACGGCGACCTCTGCCTTTCGGCCACCGGGGGCCACGACGACCAGCCGGCACACGTCGCCCGCGGTGACCCCGCTCGCATGTCGTACATCCACTTCCGAACCTCCTGGCGCTTGCGCCACGTACCTGGAGATGGCGGCCCGTCCAACGGGCTGGTGCCCCTCACGGCTACACGGCTGGGGGACCCGAGAGGTTCAAGGAGGCGTGTCCGTTGACCACGGTTGTGTTCCGTCGTCCCCTTCGCAGAACGGGACCGGCGAAGCCTGACGGGGAGATCGCGCTCCAGGAGCCTCCCGTCCTGCCGGAGAAGCAGGGCGGCGGGATGTCCGCGATGATGACCGTCCTACCGATGAGCATCTCCTCGGGCTGCATGATGCTGATGTTCGTCCAGCCCGGGGCGAAGGCGATCAGTTATGTGGCGTCCGGCGCGATGGCGCTGTCCATGCTGATGATGCTGTTCGGCCAGCTCGGCAACTCCGCGGGTGACCGCAAGCGTCGGTTGAAGGGTGCGCGGCGCGACTACCTGCGCTATCTCACGCAGTCGCGTCGGCAGGCCCGGCAGACCGCGCAGCGCCAGCGCGCCGCAGCAGCCTGGTTGCACCCGGACCCGGAGAGCCTGTGGACCGTGGCGATGAGTTCGCGGCTCTGGGAGCGTCGCATGACCCACGACGACTTCGGCGAGGTGCGGATAGGCACTGGTGAGCAGCGGCTCGCCTCCCGTCTCCAGTCGCCGCAGACCAAGCCGGTGGAGGATCTGGAGCCGCTGTGCGCCTCCGCGCTGAGGCGGTTCATCCGTGCGTACGCCATGGTGCCTGATCTGCCGGTGGCGATCTATCTCCGGGCCTTCGCCCGGGTGCTCGTGCGGGGTGACGAGGTGGTGCGGCGCGACATGGTGCGCGCCGTCGTGGCTCAGCTGGCGGCCCTGCACGCGCCGGACAATCTGCTTATCGCGGTGTGTGCGGATGCCGGGCGGCAGGCCGAGTGGGATTGGGTGAAGTGGTTGCCGCACGCGCTGGACGCGGCGGACCACGACGCCGCCGGGCAGGTCCGTCTGATCACCGACAACTACGAGGATCTGGAGCGGCTGCTCGGGGAGGAGTTCGCCGAGCGGGCCCGCTTCGATCCGTCGGCCGCCCCCCGGAAGGGTGAGCCCTATGTCGTGATCATCCTTGACGGGGTGCCCCTGCCGGCCGGTACGCGGATCGCCGAGGCCGGTGTGTGCAGCACCACCGTCCTGGACCTGGCGGATTCCCTGCACTGGAAGGCCGACCGGGTCACCCTGCGGCTGAACGCCACCGCCGATGCCGTCGACATCGTCGACACGGACCGGACGGGGAAGGACGTCACCCGGCCGGTGGGCCGCCCCGACCGGCTGAGTGTCGGCCGGTGCCGGGCGCTGGCCCGGTTGATCGCGCCCTACCGGATGGGTACCTCGGTGGAGTCCGCCGACGCGCTGTCCGCCGACTTCGACCTCGCCACCATGCTCGGGGTGAGCGACGCCCGAACGTTCGACTTCGACCGGTTCTGGGACTCACGACCTCTGCGGGACCGCCTCTGCGTGCCGATCGGCGTGAGCGAGGACGGCACCCCGGTACAGCTGGACATCAAGGAGTCCGCCCAGGGCGGCATGGGCCCGCACGGCATGCTGATCGGCGCGACCGGGTCCGGCAAGAGCGAGCTGCTCCGTACCCTGGTGCTCTCGCTCGCGGCGACGCACTCCTCCGAGGTCCTCAACTTCGTCCTGGTCGACTTCAAGGGCGGTGCGACCTTCGCCGGCCTGGACGGTCTGCCCCACACCGCTGCCCTGATCACCAACCTCGCGGACGAACTCCCCCTGGTCGACCGGATGCAGGACGCGCTGCAGGGCGAGCTGATGCGGCGCCAGGAGTACCTTCGCCGTACCGGGTACAGCTCCCTCTACGACCACGAGAAGGCCCGCCAGCAGGGCGCGACCCTGGACGCCATGCCGACGCTCTTCCTGGTCGTCGACGAGTTCAGCGAACTCCTCAGCATCAAGCGGGAGTTCATGGACCTCTTCGTCATGGTCGGCCGACTCGGCCGAAGCCTGGGAGTGCATCTGCTGCTGGCCTCGCAGCGGCTCGACGAGGGGCGTGTCCACGCGCTGGAGTCGCACCTGTCCTACCGGATCGGCCTGCGGACCTTCTCCGCGGCGGAGAGCCGCAGTGTGCTGGGGGTGGCGGACGCGTACCAGCTGCCCTCGGCGCCGGGCAACGGCTACCTCAAGTCCGACATGAACCTGGCCCGGTTCAAGGCCGCGTACGTGTCGGGGCCCTACCAGGTGCAGGAGCGGCGGCAACCGCAGGCGGTGCTGGAACGCCAGGTCGTGGAGTTCCAGTCGCAGTACCTGCCGCTGGAAGCCACGCAGTCCGTGGCGGCCGAGGCGGCGCCCGAGGTCGGCGAGGCGCCGCGGGAGGAGTCCGCGAGCCTCTTCGAGATCCTGCTCGACAGGCTGCGCAGCATCGGCCCCCCGGCCCGGCAGGTCTGGCTCCCGCCGCTCGCCGCACCCCCGAGCCTGGACCAGGTCATGCCGCCGCTGGCTCCGGACCCGGAGTTCGGGCTGACTCATGCCGACGGGCAGGGCCGGGGCTCCCTGACCGTGTCACTGGGTGTGGTCGACAAGCCGTTCGACGGCGTCCGCGAGCTGTTGACGGTCAACCTGGCGGGCGGCGCGGGACACGTCGGGATCGTGGGGGCGCCCCAGTGCGGCAAGAGCACGCTCGTCCGCACGCTGATCACCGCGCTCGCGCTCGCGCACACCCCGCAGGAAGTGCAGTTCGCGTGCCTGGACTTCGGTGGCGGCACGCTGCGCAGTATCGCCGGCCTGCCGCACGTCTCGGGTATCGCCACCCGGATGGACGCCGACCGGGGTGGGCGGATCCTGGCGGAGATCAGCCAGGTGGTCGCGGCGCGGGAGCAGCGCTTCGCGGAGTTCGGTGTCCAGTCGATGGCGGAGTACCGCAAGCTCCGGCGGGAGGGCCGGGTGCCGGAGGACAAGTGGGGGGACGTGTTCCTCGTCGTCGACGGCTGGTTCACCCTGCGCCAGGAGTTCGAGGCCTGGGAGCCCCTGATCACGGACCTGGCGAACCGCGGGCTGGGGTACGGAATCCATGTGGTGGTGACGGCCTCCCGGTGGTCGGAGATCCGGTCCTCCACCCGTGACCTCCTCGGGACCCGTCTGGAGCTGCACCTGGGCGACAGCATCGAGTCCGAGGTCGGCAGCCGGGCGGCCGCCCGGGTGCCCGCGCTTCCCGGCCGAGGCCTCACCTCCGCGGGTCTCCACTTCCTGGCAGCCCTGCCCAGGATCGACGGCTCGGGCAGCGTGGAGGACCTGTCCGAAGCGAGCGCCGCGCTGGTCGAGGAAGTGGCCCAGTGCTGGAGCGGACCGAGCGCCCCCGGCGTGCGGATGCTGCCCGACACGGTTCCGTTCCAGGTGCTTCCCCCGTCGTACGGCGACCTCGCCGTGCCGCTCGGCCTGGACGAGCACCGCCTTGAGCCGGTCTGGCACGATTTCGGCCAGCACCCGCACCTGATGCTGTTCGGCGACACCGAGTCCGGCAAGACCAATCTGCTGAGGCTGGTCGCGCAGGCCGTCGTCCGCCGATATCCGCCTCAGCAGGCCCGGATCATGGTCGCCGACTACCGGCGCGACCTGTACGACTGGATTCCCGAGCAGACCCAGCTCGGCTACGCCGTCTCCGAGTCGGCGCTCGCCGACATGATCGCGTCCACGGCGAAGACCCTGCGAAGCCGGCTGCCCGGGCCTGACATCACCCCGGACCGCCTGAAACTGCGGGACTGGTGGACCGGCCCCAACCTGTTCATCCTGATCGACGACTACGAACTGGTGGGCGGCGGCATGAACGGGCCGCTGGCTCCCCTGCTCGACCTCCTGCCGCAGGGTGCGGAGATCGGGTTGCACGTCGTGGTGGCCCGGTCCAGCTCCGGCGCGGGCCGCGCAATGATGGACCCCGTCCTTCGCCGCCTGTGGGAACTGGGCACACCCAGCCTGCTGATGTCGTGCAGCAAGGAGGAGGGCGTCTTCGTCGGCGACGCCAAGCCCAGGGTCCTTCCCCCGGGCCGCGCCCAGTTGGTCACCCGCAGGAAGCGGCCGCTGCTGGTGCAGACCGCTTTCGTCACGGCGTCCGACCGGGCGGTTCCTGCGCGGTAGCCCCAACCAGGGGGCGTGTCGAAACGGCCCGCCGGGGAAACCCGGCGGGCCGTCACGCCGTTCATGACCTCTACAGAATCGGATTCGGCTCAGTGCCGACCGTGCGCAGTGTGGCGAGCATCAGTGCCCGGGTGACGGCGACGACTTCGCTGACACGGACCTGTTCCTGCGGACTGTGGGCGAGGCGTACATCGCCGGGGCCGTACTGCAGCGTGGGGATGCCCGCTCCGGAATACAGCCGTAGGTCGCTGCCGTAGGGGGCGCCGCGCTCGGGCGGCCGCGGGCCGCCGGTGGCGTCGGCGTGGGCGGCGCCGAGCAAGGCGGCAAGCGGGTGCCCGGCCGGCAGCCGTCCGCTGGCGAACTGGCCGCCGGGCCACGTCACCGTGGCGGGCCGGGCGCACAGCCACGGGTCCCTCGCGCAGGCTTCGGCCACGCACGCCTCCAGTTCGGTACGTGCCTGGGCCGGATCCTCGCCCAGGCGGACGCCCAGTCTTCCCTCGGCCACCAGGAGGTCGGGCACACTGCTGGCCCAGTCGCCGGCCCGGACGGTGCCGACGGACAGTGGATTAGGGATGGGGTATTCGGACAGGAGCGGGTCGGCACCGGTGTTACGGCGGGCTTCCAGACGGGCAAACGCACGATGGATGGGCAGGTAGGCATCGATGGCACTCACTCCCACGTACCTGGTGCTCCCGTGAGCGGCCAAGCCGGCTACTTCGATGCGGAAGGTCGGGGCTCCGGCATTCGCGGTCATGAGCGCACCACCGGTCGGTTCGGTGATGACGCAGGCGTCACCGGTGTGGCCACGTTCGAGGGTGCCGAACGCCCCGAGCCCTCCGTCCTCCTCGCTGACGACGAAGTGGGCGGACACCCGGCCGTGCAGCCTCGCACCCGCCTTACGTACGGCGGCCAGGGCGGCGAGGACCGCCACCACGCCGGCCTTCGCGTCGCAGGCCCCTCTGGCGTGCACCACCTCTCCGCTGACCCGCGGGCGGAACGGATCACCCTCCCACTGCGCCAGGTCCCCGGGCGGGACGACGTCGACATGGCTCTGGAGAATCAGCGACGGCCCGTCGCCCGGCTGCCGCGTCTCGCCCACCAGGCCCCACGCCTCCGTGCGCGGAGCCTCGCCGCCTGGAAAACGGGGGTGCGCGCGCGCAGCTCCTGCAGGTTCGTGACTCCTCCCCCGGTTGAAGCTGGGGGCTTCTCGCTAGCCCTGGCGGGCGCTGCGACGGACCAGCCCGGCCCGTAGAACGTTGATGGCTCCCACCGTGTCGGCGTGCGCGGTGTGGCCGCATGCCGTGCAGTGGAACTTCTCCTGTGTGGGCCGGTTCTCCTTGGCGGTGTGCCCGCATTCGGGGCAGCGTCGGGAGGTGTTGCGGGGGTCCACGGCGATCACTTCCCGACCGGCGCTTTCAGCCTTGCTGGTGAGGATCGTGAGGAACACCCCCCAACCGGCATCCATGATCCAGCGGTTGAGTCCGGCCTTCGCCGCCGCCCCGTTGGGCAGGAAGGAGCCCGGCGTCGCGGGGTCGGGCCTGGGTGCGGGGGTCTTGCTCATGTTTCGGATCTTGAGGTCTTCGTGCGCGATGACGTCGTGTGCACGCACCAGGGTGAGGGCGGTCTTGTGGGCGTGGTCGAGCCGCCGGCGTCGCACCTTGCGGTGCAGATCTCCGACCTTGGCCACGGCCTTCCTTCGCCGGTTGCTGTGCCGCTTGCACCGGGACACGGCCCGCTGCGCGGCTTCGAGCTTGGCGGCGGCGGTGCGGGCGTGGCGCGGGTTGGGCACGAAATCGCCGCCCGAGTCGGCGAGGAAGTTGGCTATGCCCAGGTCGATGCCGACCATGCTGCCGGTCGCGGGCAGCGGCTCGGGCTGATCCTGCTCGGTGGTGAGCACGACGAACCACTGACGGCCCTCGCGCTTCACCGAGACGGTCTTGACCCTGCCGGCCACCGGCCGGTGCTGATTGACCTTGACGTGCCCCACGCCCTGGAACCGCACCCGTGTCTGCGGATCATGCGGAGTGGCATCCCACCGGCAGCCGTCCCCGTCCTTCGGGAACTCCACCGTGTCGAACCAGCTCTGCCCGCGAAAACGCGGGTAGCCAGGCGTCTCGCCGGACTTGACCCGCCGGAAGAACGCCGCGAATGCCTTGTCCAGGCGGCGCAGCGTCGCCTGCTGCGAGCTGAACGACCAGCGGCCCTGACGCTCCGGGTCGAACGCCCGGATCTCCTTGAGCTGCGCCGACTGCATCCCGTACTTGACCGAGGTCTTCGACGGGTGACGGTAGGCGTCACGCCGTTCCTGTAACGCCCCGTTGTACAGCGAGCAGTGGTCCCGCAGCATCTCGCCGAGCGCCTGCGTCTGACCCACGGTGGGCCGCATGAGAAACTTGTACGCACGAATCATCCGCCCACCCCCTCGGTCGATGCGCTCAACATAGCGGAGGGCACTGACAACGCAGAGGACTCCGGCACTGCGCACCTCCGTTCCAGGGATCGCATTCCCGCCCGGCCTGAAGGCCGGGATTCCCTGCGAAGATCAAAGGATGGGCATCGAGGTCCAGCCGCTCCAGGTGCCGGGCCAGGACGTGCTGCAGATCGGACTCCGCCGCGCTCCCCGTCAGGCTGGGAACAGTGAGAAGTTCCGGCAGATCGCGGGCGATGGCCGCTTCGTCCACCGCGGCCAGGGCGGAGCTTCCACATTGCTCAGGTGTGCCGTCAACGAAACACAGCTCCCAACGGGTGACATCAGGAAAAGCCGGAGACTTCGGTTGCGGCGGCACCGCAGATAATCGCCGTTTGCTGCTGTCCACCGCTGTTCTCTTGCAGTGTTTCCGGGCGGCCCGGTGCGCCCCTTTTCAGGGTGGCCACCGATCGGGTGACGCGGCGCCAGTCGTGCAGAACGCGAACCAGTAGGGCCCTTGTGGTGTCGAGAGGTTTTCACACCTCGACTCAGCACCCCAAGGGCCCCGTGGGTCACCTGTCCCGTGCGCTCCCCGCACGGGGAGTAGCAGCCTTGCAGAGGCTCAGTGGCCGGCCCAGCGCCCGGAGGAGACCAGCGTCGTCCACTTGCCGTTCTCGACCTTGTACAGCGAGATGGACTGGTTGTAGTTGTCCCCGAACTTGTCGAACGAGACCTCTCCGGTGACGCCGAAGAAGGTGACCTCCTGCAGAGCGGACGTCACGGCTTTCCGCAGGTCCTGGTCGGGGAGCGCGCCGTCGTTCTTGGTCACCACGCTCCCGACGGCCAGCATCAGTGCCCAGGCCGAGTCGTAGGCGTAGGGGCCGAAGGGCCCGTGCGGCACGGTGTAGCTGGCCGCGGTGTACGCGTCCACGTAGGCGTAGGCGGACGCGAGGTTGTCGATCGCGATGCCGGCGGAGGTGGCGAGGGTCCCTTCGGCTGCTTTCGCCCCCGCCAGGTGCAGGTACTCCTCGCTGTGCATGGCGTCGCCCCCTGCCACGGGTATCCGTACTCCGGCCGCTGCCAGCTGGGCGGTGAGCCGTCCGGCCTCCGGTGACTCTCCGCCGTAGTAGACCAGTTGGGCTTTGGAGGACTTGATCTGCTCGACCAGCGTGGTGAAGTCGGTGGCCCCCGGCTCCACGGTCTTGCGAAGCAGCACCGTGCCACCGGTGTACTCGAACTCGCCGGCGAACTCGTCCGCCAGGCTCTTCCCGTAGGCCTTCGTGTCACTGATCACGGCGGCGTTCGCCACCTGCATGCTCTGGCGTAGGAGGTCCGCGAGATAGGGGCCCTGGATCGCGTCGGTGGTGACGGTGCGGAAGTAGGTTCCGTAGGGACGGTTCTTCCCCTTGCCGCGGTAGTCAGGGCCCCAGGTGAGCGCTGGCAGGGTGTTGGACGGAGAGACCTGTGCTAGGCCGGCCTCCGCGAGTACCGGGCTCATCTCCAGGGCAACCGACGAGCTGTAGGGGCCGACAACGCCGAGCACGGCGGGATTCGCGGCGAGGGCCGCCGCGTTGGCCTTCGCACGGGCGGGGTCTCCGGCGTCGTCCCTGGGGTCGAGTTCGAACCGGACTCCTGGTACCAGGTGCTTCTCGTTCGCCTTGGCGACGGCCAGCTCGATGGAGTTCTTGATGCTGAGGCCGGCCTCGGCGAGGTCACCTGACAGCGGGGCGTCAAGTCCGATGGTGACTGTCTTGGTCGGGTGCGGGTCGTCACCGAACACGGAGCAACCGGTCAGCAGGACCGAGACTGCGGCGAGCACGGACAGGCGACGCACGGCACCGAAGCTGCGGTGGCCGCGACCGGGACGGCTGGACTGTTCCGGACGATTGGGCTGATGACCGAGCGGCATGGCAGTGACTCTCCCCAATGAGATACGGCCGGTGGCTGCGCGGAGGTTCGCGAGCGCACCGACGCATGGGAGGGAACGCCAGACCTACCGCATTTCGGTTGTTGTCCGGTCGGCCGCCACCAGGTAGGGAGCGGCCGCGGGGTGCTCGGGTTCACAGTGCGGTCCGCGGTCTGCGGCCGACCGGTTCGGTCGGCCGCAGACCGCAGTGGTTCACCCGGAGGGCCGGGCTCGCACGGATCAGTCGGTATCCGAACCATCTTCCGTGCCGACGGCCGCCTTGCGGATCGCCTCGACCCTGGACCGGACGCAGAACCAGCCGACGATCAGGCCCACAACGACCAGGGGAAGTGCCAGGATGGTGATGCGGCCCGGCCCCTCGTCGAACCACATGAGAACCAGGACCCCGACGAGGAACAGGATGGTGACGATCTCGGTGTAGGGCGACCCCGGCAGCCGGTAGCCCGGGCGAGTGGCAAGGCCGGCCTTTGCCTTACGCCAGAACAGCAGGTGGCAGATCATGATCATCGACCAGGTGCTGAGAACGCCGATGGCGGCGAAGTTCAGGACGATCTCGAAGGCCTGGCCCGGAACCACGTAGTTGAGGCCCACGCCCAGGACACAGATCGACGTGGTGAGCAGAATGCCGCCGTACGGGACCTGGGTCCTGCTCATCGCTGCGGTGAACTTCGGCGCCGAGCCGGCCATCGCCATCGAGCGCAGGATCCGGCCGGTGGAGTACAGGCCGGAGTTGAGGCTCGACAGCGCCGCGGTCATGACGACGAGGTTCATCACGCCGTCGCCTCCCGGAATCCCCACGTGGGACAGGACGGTGACGAAGGGGCTCTCGGACGCCGAGTAAGCACCCGAGGGCATCAGCATCACGAGCAGGATGACCGAGCCGACGTAGAACAGCGCGACCCGCCACATGATCGAGTTGATCGCCTTGGGGATCAGCTTCTCCGGGTTGCTGGTCTCACCCGCGGTCACACCGACCATCTCGACGCCCGCGTAGGCGAAGACGACGCCCTGGACGATCAGGAGCATCGGAAGCATGCCGTGCGGGAAGATACCGCCGCCCTCGGTGATCAGGGAAGGACCGGGTATGTGATCGTCGATCGGCTGCCGGGTCGCCAGCAGGTAGATCCCGATACACATGAAGAGGAGCAGTGCGCCGACCTTGACGATCGCGAACCAGAACTCCATCTCGCCGAAGATCTTCACGGAGATCAGGTTCACGGCCAGCACGACGGCAAGCGCAATGAGCGCGATCACCCACTGCGGGGTCGTGGTGAACATGTGCCAGAAGTGCGTGTAGGTCGCGACCGCGGTGATGTCCGCGATGCCGGTGGTCGCCCAGTTCAGGACGTACATCCAGCCCGCGACGAAGGCGCCCTTCTCCCCCATGAACTCGCGCGCGTAGGAGACGAACGCCCCCGAGGACGGGCGGTGGAGGACGAGCTCACCCAGAGCCCGCACCACGAGGAACGCGAAGACGCCGCAGACCGTGTAAGCCACGGCGAGGGAGGGCCCCGCGCTGGCGAGCCGCCCTCCGGCTCCGAGGAAGAGCCCGGTGCCGATCGCCCCACCTATCGCGATCATGCTGACATGGCGGGGCTTGAGGGACTTGCTGTACCCGACGTCACCGGCATCCACATGGGTGGGCACTGAGGGGTGCTGCTGTTCGGTGTCTTGCCGGAAGGCCTGCTGACTCACGCTATGTCTCCGCAATGGGTGCATGGCTCCTGCGGCCACACCGCAGGATGATGGGGATCTCACTGTGGGTGAGATATCTGGCCGGTGCCGGCCACGGCCGGGCGGGAATTTCGAAATGCCGGATCAGGAAGTCACCGGCCCGCTCGGGCATGGGCACGGAATCGCTGCGAAGCCCGGCTCACCTGCAGAGCGGACAATCCTGCCGCACGGGATCGAGTCGGTGCCTCGCCAGTGTGATGGGGGCTCTCAGGGACCTTCCCTTAGAAGGAAACCGGCAAGACGAACGGGCGACCCACCACCTCATCGGACGGGACGCCCTGCCCTGCTCTCGGTAATTACTTCGAGGAAGTCGATGACCGGAATTTTTCAGTGCCTTGCGACCGGCCCGCTCGACGCCCAGCGACCGGACTTTAGTCCATTTTCAGAGATCATCAATAGAGCCCCCGGGCCCAACTCCCCGGGACCGCAGACCCGGATGCCTTCCACGACTGCCCCGGACCGGGCGGACCGAGCAGGGCACAGGGCACCCCGGGGCAGGCGCGCCCGATCGTCCGGTGACGATGGGGCCGGCCTCAGCCCTCTGCGTCGGACTCCCGCCCCGAGCCATGACCGGCATCCGTCGTCGGCCCGGTCACCGATTCGCCCGAAAGGGAATTGAATCCGAAATTCGGGTTGACGAGATAAAAGCCATCGTCCTCACCTTCCCGATCTGGAACGGGCATTCCTCGGCGCAGCCTGACCTCCTCGCTGGCCCCAAGAATGAGCGATCGATCGATACCGCCTTCGAAGGCGACCTCCTTCTCGTGATTGATATAGAAGGGGTAGTCGTCGCCGTAGGTCAGCGCGGCATCGATGCCCTTCCCCGGCGCATCGATCTCGTAGTCGTGCCCCGTGACATGCCGCAAGCCCTGCCAACGGCTGGTACTCACCCATTGCGAGGGGGTGGAGGCACTGAAAGAAATATGGTCCATCAGCGCGTGGGTACCGGCAGGATTCCGCGGCTGGAAACCTTCCTCGAAGATGAGGTCAGGATCCCTCGCATCAGCCCTGTAGAGCAGGTCATCGTCATCACGCTGAACGTACTGGTGATCGAGACCTTGGCCGCCGGGAAGCCCCGGCCGGGAGGCGACACCCAGGTGCTCCGCCAGCGCCCTGGCATGTTCCGGCCCCTTCTGATGAAGCGCATGAGCTATCCGCTGCTGCTTCTCCTCCTGGACGGCGCGTTCCCGTCTGGTGGCGGGGTCCGTACCGAGAAGGATCGGGGCGGGCGCAAAGCCGTCCATCTGGGAGAGCAGTTGCAGGTAATAGCTCTCGGGTAGCTTCCCCAGCGTGTGCCGGATGCTGTCCATCGAAGGGTGGCCGGATGCATCGTCATCCCCCCGCCGACGCTCTGCGCCCAGCTCCCCGAACGGGGTGGTGGTACCCAAGGGTTCGACCCAGTCCGGGACCGCCTCGGACGGCTCGAACCGCCCCCCGCCGTCGGCTCCCGGCAGCCGCGCCACCAGCGCCGCCAGACCCTCCGGCACCTTCCCCGCCCGCACCCCGCCGTGCCGACCGGCCAACGCCCCCACCACACCCTGCGCGAACGCCTCCGGCGCGTCCGTCACCGGCGCACCCTGCACCGCCCCCAACCCCACACCCGTCACCACACCCGACAACCCCTGCAACCCCATCCGAGCCGGCAGACTCCCCGTCCACACCGGCGCGAACAGCACCTCCCCACCCACCGGCGCCGACCGCCCCGCCCCGACCAACGCACCCCGCACCGCGACCTCCCCCCTCGCCGCCACCGCCCCCACACCCAGACCCACCAGACCCGCCAAAGCCCCCATCCCACCCGACATGAACAACTCCCCCACATCGAAGCGCCCACCGTGACCCCGCGCCAACACAAGCCCCTGCGACAACCCGTCCGCCGACATCATGAACAACGCACCCGCACCCGCCGCCGCCACAGCCCGCACCAACCACACCCCCACCCGCGCCAACAACTCCTGCGCGAACGCCTCCACCGCCGCCAACCACCCCAACGACGCACCACCCGTCAACGGCGCCACCGCCACCGCCCACCCGATCGACGCCGCCAACCACGCAGCAATCACCAAAACCTGGTACTTCGCCTTCTCCACCTGCGCAGCACTCTCCCGCACCCCACCCGCAACACTCCGCGCCGCATCCACGAACGCCCCGATCCCCGAATCCCGAAACACCCGCTCCATCAACGCGTCATGCGCCTGACGCGCATCCCCCTCCCAACCCCGCACACCCACCGACTGCCACACCAAAGCCCGCCCCAGACCCTCCGCATCCACAACAACCCGCTCATACACACCCGCCAACCCCCGCAGAACATCCTCATCCGCCGAAGGCCACACCCCCACCACATACTTCGCAACCACCCGCAACTCCAGCGGAAGATCAAGCGACACCCCACACCCCACCAACCACCCGCACCCCACACAACAGGACTGCATTGGCATGCCGGGTTCGGATACCTGCATTCATCAACGGCACAAGCAACGTCGAACAACCGGAAGACAGCAACCAAGCGACGCTAACCAACACCCACGACCCGGTGACAGAACCCCACGACCCAAGATGGTCGGGCGCTCAACGTCCGCAGGCGAGAGCCGACCGGTCCGGCGACGGCGTGGCAGGACGGATGCCCCGAGTGTCCCGAGAGAGAATCGACCGGCCGGACCCACCCCGGGGCGCTCAACTCCTGAAGGGGCTGAGAACAGTTCATGACCCAGCCGGACGACGCAGAGGCGCAGTTCGAGGAAGAACTCTCCCGGCTGCACGTGAAGAAGCAGTACGCCGAGCCGGAACGCCGCATGATCGTCCTGGGGCTGTTGCTGGTCGCGGTCGGGCTCGTCCTCCTGGCGAGCAGCCTGGTGGGCGCCCGGCAGGCGATCACCGTCCAGCAGCAGCTCGACAATCTCGCACTCGCCCCGCTGGGCCTCGGTCTGACGGCGGTGGGAGCGACACTATGGTTTCGCAACTCGCTCACCCGCTATCTCCGGTTCTGGCTGATCCGTCTGATCTACGAGGAGCGCAGGAACACGGACCGCCTCGCCGCGGCCGCGGCTCCGAAGCAGGACGAAGACTGAGGACGGCGTACCGGGGGGACCGGGATACCAGGCAGAAGCCGGATCCCCGATGTGGGAAGCCACCGAAGGGGCCCAGATAGTTGGGCCCCCGAGCGGGTTCCCTGGCGTTCCAACACGAAGTTACGCTTTTCGTGTCCTATACCCGTGCACACCCATACGCGTGTCACGGCACATCACCGACCGGTCCCGGGTGACGGTCGAAGGATCCATGGGAGAGTCGAGTGACCGGGTACGTGCGGGTTGATCCGGAGTCTCTGGTGACACTCGGCCAACGACTCCGCGAGCTGGGCGAGGACATCTCCACGTCCACCGAACGAAGTCTCGGCGGCGTGTCTTCGATCGGCGACGGCTACGGCAACCTCCCGGTGGCTTCCGAGGCCGCCCAGCACCACGATCTCAGCGTCGAGGAGTTCGGCAACGCCCTGCGGGATCTTCGGAGACGGTGTGCCGCACACGCCGAGGACGTCCTCACAGCTGCCGCCCGTTACGACGAGGCGGATGCCCGTGCCGCCGACGCCGTCGCGTCCCTCCGCCGCCGGCTCTGAACCAGGCGGTCGGGAAAGGGTCCCCCTGGCGGGAGGGTTCGCCCCCTGGCCCAGGGCGCGGGTGAACCACGCCCGCGTTCGTATCGGGCGCTTGTGCTGCTGTGGGCCAGGGCTTGGCCGGCACGGCGCACCCGTCCGTCAAGAGCCGCCGGACGTGTCCCCTGCTTTTCTGTCTCCTCTGAAAGCCTCACCATGGCATCTCTCTCACGTCGTAAGGCAGTGACACCGGTCAGCGGCAACTCCGATGCCCTACTGTCGGACCTGCTGCCGCCGGGCCAATGGGAACCGTCGGCCGCGTGCCGGAGCACCGACCCCCAGGTGTTCTTCCCCGTCACGGACGGGCACGGCCCGGAACAGACCACAGAGGCCGCGAAGCGCGTCTGCAGCCGCTGCCCGGTGCGCCGGGCCTGCCTCGCACACGCTCTGGAGAACCAGGAGCCGGTCGGGATATGGGGTGGGCTCACCACCAGGGAGCGCGGCCGACTGCTCGCCAAGATGCTTCGGGCTCCCCGAAGGTGCTGAGCCCGGTGGCAACCCCCCGGCAGAGACTCTAAACATCTCGGCCCTCCTCCGGCAGCGCCGTTCTGCCCCTTTCGCCGCGTGTGCGGGCGAGAACGGCCGACCATGTCCTCAGAGACCTTGAAACGGACGACTGGAGCCACCCGGCCGCCCCGAAGACAGTAACTCCCAGGCCGATCGGTGCGAGGGCCAGAGCATGGATCTGCTGCTGAAGGGTGGCAGCCCCGCGCGTCATCACCAGCGAGGCGATCAGGATCGCCAGGCCGGCGCCGCAGAGGAGTACGCCTGTGACCGCACGGAGGCCTCCGGAACCGGTGGCCTCCCGATCGGCATCAGGGTGTCGGAGCGGGCGCGCGGTCTGCGCCGCCTGTCCGGCGGCCCTCGGCGGCCCTGACGCCTCCTCGCGGTCTGGACGTGGCAGCGGGCCTTCGGCTTTGTCGGGCTGCACCTGCCGTACGTTCGGCGCACGTTCCCCGTCCGACTCGTCCCTGCGCCGGGCAGGGCGCAGGTTGCCGGAGATCTCCCCCAGGTAGGAGGCCGCGAGATGCGTCTCGATCACTGGCGGCGAGCCCTGTTCGCGAATGCGCCCATAGATCAACAGACCGGCCGTGTCGGCCACGTCGAGCACTTCCTGCGAGTACTGCTCGACGAGGAGAACGGCCACCCCCTGGTCTGCGATCGCCCGGATCTTCTCGTAGAGATCGGCCAGGGCCTGCGGGCTGAGACCGGCCGAGAGCTCGTCGAGAAGAAGGACCGCCGTGCGGGTCGTGAGGGCCCGGGCGACCGCCAGCATGCGCTGCTCGCCGCCGGAGAGCGTGCCGGCGACTTGGCTTCGGCGCTCCGCCAGGCGGGGAAAGAGGGTGAAGGCCTGGTCCTGCACATCCTCCAGTGGGCGGGGACGGAACGTGGCCATGCGAAGGTTCTCGTCGACGGTGAGATTGGGGAACACGCCCCGGCCTTCCGGTACCAGACACACGCCTGCCCGGGCCAGGGCGTCCGGCGCGGCGCCGGTGACGTCGTGGCCGAGCACGCGGACCGTTCCCTGGTCGGGCCGCAACTGCCCGGAAACGACCTTGAGCGTGGTGGACTTGCCGGCCCCGTTGGGCCCGAGCAACGCGAAGACCTGGCCGGCGGGGACCGCGAGATCGACCCCCCGCAGGACGGCGGCCGTGCCGTAGGACGCGGTGACCCCGGACAGCTCCAGGGCAGGGCGGCGGTAGGTGTCGACGTCCGGTGCCCGGCGCAGCCTCGTCGACGGGTCCCGCTTGCCGAGGTACGCCGTGCGGACTGCGGGGTTGTGGCGGATCTCTGCGGGTGGTGCGGAGGCGATGAGGTGCCCGAAGTCGAGGACGTGCACGGTGTGGCTCACCGACATCACCAGCGTCATGTCGTGCTCGGCGAGAATGACGGCCAGGCCTTCCGCCGCCAGGTGCTGCAGGAGTTGGCCGATGGTGTGGGTCTCGGTCTCGTCCAGGCCGGAGGAGGGCTCGTCCAGCAGGAGCAGGCGCGGCTCGACGACCAGGGCTCGGGCGAGTTCGAGCAGCCGGGCGCTGCCGGGGGGGAGTTGGTTCGCCGGTGTGTCTGCCAGGGATGTGAGGCCCACCATCTCCAGGGCCTGCCGGGCGGCCGACTGCGCGGTCCGTGCGGCGCCACGGGTCTTGTGCTCGACGGCGGCCAGGACGTTCTCGCGGACGGTGAGGGTGCCGAACAGTTCGAGGTGCTGGAACGTCCGGGAGATCCCGAGGTTGGCCCGCGTGTGGGCGGGCAGCGTGGTGATGTCCCTCCCGTCGAAGACGACTCTGCCGCTGACCGGTCGGACGAAGCCGCTGATGACGTCGAACAGCGTGGTCTTGCCGCTTCCGTTCGGTCCGATGAGCCCGGTGACCTGGCCGGCCGGGGCCGTGATGCCGACATCCTGCAGAGCCGCCAGCCCGCCGAAGCGGATGGAGATGCCGTCAAGTTCCAGGAGCGTCACGGCGGTACTCCTCGGGCAGTGAGAGCTGGTCCTCGACGACTTTGAGCGTCTCCGACGTGAAGGGCCGGGTGGTACCCAGCTCACCGGGGTCGACGAGGTCGTGGCGCGGATCCCCTCGGAGTTGCGAGGGTCGCAGGCGGCCGATCGCCGCCGCGATGGCCGGCGCCGCACCGTCTCCGGTGTAGGCGACTGCAACGACGACCAGGCCGGGGCCGAGGAAGCCCAGGGTCTGGAAGAGGGGGGATTGCCAGGTCGACTGCATGACGGCCAGGGCCATGAACAGGAATCCGCCGAGCAGGGCGCCGCTGACCGTGGTGATCCCGGCGATGACGAGGAGGAGGACGACCGGCAGGTTCGCCAGCATGCTGAACTCTCCGGCGTCGACCTGCTTGCGGTGCACGGCCAGTATCGCTCCGGCGAATCCGGCGACAGCGGACGACAGTGCGTAGACGGCCAGCTTGACCCGTGTGATGTCGATGCCCAGCGCCGCGCAGGCTGCGGGACTGTCCCGCACGGCGATGAGGCGCCGGCCGTACCGACTGGCGCGCAGGACCAGGAGTCCGGTGGCCAGGACGGCGAAGGATGCGGTGGTGAGGACCAGGAGCAGCCGGGCGGAGGTGAGGTGCCAGGTGGCGAGGACCTCCGGCGGGACGCCGATGGTGTTGCTGGAGGACTGGCCGAACAGTTCGGGCTGGGGGAAGATCAGCAGCTCCGCCATCCGCGCGAAGGCGAGTGAGGCCAGCGCCATGTAGAGGCCCTGGAGCCTGATGGCCAGCGACGCCATCGCGAGACCGGCCGTGACGGCGAGCACGGCCGCGGCGGCAAGGCCGAGCAGGATCCCGTTGTGGTCCGACACCCTCACCATGGCGAACGCGCCGATGCCCGCGAACGTCATCGGCGCCAGGGAGATCTCTCCGGCCCACCCGATCAGGGGGACCAGTGAGAGCATGATCAGCGAGGTGATGACGGCAAGGATGAGCCAATCGAGCGTCTCATCGGGGAGCACGAGGGCGAGGACGATCGAGAGCAGGATCAGAGCGGCCATGCCGAGGGCGCTGCTGCGCACACCCCGCACCCGGACCGGCGGGGCCCCCATGGGAATCCGGCCGAGCGGAATGCGGCGCTGCGGAAGCGCGAGCAGGACGATGAGGAGGAAGACGGTGGGGATCGCCGGACGGACGTTGCTCCACCTGCCGTTGAGGTCGAGGAACGTGATGGCGTAGGCGTTCAGCAGTCCGAGCAGGACGGCGCCGAGGAAGGTGAGGGGAAGGCTGCGCAGTCGGCCCAGGATCGCCGCCGCGAACGCATCGATGATCAGCAGGGTGAGCGGGACGACGGAGAACGGGATCTCGGGGGCGAGCATGATGCCGGCCAGGGCGGCCAGGCTCGATCCGAGGGCCCAGGCCGCCATGGTTGCCACGTTCGGTCTGGCCCCGTGCAGTGCGGCCAGCTCCTGGTCGTCCACGCACGCGCGCATGGCCACCCCGAAGCGGGTCCGGAACAGCAGGAGGCGCAGTGCGGCGGACACCAGCACGGCGAGTCCGATGGCGATCAGTCGGTGCCAGGTGACGACGATGCCCGCGAGGTGGAAGCCCGTGGTGCCGAAGAAGGGGGGAAGGCTTCGGCTGATCTCGGCGCTGGGCCAGAGCACGCCGACGATGCCGATCAGGGCGAGCATCAGTCCGACGGTCACCATCACCTGCTGCACCACCGGGGCGTTCCGGATGCGCCGCATGACGATGACCGCGCATCCCACGCCGAAGGCCGGGGCCGCGACGCCGAGGACGAGGGCCAGGCACAGCGGGGCCGGCCAGCCCTGGTTCACCCGGAGCTCCCAGTAGAGGAAGGCCATCAGCATGCCGATGGCGCCCTGCGCGAAGTTGAAGATTCCCGAGGTCACGTAGGTGACCACAAGGCCTGCGGCGGCCAGGGCGAAGATGGCTCCGACGGCGAGGCCGGAGACGGTGGCGGCGAACAGTGCAGGTCCGGTGAACGAGCCTGCCACCCAGGCCTGGGTGGCGACGAAGACGACCACGACCAGGCCGGCCACGGCGGCGGCCACCTTGTTCGCCGTGGTCCGTTCCCGGGCTCGCCTCGGGGGTCTCACTGTTCGAATGAGCGTTTCCTCATTCCACGGTCACGACATTGGCGGGGTCGCAGTTCAGGCCCTTGTCCGGATGGACCCGGACGAACTTTCCGTCGCGCACCTGCATGACCATGTAGCACGAGACCTCGGCCTTGTTCCCGATGTCCACCGGGCCCGTCATGCCGTCGGCGTCGAAGTCGTGGATCCCACGAATCGACTCCAGCAGGTTCGCCCGGGTGAGACCGTCGGGCCCCTTGACCGCGACGGTCTGCTCCACCGCCTCGCCGAACAGGAGACCGCTGATCCACGCGCCCTGACTGAAGCCGTTGACCGGTGCCTTGGGGTTGAACTTCTTGAGGGAGGAGATGAACGTCTGGAGGCCCGGATACTGGTCGGCCTCCTCGAAGGGCTCGAAGTAGTTGTAGACGTACTGCCCTTCGACGTCCGCGCCCCCCGTCCGCAGGAAGTCCGGGGTGTAGCACTGGAGCGAGCAGTCCCAGACGACCACCGAGTCGACGCCCTGGACCTTGGCCTCCCGGCGCAGGGCGACGGTCTGGTTGTAGTCGGTCCCCACCCGGACGTAGGTGGCACCGGAGTTCTTGATCGCCAGCGCGAAGGGGGCGTAGTCCGATTCGAGGCCAATGATCGAGAAGCTGCGCGCCTCGGTGAACCCGATCTGCAGCTGCCCCTTCCGGAACCCCTGGGCCTGCGCGAGAGCGCTGGGCGTTGCCGCGTTGTCGAGCCACACGCCGTCGCAGCACCTCTTGTCCTTGAACTCGGCGAGGTACCACCTCTCCGGTCCGAGGATCTGGCGGTGCGGCTGCTGCGACAGCAGCGAGAACGTGTTCGGTGCGGTGGCGTGTTCATCGGTCGGCGTCAGGTTCGCGAAGTCGGGGATTCCGCAGCCTGTCAGGTCGGCGACGTTGCTGTCGGCGATGGCGCTCGTGGCAACCATGGCCAGGTCGTTCTGGCAGGCCTGCCTCACCGCGTTGTGCCAGCCGTCCGCGGTGAGACGGGAGTCGTAGAAGTCGACGACCACCTTTCGTCCGGCGAGGCCGCCACCTGCGTTGACGTGCTCCGCCCACGCCCGCACTCCGTCCACCGCCGGCTGGAACAGCCCCGGGCGGACGGCGACGTTGACGTCGGCGACGACCCCGATGTGCAGTTCGGTCGGGGTGACGCCGGTGTCCGTCGCCTGTAGGGAGACGGAGGGCGACGGACTCGAGGAGGACTCACCGCTGCGGGTCGTGCAGGCGGCCAGGAGCAGGACCGCGACGACCGTCCAGAGCGACGAGCGGCCCACACGCGTAGACAGCATGGCTCCAGCGCTCCGTTCCCCTCGCCGACAGGTCGCGGCAAGGTTCCCGCAATCCGGCGCTCCGGCGAGGGACGCCACACCGGGATCACCCGTACAGCGGCGCTCCGTTTGACAACCCGTCCCCGGCGTAGGGCGCCGGGGACGGGTGGCGGCCTTGCTACGCCGCGAGAACCTCCGCGAGCAGCGGCGGGTCCGCGCCGGGCCGGGAGCAGGTGATGGCGGCCGTGAGAGCCGCGAGGTCCAGTGCGGCGGCCACCGCCGGGTCCAGTTCGGTGCCGCTCATGGCCGCCCGGAGGGTGCTCGGGTTCGAACCCAGCAGTCCGGCGGTGAGCAACCCTGCCAGGAGGCCTGCCATGAAGGCGTCCCCCGCACCGATGGTGTCGGCGACCTCGACTCGGCGCGCAGGCAGATCCCGCCGACCGGCCGGGCCCCAGTGGACGGTCGAGCCCTGCCCGCCCCGGGTGAGGACGACCATGGCGGGGCCGGAACGGGCCCATCGGGCCGCGACATCGGCCGGATCCTCACCGGGGTGCAGCCACGCCAGGTCCTCTTCGCTCGCCTTCACCACATCGGCCGAGGCGACCAGTCGCTCCACACTGGGGCGTTCGTAACCGGGTGGGCCGAGCAGCGCCGGCCGCAGGTTGGGGTCGTAGGAAACCGTGCGGTTCGCCCGGGCCGCGGCCACCATGTCCTCGACCCGGGCGCACCCCGGTTCCAGGGCGGTAGCGATCGATCCGGTGTGGAGGTGCCCCGGTCCTCCCGGGCCGTGCACGGCCGGCGGGTCCCAGTTGATGGCGAACCTGTAGGTGGCACCACCCTGTCCGTCGAGCGTCGCGGTCGCGGTGGACGTGGGACCGTCGGCGACCGAGCCGGGAGCGAGGCGCACCCCGCTGCGCCGCAGGTGCTCCTCGATCAGACGCCCGTGCGGGTCGCTCCCGATGTGGGTGACCAGTTCCACGGGGTGGCCCAGGCGGGCAAGGCCCAGGGCGACGTTGGCGGGGCTGCCGCCTGGGTGCAGGCGCTGCAGCCCGGTGGGTTCCTCCACGACATCGATCAGGGCCTCCCCCACCACGAGCACGTGCGGTCGGTTCAAGGGAGCACCTGGATCTTGCGGCCCTGGCCGGCCTTGAAGAGGTCCAGGGCCTGGGCGTAGTCGGCCAGTGGGAGGCGGTCGCTGATGAACACCTTCGGGTCCAGGACGCCGGAGGCGAACAGTTCGGCGGCCCGCTCGAAGCTGTGCAGCACGGCCATGGAGCCCGTGATGGTGATCTCGTGGTTGTAGATGCGGTAGGGCTCGATGACAGCCCGGGTCGCGTAGTCCGAGACACCGAACTGGAGGAACGTCCCGCCCTTGCCGACTCGCCCCAGACCGTCCTGGATCGCGGCAGCGCTGCCGGTGGCGTCGATGACGACGTCCCAGCCCCGCGGCCGGTCGATCTCGTCGGCGGAGGTCACCGCGTTGCTGCAGCCCAGGAGGCGGGCCGTGGTGAGCCGGTCGGCGTTGATGTCGACCATGTCGACGGTTGCGGCGCCCGTGCGCTTGGCGAGTTCGAGCATCATCAGGCCCATGGTGCCCGAGCCGTAGATCAGCACCCGGTCGGCCAGGCGGCTGCGCAGGACATCGTAGCCGCGGACTGCACAGGAGAGCGGCTCGATCAAGGCGGCGTCAGCCGTCTCCACATGCTCGGGGAGCACCACGCAGTTGGCGACCGGGGCTGCCACGAACTCGGCCGCGCCGCCGGGTACGGTGACCCCGATCGCGGCCCAGCGCTCGCACAGGTTCCCCCGGCCGAGCCGGCAGTAGTAGCACTCACGGCACGGCAGCGACGGGTCCACCGCGACCCTGGCGCCGATGCGGATCTCGGTGACGGCGCTGCCGACGGCCACGACCTCGCCGGCGAACTCGTGACCGGGCACGATCGGCAGGGTGGGTGCGAACTCGCCCTGGAGGATGTGGAGGTCGGTTCCGCACAGGCCGCAGGCCGTCACGGCGACCACCACGTCGCGGGGGCCCGGTGTGGGGTCCGCGACGGTGCCGAACTCGATCCGGCCGGGCTCGGCTATGACGACGGCCTTCACTTGACAGCTCCTAGGGACATGCCCTGGACCAGTCGGTCCTGGGCGGCGAATCCGGCGATGAGGACGGGGAGGGAGACCGCGAGGGCGGCGGCGCAGACCTTCGCCAGGAAGAGCCCCTGGCTGGTGACGAACGAGGTGAGGAAGACCGGTGCGGTGGTGGAGCGGACTCCGGTCAGCACCCGGGCGAAGAGCATCTCGTTCCAGCTGAAGATGAAGCAGATCAGCGATGTGGCGGCGATTCCGGGCGAGGCGATGGGGATGATGATCCGTCGGAAGACGGTGGGCAGGGTGGCGCCGTCTATCGCCGCCGCCTCCAGGATCGCGACCGGGATCTCGGCCAGGAAGGAACGCATCATCCACACGGCGATGGGTAGGTTCATCGAGGTGTAGAGGACGACGAGCAGCCAGATGTTGTCCAGCAGTCCCAGGTTCTGGGCCACCAGGTAGATGGGGAGCAGTCCCGCCACCGCAGGCATCATCTTGGTGGACAGGAAGAAGAACAGGACGTCCGACCACTTCCGTACCGGCCGCACCGACAGCGCGTACGCCGCCGGGATCGCCAGCACCAGCACGAGGAGTGTCGAGGCCACGCTCGCGGTGAGCGAGTTGACCAGGGCCGGCCACGGGCTGGTGCCGGTCGATGCGCCGAAGAACTCGCGATAGCCGTCCAGGGTCAGCGGCGCGGCCAGCGATGGCGGGTTGGTGGCCGCGTCCTCCTCGCCGTGCAGCGAGGTGAGGAGCATCCAGCCGATGGGCAGGGCGAACAGGATGCCCGCCGCCCAGGCCACCAGCCCCCACACGAAGCCGCTTCGGCGGCGGCCCGGGACCCTTCCGGCGCTGGTCAGGGTGGTCATGAGGTTTCCTCTCGCAGCAGGCCGGACACCAGCCGCAGGGCGAGCGTGGCCACGACGATCGTCCCGGCGACGACCACGACGCCGGCCGCCGAGGCCTGCCCGTAGTCGTGGGCCTTGTAGAAGCTCTCGTAGATCACGTAGGGCAAGTTGGCGGTGCCGAGGCCGCCGGAGGTGATGGTGAAGACGGCGTCGAAGTTCTGCACCACGTAGATGGAGCCGAGCAGAGCGGCCAGCTCCAGGTATCGCCGCAGGTGGGGCAGGGTCAGGTAGCGGAACGTCTGCCATGCGTTCGCGCCGTCGACGCGGGCGGCCTCGACCGCGTCCAGGGGCCTGCTCTGCAGGCCGGCCAGCAGGATGAGCATCATGAACGGCGTCCACTGCCAGATCAGGGAGACCGCCACGGCCCCCAGCGGCATGGAGCTGATCCAGTCCGGCTGGGGCGGGTTGTCGCTGCCGAACAGGCGCCACACGGCGGTCAGCAGGCCGTTGAGCAACCCGTACTCGGGGTTGTACAGGGCGTGCTTCCACAGCAGTGCCGAGGCCACCGGCACGACGAGGAAGGGCGCGATCAGCAGGGTTCGGACGGCTCCGCGGCCGCGGAAGCGGCGGTCGAGGAGCAGTGCCAGGACCAGGCCCAGGGCGAGGCTGACCAGCACGACGCCGGCCGTGAGCATGACCGTGGTCAGCATCGAGGAACGCAGGTCCGCGTTACTGAAGACCTCGCCGTAGTTGGCCAGTCCTGCGAACGCCCGCTGGTCGGGGTAGAGGGCGTTCCAGTCCATGAAGGAGATCGCGAGGGTGGCCACGAAGGGCAGCTGAGTGATGACCACCATGAAGACCAGCGCGGGCATCAGCGGCATGCGCGTGATCCAGGCGGCGGCCCGGCCGGCTCCGGGTGGGCTGGGTGCTCGGGAGGCCGTACGCGACGTCCGGCTCCGGGGAGGGTCGGTCAGGGTGCTTGCCACCGGTCCTCACCTGCTCCGGTAGGGCGTGGCGACCTTTTCCGCGAGCTGCTGGCCCTTGTCCAGCGCGGCGTCCACGGAGACGCGGCCGGCGATGGCCGAGGCGACCTCCTGCGACACCTTGGTGCCCAGGTCGGGGAACTCGGGGATGTCGACGAACTGGATGCCGGGCGCGGGCCGCGGCTGGACGCCGGGGTTGCGGGGGTCGGCTCCGGCGATCGCCGCTTCGGTGGCCTTCCAGAACGGTCCGGCCACCGCGCCGTACTCGGAGTTGCTGTAGGTCGAGGTCCGCTTGCCGGCCGGGACGCGGGTCCAGCCGAGTTCCTTGCCGACCAGTTCCTCGTAGGTACGGCTCGACGCCCAGGCCACGAACTTGGCGGACGCGTCCTGGTTCTTGCTCGCCTTCTGGATGCCCCAGGCCCAGGAGTACAGCCAGCCGGAGTTCTGGGTGCGCACCACCGGCGCGGGAGCGTAGCCGACGGCGCCCTTCACCTGTGAGTCCGTGCCTTCGAGCAGTCCGGCGGCCGACGTGGCGTCGTACCACATGGCGACCTTGCCCTGCTGGAAGGCGTTGAGGCACTCCGCGAAGCCTGCCTGCGGCGCGCCGGCCTCGCCGTGGTCGCGGACCAGGTTCACGTAGAAGTTCGTGGCTTCCTTGAAGGCGGGCGCGTTCACCTGGGCCTGCCAGTCATCGGTGAACCAGGTGCCGCCGAAGGTGTTGACCACCGTGGTGAGCGGGGCCATCACCTCGCCCCATCCCGGCAGGCCGCGCAGACAGATGCCCTTCATCCCGGGGTTGGCACCGTCCGCCTTGGCGGCGAGGTCGGCGACCTGCTGCCAGGTCGGGTGCTCCGGCATGGCCAGGCCCTTCGCCTGGAAGACGTCCTTGCGGTACATGAGGAAGGACGACTCGCCGTAGAACGGCTCCGCGTAGAGCTTGCCGTCCGCTCCGGTCAGGCTCGCCTGGACGGTCGGCAGGATGTCGCTCTGGTCGAATCCGGCACTCTTCGAGACCGTGTCGTCCAGCGGGGACAGCCAGCCGTTCTTCCCGTAAATGGGGGCTTCGTAGTTCGATATCGACGCGACGTCGTACGTGCCGGCCTGGCTGGAGAACTCCTGGCTGATCTTGTCCCGTACGTCGTTCTCGGGCAGCACCGTGAAGTTGACCTTGATGCCGGTCTCCTTCGTGAAGTGCGAGGCGGTGAGCTTCTGCAGGTCCACCATCTGGGGATTGTTGACCATCAGGACATTGACGGAGCCACCGCCTTCACCACCGGCGGACGGGCCTCCGGCCCCGGCGCAGCCGGACAGCAGCAGGGCGCTGCAGACACCCGCCGCGATCATGGCGGCCCCAGCACGGGCCCGGCTTCTTGCATTGTCGTTGTTCATGGGGATCGTCTCTCTGTGCGGGGGTGCGCCGGGGTGGCGGCGCGATGTTGGTGGGAGAACGCTGCGGCGATGGGTGGGCCGTCCGATTCAGACCCGTACGACCGTGGGTCCGAGCAGCGAGTAGCGGTGGGCCTCGGCAACCGACAGGCCCGTGTCGGTGATGACGGTTTCGAGTTGGCTGATTTCGGCGAACCGGGCGAAGCTGCTGACGCCGAACTTCGTGTGGACGCCGGCGAAAATGCACCGGCGGGCGGATTTGATGGCCTGCGCCTTGACATCCGCGACGACGGGGTCGGGGGTGGTGAGTCCGAATTCCCTCGATATGCCGTTGGCGCCCATCACGGCCACGTCGATGACGAACGAGGACAGCATCTGGGTCACCCAGGAGCCCACCGTGGCGAGGGTCCTGCCGCGGACCCGGCCACCCAGCAGGAGCACCGTGTTCTCGGGATTCTTGGTGAACGCCGCGGCGGTCGGCAGCGAGGCGGTGATCACGGTCAGCGGCCGGTCGGCAGGGATCAGTTGAGCCAGCAGCAGCTGGGTGTACCCCTCGTCCACGAAGATCGTCTCCGCCTGGCCGATCATGCGCGCCGCCTCGGCCGCAATGCGACGCTTGCTCTCCACGTGACGGGTCTCCCGCTGGGCGAGGTCGGTCTCGAACCCCGCGCTCTCCACCGGGTAGGCACCGCCGTGGGTGCGCTTCACCAGACCTCGGCGTTCCAGCTCCGTGAGGTCCCGCCGGATGGTCTCCGGCGCCACATCGAGGAGCTCGGCGAGCGCGGACACCTCGGACTGTCCGGATTCGCGGACCAGGGCGAGAATCCGGTGCTGCCGCTGCTCACCCCTCATGACCGTGCCTCCGCGTGACTGAAATGTGTCGAGGGGGTTTCGCCCCCGTTGCTTCCCTTGCGAGTTTTATACAGTCGGCTTTCTCGCCCGAGGCGCCCCACATTGGAATAAGATTTGCCCGTTTACGCCCGCATGTGACGCACGTCATGCGAGGTCAGGGCGGTAGTACCAGTTGTGGTTCAGCCCGCTTGCCGCTCCCTCGGAGTTTGTTTTCCTCCGCCGTCGCTGCCCGCTGCGGGCACGGGCGCCCCTCGCAGGAGTCGCAGGGACGCCACCGCACTCCTGTCGGCCCTGATCGGCGGGATCTTTCCGGGTCCAGGCCCCGTCCCGCACGACCTGCATGGATTGGGCCTACCCAAATCAGATGTTTTGGGGCAATCTGGACTAATACCAGCGCAGCCGAACCGTTGCCGAGCATCCCAGCCCTTGAGCCACCCCTAAGGCGTGGACCATGAAGCCCCAGGACCTCCTGCACACGCACATCGTCGCCTCCACCGAGACCGCGCTCCTGAAGCTCGCGGGCGAACTCGACATGGCCACGGCGCCACTCGTGGACCAGGCGGTTGCCGACTGCCTCGCCGGCGGCGTACTGCGGCTGAACATCGATCTCGCGGCGGTCACCTTCTGCGACGCCGCAGGGCTGCGGGCGCTCGAACGCGCGAACCGCGCGAGCGCCGCCCACTGCACGGTGTTCCGCCTGGCGGGCATACATCGCCGACTGCGGCGCACCTTCGGGCTCCATCTCGCGAGCGGCCTCATCGCTCCGGCGATGACCGATCTGACGCGGCTGCGCGGCGCAGCGCAGCGGACCACGGAGGACAGGATGGGCACCTCGACGCACGCGTGGGCGAGCCAGATCTGTCCCGCTCCGTGATTGGTCAGCAGCAGACGCGCGGCGGTCGCCGCCCGGGCGGGTGAGTTCCGGCCCGCCGGGACCTTCGGTCGGTCCGGAACGGCTCCCGTTTCCAACCGGCCGGTCCGCCCCGCACAACGCCAGGACGCCGGTCTTCGGACGTGTCCCGAAGACCGGCGTGGCCCGTCACTACAGATTCGCGCCGTCCGACCGGGTGGCCCCGGCGACGGGTCCACCGGACTGTGGTCCGCGAAGCTCACTTGACGGAGCCGGCCATGGCGCCTTGGACGAAGTAACGCTGGAACGAGAAGAAGACGATCACGGGGACCAGCAGGGAGAGGAAGGCGCCGGGGGCCAGCACGTCCAGGTTGCTGCCGAACTGCCGCATCTGCGACTGGAGCAGGACGGTGAGCGGCTGATTGTCGCTTCCCGCGAAGATCAGTGCCACCAGCATGTCGTTCCACACCCAGAGGAACTGGAAGATGCACAGTGAGGCCAGCGCCGGGGCAGCCAGCGGCAGGGCCAGGGTACGGAAGATCCGCCACTCGCCGCAGCCGTCCACCCGGGCGGCTTCGAGGATCTCGTGCGGGATCTCCAGGAAGTGCCCGCGCATCAGGAAGACGGCGAACGGCAACCCGTAACCGACGTGGAACAGCACCACCCCGGGGATAGTGCCGAACAGGCCCACTACGCCCATCAGCTTGGCGACCGGGATCAGCCCGATCTGGACCGGAACGACCAGAAGGCCGACCACCACCAGGAAGACGATGTCGCGGCCCGGGAACTCCAGCCAGGCGAAGGCGTATCCGGCGAGGGCGGCGACCGCCACGGTCAGCAAGGTCGCGGGGACGGCGATCAGGACCGTGTTCCAGAGCGCCCCGAGGACGTCGCCGCCCTGGAGGAGCGCGCTGTAGTTCTCGAAGCCCAGCTGCGACGGTGAGGTGAGGGCGGTCCACCAGCCGGAGCCCGCGCTGAGTTCCTTGGGGCGCAGCGATGAGAACAGCAGGCCAGCGGTCGGGGTGAGCCAGACCAGTGCGGTGAGCGCCAGGACCCCCTGCACGCTCCAGCTCCGGGTGAGCTTGACCAGTCGGGCTGGCAACGTCCCACGCCGCGTCGGGGGGGCATGGAGGGTGTCGTCGCTCATCGGATGCCTCCAAGGAGACCCCGGCCTTTGGGCCGGGGTGGGGGAACCTCCCGCTTGCGGGGGAGAATTGGCTTGCCCGCGTTGGGGATACCCCCTGCCGGAGGCCGGAGAAGGGTGCGGGGAAGTCGGACGGCAGTCAAGGCGACTTGGTGCGTTGATAGTTGATTGTTCGTCACGTGATCACAATCGGTAGTGTTGGCGTGTGATCCATGGGACCGTCCATGTGAAGCGGGCTTTTCAAGTACCGCTTCTATCCGACCGATGCGCAGGCGGCTGAGCTGTCGCGCACGTTCGGGGTGTGTGCGGAAGGTCTGCAACATGGCATTGCAGGCCCGCACGGAGGCGTGGACGCTGCGTGGGGAGCGAGTCAACTACGACGCCACGTCGGCAATGCTGACGGCGTGGAAGAAGACCGAGGAACTGGCCTACCTCCGCGAGGTGTCGTCGATCCCGTTGCAGCAGACGCTCCGCCACTTGCAGGGAGCGTTCGCCTGCTTCTGGACGAAGCGGGCGAAGTACCCGACGTACACCAGGTCCGCGTTCCGGTTCCGGGACGGCTCGCTGGCCTTGGCGAAGATGGCGCAGCCGCTGGATCGTGTGGTCCCGGCATCTTCCCGAGGAGGCGGTTCCGCCCACGGTGACCGTGTCCCAGGACGCGGCCGGGCGCTGGTTCATCTCCCTGGTGTGCGAGGACCGGCCGATCATGCCCGCCCCCGCGAACGCGGCAGTGGGCATCGATGCCGGGATCACCAGCCTGGTGACGCTCTCCGCCGGGGAGAAGATCACCAATCCGAAGCACGAACGCAGGGACCGCGAGCGTCTGGCCAGGGCCCAGCGGGAGCTGTCCCGCAAGGCCGAGGGTTCCAACAATCGGACGAAGGCCCGGCTGAAGGTCGCGCGGGTCCACGCCCGGATCGCGGATCGGCGCCGGGACTTCCTGCACAAGCTCAGCACCCGACTCGTCCGTGAGAACCAAACGGTCGTGCTCGAGGACCTCATCGCCCGGAACATGCTCAAGAACCGGCGGCTCGCCCGAGCCGTTTCGGACGCCTCGTGGACCGAGATGCGGTCCATGCTGGAGTACAAGGCCCATTGGTACGGCAGGGACCTGGTCGTGATCGACCGCTGGTTCCCCTCGTCCAGGCTGTGCTCGGTCTGCGGAACCCTGCAAGGCACGATGCCCCTCGACGTCCGCGAGTGGACGTGCGCCTGCGGCGCACACCACGATCGGGAGGTGAACGCGGCACTCAACATCCTGGCCGCCGGAATGGCGGTTACAGCCTGTGGATACGGTGTAAGACCTCAACGGAGTACTCCGGGCGGGCAGTCGTCGGTGAAGCAGGAAGTCGTCCCACCGCGGCGCACACGCGCAACGGCTCAGCCGCGAGGCTGAGGGGAACCCCCACCCTCCAGGGCATGGGGAAGTCAACGTCAGTTCCTCCGGAAGCGTCGGACGTTGAGGATCATGGCCGGCACCACCAGGAGCAGGAGCAGCACGCCGAGTGCGCTTCCGAGGCCCTGGTTGTTGCCGCCTCCGAAGGAGACCAGCCACAGTTGCAGGGCCAGGACGTTGGCGTCCTGTTGAACCGGGCCCGGCGCGATGATGTAGACCAGGTCGAAGATCTTCATGACGTTGATGACCATGGTCACGAGGACCACGCCGAGCACGGGTGCCAGCATCGGCACCGTGATGCGGCGGAAGACCTGCCATTCCCCCGCGCCGTCCATCCGGGCTGCCTCGAGGAGTTCTCGGGGGAGGTTGGCCAGGCCGGCGCCGATGATGACCATGGCGAAGCCGGCCCAGATCCAGATGTAGGCGCCGATGATCGCGGGAGTGATCAGTGTCGGGCCGAGCCAGTCGACGCCGTTGTACGGCAGGGCGAAGTCGGCCGCCGGGAGGACGACGGATGCCGTTGCTGTGGGCGCGGCGTCGAAGTGGAAGGAGCCGTCGGCCGCCGTCTTGGTGGCGGCTACCGTTCTTCCTTCGCTGAGCAGTTGGACGCTCACGTCGGGCAGCCCCTTCTTCCCGGGGTCCAGCTGTCCGGGTCTGCCGCCTCCGCCGGGGATGAAGTCGAGGAAGACGACGCCGTTCGTTCCGCCCGCTGCGGGGGGCAGTGCGGCCGGTCGGGCGGTCGTGGGCAGGTTGGTCGGTGCGACGCCCACCATCGGGAGCAGCAGCGTCCCGGAGCTCGCCGGGGCGCTCAGTGTTCCGTCCGGCCGCTTGCTCAGTGCGGTGTTGTCGCGCGGGTGGGCGCCCGGGAACAAGGCGTCGTCGTTGACGGTGTCGTGGATGGTGACGGCGGCGGCGTTGAGCACGCCGCGGTGCGGGTCCGCGTCGTAGACCAGGCGGAAGATGATGCCGGCGGCGAGGAAGGAGATCGCCATGGGCATGAAGACCAGCAGCTTGAACGCGGTGGACCAGCGCACCTTTTCGGTGAGGACGGCGAAGACCAGGCCGATCGCCGTGACCAGGGCGGGAGCGACGGCCACCCAGACGGCGTTGTTGCGGATCGCGGTGAGGGTGGCCTTGTCGTGGACCGCCTCTCCGTAGTTGCCGAGCCCGACGAAGTGGTCGCCGGAGGCGTCGTAGAGGCTGCGCACGACGGAGTAGCCGATGGGGTAGACCACCAGGGCGCCCAGGAGCAGGATGGCCGGGAGGATGAAGACCAGGGCCAAGGTCCGGCGCCGCCGCTTGGCGGCGGCGCCGGGGGTCTTGGACCGGTGGGAGGTCGTCGGCATGTCGTGATCAGCCCTTGTAGGCCTTGGCCGCGTCGGCTTCGAGCTTGTTCGCCGCGCCCTGGACGTCGGAAGGGTTGGCCAGGAAGTCCTGGAGGTCCTTCCACTCGCCGGAGCCGGCGGTGCCGCCGAAGGCCGCGGGTGCCTGGTCCGACATGTCGAAGCGGAAGGTGTCGCCGGCGTCGATCAGCGACTTGGCGAACTGGCGGGTGGTGTCGTCCGGGTAGAGCGAGAGGGCGACGGCACGGTTCGGGGAGAGGAAGCCGCCGGACTTGGCCCAGATCTCCGCTGCCTGGGGGCTGGCGAGGTATTCGACCAGCTTCTGGGCGGCGGTCTTGTTCTTGCCGTCCTTGAGGACGACCGCCGCGTCGCCGCCGCCCATCACGGGTGCCTTGCCCGTGTCCACGGCCGGGAAGGGGAAGACCTTGGCGTCCTGTCCGACGGTCTTCTTGAGGTCGCCGGAGATGACGCCGCCGACGAAGTCCCCCTCGTAGGTCAGGGCGGCCTTCGGCTGGGGGCCGAAGACCTGCTGCACGGAGGTCGGGAAGTCGGTCTGCAGGGCGCCCTTGGTGCCGCCGGCGACCAGGGCGGGATCGCCGAAGAGCTTGCCGAGTGTGGTGAGGGCCTTGATGACGGACGGGTCGGTCCACGGGATCTGATGCTTGGTCAGCTTGTCGTACATTTCGGGGCCGGCCTGGGAGAGGTAGACGTTCTCGAACCAGTCGGTGAGCGGCCAGCCAGCCTGGCCGGCGATCGAGAACGCGGAGGTGCCCGAGTCGGAGACGGCCCTGCTCACCTTGAGCAGTTCGTCCCAGTTGGCGGGCGGCTGGACACCTGCGATCTGGAGGGCGGCGGCATTGTACCAGACGGTGGACTTGTTGGCGGCCTTGAAGTAGAGGCCGTACTGCGTGCCGTCCACGGTGGCGAGGTCGGACCAGACGGAGGCGAAGTTCTTCTTGGCGGCGGCGGTGGTGGCCGGGGCGAGGGGCTCCAGCCAGCCCTGCTTGGCGAACTGTGCCAGCACGCCGGGCTGGGGCACCATCACGACGTCCATGGCGTCGCCGCCGGCGATCTTGCTGCCGACCAGGGTGGAGAGGTTGTCACCGGTGGATATGAAGGTGGTGGTGGCGCCGGTCTGGGCGGTGAAGGCGTCCAGCACCTTCTTGAAGTTGTCCTGCTCGGAGCCCGTCCAGACCGCGGCGACGGAGACCGTCTGGCCCTTCAGTTCCTGGCTTCCGGCGCTGGCGGTGCTGCCGGATCCGGTGCCACTGCCGCAGGCGGTGCCGGTGGCGGCGAGTACCAGGGCGACGGCCAGGGCGGTGGTGGTTCGCTGGAGCCTCATCGTTGAGTCTTTCCTTCGGGGGCTTGCGGGTGGTGGGTGTTCCGCCCGGGGGTGGCGCTGGTCCTCGGAGGTACAGGGCGTCAGGAGGTGGTGGTGGCCCACCAGGCGGCGGTCGCGGCCGGCAGGACGCCGGGCGGGCAGGGCCCGCTGGCGATCAGTGGGGCACCGTCAACGGGCGCGGGCACCGGGCCGACGCCGAAGTTGACGGCGCAGACCAGGCCGTCGCCACGGGTGAGGGCCAGCACGTCGGGCCCGCAGTCCAGCCACCGGATCGAGTCCGCGCCGAACTGCGGCATGGTCCTGCGCAGTTGGAGGGCCTCGCGGTACAGGTGCCAGAAGGATCCGGTGTCGGCGAGCACCCGCTCCGCGGTGTGGGCGGCGAAGTGTTCGGGCTGCGGCAGCCAGGGGCGGGCGGGTGCGTCGTCCGGGCTGAAGCCGAACGGTGCGTGGCCGCCGGACCACGGCATGGGGATGCGGCAGCCGTCGCGTATTCCGGTCCGGCTGCCGGTGCGGTGGAAGATCGGGTCGGTGATCAGTTCGTCGGGCAGGTCGGTGACCTCGGGCAGGCCGAGTTCCTCGCCCTGGTAGATGTAGGCGGCGCCGGGCAGTGCCAGCATGAGCAGCGCGGCGGCCGCGGCCCGGGCCGGGCCCGCGACCGGGTCGGTCCCGGCGAAACGGCTGACCGTGCGGACCTGGTCGTGGTTGTTGAGGACCCAGGTGACGGTGGATCCGGTGGCGGCGATGTCCCGGACCGCCTCGTCGACGACGCGCTGGACGTGCTCGCGGTCCCAGGGCGCGTGCAGCAGGTGGAAGAAGAAGGCCTGGTGCAGTTCGTCGGGGCGGACGTACTCGGCCTGCTGGGCGGGGGTGGGCACGGAGGCCTCACCGACCAGCAGGCGGTCCCGGCCGTCGCGGGCGGTGTACTCCTCGCAGATCGCCCGCCAGGCACGCCACACCTGGTGCACCTCGGGCTGGTTCCAGGCGAGGGGGTTGACGGAGTCGCGGGTGCGCTCGTCGGCCTCCGGGTCGGCGGAGTCGGGCAGCAGCGGGTGCTTGAAGAGCCCGGCGGCGACGTCGATCCGGAACCCGTCGACGCCCCGGTCGAGCCAGAAGCGCAGGATCCGTTCGAACTCCTCGGCTATGGCGGGGTTGCGCCAGTTGAAGTCGGGCTGCTCGGTCGTGAACATGTGCAGGTACCACTGGCCGGGGTTGCCGTCGGCTTCGACGACCCTGGTCCAGGCGGGGCCGCCGAACATCACCCGCCAGTTGTTGGGAGGGAGTTCGCCGGTTTCGCCGCGGCCGTCCGCGAAGTGGAAGCGGGCGCGCTCGTGGCTGCCCGGGGCCGCCGCCAGTGCCTGCTGGAACCAGGGGTGCCAGCTGGAGCAGTGGTTGGGCACGGTGTCCACCACCAGCTTGAGACCGAGCAGTCGGCACCCGTCGACCAGGCGCGCGAAGTCCTCCAGGTCGCCGTAGACCGGGTCCACCGCGCAGTGGTCGGCGATGTCGTAGCCGTGGTCGTGCTGGGGCGAGACGTAGAACGGGTTGAGCCAGACGCCGTCCACGCCGAGGCGCTTGAGGTAGGGCAGGCGTTCCCGCACTCCGGCGAGGTCGCCGATCCCGTCGCCGTTGGAGTCGCTGAAGCTGCGGACGTACACCTGGTAGATCACAGCGGCCCGCCACCAGCCCTTCCCCGGGAGGAGGGACGTGGTGGTGCGTGCCGACCGGTCGGGTGAGGTTCGGCGAACGGTCGGGCTGCTTCGTCCGGGGGCGCGGACGTGATCATCTTTCACCATCTTTCGGGGCCGCTGGACTCTGGGCTCGCCGTTGAGGGGCCCGAGCGACTACATGCATGTTAGGTATACAGCTGGGCGCACCAGTCTGTTAAGGGCCTAGGGCCCCCTATTTCAGCCAGGCTTCCGGAGCGCGGCTCACTCACGCGCTACCTAACGGTTATGTATTGGTGGTGCGTCGACTAACGGACGATGTCCCGTAGGTCCCCGGCGAGGCGGGCCAGCCCGTCCGCAGCCGTCCGGCGCCCGCGAAGCACCTCGTAGGCCGACTCGCTGAAGGCCAGGCTCAGCTGCTGGTACTGCGGTATCCCCGGCCGTGCCCCCGCCGACAGGATGGCCCGGCGCAACACGGGCAGGTAGGGGAAGCGGGCCAGCAGGTCCGGATCCGCGTAGAGGTCGGCCCAGACCGGCGGCAGCCCGCCCTCCGCCAGCACCCGGCGTTGAACCTGCCGCCCGGTGAGGTGTGCGATCAGCTCACGGGCCGTGCGCTGATGCCGTGAGAAGCGGCTGACGGCCAGACCGGAACCGCCGAGGACTCCGCTCCCGGGGCCGTGCGGTCCCGGCAGGGGAACGACGCCGAAGCGTCCGGCCACCCCCGAGCCGGATCCCTCCGCAGCCGGATAGACATAGGGCCAGTTGCGTAGGAAGAGCAGACGCCCGCTCTGGAACGCCTCCCGGGACTCCTCCTCCTGGTACTCCAGCGCCTCCTTCGGAATCCAACCCGCGCGCAGCCCGCCGGCCAGGAAATCCAGCCCTGTCCGCGCCTGAGCACTGTCGACCACCACCCCGCCGGATGCGTCGAGCAGGTCACCACCCGCTGAGCGCACCGCCTCCAGTGCGTTGACACTCAGCCCCTCGTACGGGCGCAGTTGGCCGCCGTACCCCGCCAGACCGTGAGCGGGGGCCACGGTCGCGGCCAGTCTCTCCAGCTCGGCCCAGGTGGTCGGCGGGCGAAGGCCGGTGCCAGCCAGGACGTCGCTGCGGTAGTAGAGCATCGCGGCGTTGGCGACGTACGGCACGGCGTACAGCGCTCCCGCGTACCGGCCGGCCGAGAGCACCGGCGGCAGGAAGTGCTCCAGCGGGAACTGCGCCGGGTCGAGCGGAGCGATCCAGCGCTGGGCTGCGAACTCGGCCGTCCAAACCACGTCCAGGTTGAGGACGTCGAACCGGCTGCCACCCCGTCCCAGTTCCCCCGCCAACTGCGCGTGCACCTCGTCGGCGGCCTCCGGCAGCTCGACCAGTTCCGCGGGCTCGCCGGGGTGGGCACGGTTCCAGTCGGCGAGCACGGCGCGCAGGTACCCGGTGGTGTCCCTCCCGGTGGCCAGGGTGACCGGACCGGCTCCGTCCGGGTCGCCGGCCCGCGCCCCGCCGTCCGCGAAAGCAGCCCAGGACAACCCGCCGGCAGCCGCCAGGAGCGACCCGCCGAGCAAGGCCCGTCCGAACTGCCGACGACCCGACTGCCGCCGGTCGTCGCGCACTTCGGCGGCCGGCCGGTTCGACATGGGAACCTCCCGAGCTCTCACAGGCGCCTGGGCACCGGCATTCACGTCTACATATACAACCCGAGCAGCCATGATGGACCCTCCGCCCCGTAATGTGTGCCCGAGGTGTGACCAGCGACCGAGAGGAGGTGGCGTTCCGGTGCGCCTACAGCTGCTGGCGCTGCTGGCCAGGCAGCCCGCCTACGGCTACGAGCTCAAACAGGACCTTGAGCAGACCTTCGGTGCGGCGTACCCTCAGCCGAACATCGGTCAGATCTACGTCACCCTGAACAGGCTGGAGAAGAACGGGCTGATCCGGGGCCGGGAAGTCCCCCAGGACGGCCGGCCCGACAAGAAGGTCTACGAGATCACCGAGGAGGGCACCAGCGAGCTCGCCCAGTGGTTCGCGGCACCCACCGAGGGCCCGCGCGTACGGGACGAGTTCTTCATGAAACTCATCCTGGCCCCCGGCACCGAGCTCGCCGACCAGCTGACTTTGATCAACAACCAGCGTCGACACTGCCTCACGGTCATGCGCGGGCTGAACCGGCTCGCCGGCGAAGACCGCGAGAACAGGGTCTCCCAGCTCCTCATCGAGGGCGCCGTCCTCCATCTGCAGGCTGACCTCGACTGGCTGGAACGCTGTCAGGAGGAGTTGACTTGAAGACCCCCGCACCGCTTCCGCCGCGGGCAGCCGACGACCTTCCCTCCCTGCTGGTCGCAGAAGGCCTCGTCAAGCACCATCTCAGCGGCACGACCGCCGTTCCCGCCGTGCGGGGCGTCGATCTGCGCGTGGACCGGGGCGAGTTCGTGGCCGTCACCGGCCCCTCCGGCGCCGGGAAGTCCACCCTGCTGCACCTGCTCGGCGGCCTGATCAGCCCCGACCAGGGCAGCCTGCGACTCGACGGCCGCCAGGTGGAACAGCTCGGCGAAGCCGACTGGGCGGTGCTCCGGCGCCGCCACTACGGCATCGTCTTCCAGAGCGGCAACCTGCTCTCCAACCTGACCGTCGCCGACAACGTCGAGTTGCCCGCCCTGCTGGCCGGCCTTCCCAGTCGCACCACGCGCACCCGCCGCCGCGAACTGCTGGACGAACTCGGCCTCGCCGACAAGGCGGCCAGCGGTCCCGGCTCCCTCTCCGGCGGCGAACGACAGCGGGTGGCGCTCGCCCGCGCCCTGGTCAACGACCCCGACCTCCTGCTCGCGGACGAACCGACCGGCAACCTCGACAGCCGCAGCACCCGCGAGGTACTCGCCCTGATCGCCCAGTACCACCGACGCGGCCGCACCATCATCCTGGTCACCCACGACGCCCGGGTGGCCAGCAGCGCCGACCGGGTGATCAGCCTGTTCGACGGCCGGATCGTGGACGACTGCCGGGTGGAGGACCCGCCCGAGGGCCACCGGTCCGTCGGCGTCCGCGGCATCATCGAACTCGGCGGCTGACCCGTGCGCACCGCCCTTCGCTGGATACGTGCCGATCTGCGCTCCCACCGGCTGCCCTCCGCCCTGGTCGTGATGGCAACCGCGGGCACCGTGGCCGCACTCCTGCTCGCCGCCATGCTGCTCGGCACCGCCGACCCCTGGCAGCGCCAGTTCCAGCAGGCCCAGGCCCCGCAGGTACGGATCGACACCGGACCGCCGCCCGCCGCGGACCAGGCCGGGGACGACGCCGCCCTCGCCGCGCTCTCCCGACTGCCCGGCGTCACATCCCTCACCCCCCAGCAGCACACGGCGGACGCAACCCTGATCGGCCTACGAAGGCCCGGCTCACCGCCGGAGGCGGGTACGGGCAGCGGCGACCGTCTTCCCCTCGTCCTGCGCGCGGACGTCCCGGGGGCGCCAAGGGCACTGATCACCGAAGGCCGCTGGCTGGACCCGACCGTCCTCAACGGCCTCGTCCTCGAACGCTCCAGCGCCGACGCCGCCTGGGCCCGAAGCGGCGACCAGGTCGCGGTGCTCGGAGCACGAGGTCAGCTCCTCAACCTCCAGGTGATCGGCGTCGCCGACAGCCCCGACCGGATCCGCTACCCGGAAGCCGGCTCGGGCCTCGGCTGGGTACTGCCCGAAACCCTCGACCTGGTCCAGCCCGACCCGGCCGCCCAGGGCCGCACCTTCGGCCTGCACCTCTCCGATCCGGACACCGCCAACTACGCCGCGCAGCGCGCCGTCAACACGATCGGCACCAACCGGGTGACCAAGCTCGCCACCTGGATGGACGCGCGTGCTTCCCGACAGCAGGACGACCAGGTGGTCGGCCTGTTGCTCGGGCTGTGCGGCCTGGCCGCCCTCCTGGCCGCCGCCCTGGCGGTCGCGGGCGCGGCCAGTGGCCGGATCCGCGGCCGGACCGGGGACATCGCGCTGCTCAAGGCGCTCGGCTTCACGCCCGGTCAGATAACGAGGATGTTCACCGGACAACACCTGATGCTGGCCGGCACCGGAGTGCTTCTCGGCGGTACCGCCGCAACCACGGTGGCGCGACTGTGGCCCGCTCTGGCCCACGGACCCGGCGCGCCGTACCGGGCGCTGCCCCTCGGCCTGCCGATCACCGGCACCGTCACCGCGGTGGCGCTGTCCGCCATCGGCCTGGGCGCGGCCCTGCCCGCATACCGGGCGGCCAAGGTGTCACCGGTACCGCCCGCCGACGACGCCCAGTTGGACAGCGGCACTCCGCGCCCCGCCCGCCTCGGGGCACTGCGGCGGCTTCCCCCGGCGCTGGTCCTCGGGCTCGGCAGCGCACTGCGCCACCGCGGGCAGAGCACCGTCACGGTGCTGCGCCTCGCCGTCCCGATAGTCGCCTGCACGCTCGCACTGAGTACCTGGGCCACCCTGGACGTCCTCGCCCAGACCTCCGGCGGCGGCATGACGGCAGCCACGCTCACGGTACGACCGGCCTCCGGCGACAGCACGGAGCAAACCGACGGGCTGCGCCAAGCCCTCGCCACCGACCCGGCCGCCACAGGGGTGTACCCCGGCACGGAACTGGAGGCGCTCGCACCCGGCCAGTCCGCCACGCTCACCCTGCGGGCACTCGGCACCACCGCCCAGCCCTTCCCGTTCGCGGTCGTCGAGGGCCGGGAGATCCAGGCGGCCGACGAGGCGGTGGCCGGGCAGGGCGCGCTGGACCTGCTGAACGCGGGAGTCGGCCAATGGGTCCGGGTGACCACCGCCGGAACTCCGCGCATCCTGCACATCGTCGGTCGCAACGTCGAGCCCGAGCGCGGCGGCCGCGTTCTCTCCACCAGCCTCGACACCCTCGACCGACCCGGCGACGCACCCCACCCCGCCTACTACCGGATGGTGCTGCGCTCCGGCAGCGACCCCGCAGAGGTCCAGCGCGAACTCCCGGGCCGAACCGGCCTCGGCGGACAGCTGGACATCCGGCCCACCCCCGACCCGGCCGCCAGGCTGGCGGTCCTGCGGGTGTCGGTCGTGGGGCTGGTCGTACTGCTGGCCCTGATCGCCCTTGCCGAGATCCTCACGGCCACCGCCGGCGGGCTGCGGGAACACCACCACGACCTCGGGCTGCTGCGTGCCATCGGACTGACCCCCCGTCAGGCCGGCGCGATGATGGCCACCCGGGGCGCCGCGCTCGCGGCGGGCGGAGTGGTACTGGGCACCGCGGTCGGCATACCACTGGCTCGTTGGCTGATCGACCTGCAAGGCCGGGAAGGGGGCATCGGCGAGGGCATCGCCCGTGCTCCGTCGATCGGTTCGCTGCTCGCCCTGGCCGCTGTGACGGCCGTGACGGCTGCCGCGCTCCCCGCGGTGGGGGTCGCCCGCCTGCCCGGTCGGCGCACCGAGCAACGCAGGTGACGCCGGCACCGAACCGGCAGGGCGTGTAACGGATTTCCTGCGTCCTACCGGGCCCCGCCACTGCCGGAGGCGGGTTCCTGTACAGCGAACAGGCCTGCTATCGCTGCTGCACAAGATCCGGGGTCCTCATCGGGAAGACCGGCACAACCATTTCCCCGTACACGTCGAGGGGCTGCCGGCTCGTCGCCAGGATCCGCAGAGGACACTCCCGAGCAATCCTCTCCGCCAGCACCGCACAGTCGTCCACCAGGTGCTCGCAGTTGTCGAGCACCAGCAGGACGCTTCGAGGCCTGAGGTGTTCGACGACTGTCTCGATCGCGGTCCGGGTCGACTGGTCCCGCAGGTCCAGCCGCTCGGCGACCCGGTGAGCCAGGAGTGACGCCTCACGCAGCTCGGCCAGTTCGACGAGGCACACCCCGTCGCCGAAGGCCCGTTGAACGGTCTCGGCAACCCGCCGGGCCAGCCGCGTCTTGCCCACTCCCCCGGGCCCGTGAGAGTCAGCAGATGGGAGGTCGCCAGCAGCTTCGTGACATCGGCAATCTGGCGGCGGCGACGGACGAAGCTGGTGGCATCCGCCGGCAGACGACCGGCACCCCGCTCACATTTGACGCGGACCCGAGAACCATAAAAATAACTCTACGTCCGCAACGAAGCTGGGCAAGCTGCCTGTCCTGCAACGATTTCTGTATTCCCGCAGGCTCCCTCTGGCTACGGTCCGTATCGGTCCTGCTCGGCGTCAGGACGTGCGAGGAGGGTCATCCCGCGCTGATGAGACGCCCGCGCCCATCCACATGCGCCCAGGGTCGGTCCCTCTCTCCACGGTCACACCGTGCCCGGTGCGATCGATCGCCGCCCACAGCACCCCTGCGGGGCACCTCTCACATACTGTCAGTAACCGATCCCTGATCGGATCGACTCAGCTTCATTGGCGCCCGGCTGGGCCCGTACCCGTAGCGCCAGGCACCGGCTGCTCGGCTCCGGGCTGGCCCTCGACCGATCTGCGGCCGACTCCTTTCATACCGACTGAGCTGCGACTTTACTCCCTGCACTACGCTGCATACCCGATCGGCTACCAGGAGCAAGGGGCGTCTCGTAGACCGACCACCACCTAGTACGCACGAACTCAGTAGACACCTACGTAGAACTCTCGATGTGACCGACCGTGTCCAGGGCCGAAAGTAAAGGCAAGAGCTCGAAGCATCACCCAGTCAGCGAGAACAACCACCCCCACACCTCCTGAGGTTGTGATCCCCATGACCAGCACCGGTCAGACCCCTCCCTCGCAGCAGGACTCAGGCTCCGAGCTCGTTCTGCCCCTGGCCCACGACGCCACCGCCCCGTCAATGGCCCGCCACGCAGCCCGAGGCTTTCTCACCGAGTCGGGACTGAACGAGGACGCCGTCTACGACGCCCTGCTGGTCATCTCCGAGATGGCGACCAACGCAGTCGAGCACGCCCTGCCGCCGGTCACCCTCCACGTGCAGCCCGTCCAGAACGACGGACACCCGGCCGTACGCATCGCCGTCACGGACGGCGGGCCGGCTGACGAACCCGGCGAATGGGCCGCCACCGGCACGACCGAGGAGCACGGCCGCGGTTGCACCATCGTCGAAGCTCTGGCGGCGCACAACGGCAGCGACTCGACAGAGGCATCCACTGCCTACTGGGCAACAGTGGAGTCCTGAGAGTCCGTACCCGGTCGCCACTTCTCCCGTCCTGTCATGCAGAGCAGACGTACCGAGCAGGCAGTCCTCACCTCCCACATCCAGGACCTCGGCGCAGGACCGTCCAAGCTTCACCGGCCGCGAGCCGAGCCCTGGCAGGACTCGGCAGCAGGCGTTCTCTCCACACACTGCCACCGCCCCGGGCTTCCAAACCCCCTCCCTCGGGAGGGGAGCCGCCACTTCACCACTCGGGTCACGGGCACACCGGCCCTGGAGTAGCGAGGTTCCGGATCGTCGACGGCACATGCTCGGGACTGCGTAACCCACCCCGCCGCTCGGAACCCATGATGCTCGTCGCCATGCCCGACCTCTTGACATCCTCCTCGTCCTAATGGACGGGGGTTCCTTTCGCGTGGGTCTGTACAGCCACTGACCGGTACAGACCCTTTCGCGTCTGCGGCACGGGCATCTGTGCCGGTCAGGTCGCCGAGGTGGGTTCTCCGTTCAACGGGCCGTGCCTGGCGTGGGATTGCCACGCCAGGTCTTACCGGCCGTGCAGGGGCGTTTGGCCTGTCCGCCTGCCCGGCGGCCAGGATGTTTCGAGCAGCGTTGAGGTCGCGGTCATGCAACACAGCGCACACCGAACAGGCCCACTCGCGCACGGCGAGGGGTTGGGGTCCGTCGCGGTGTCCGCACTGCGAGCTGAGCTGGGAGGACGGGAACGAGGGACGATGCCGATGGTGCGCCCGTATCGGGCGGCCTTGTCTTCGAGCAGCCGCCGAAAGGTGGCCGTCCGGCGTCGTGCACGGGCTTGGCCAGTCGGCCAGGGCCCAGGCCGCGCACGTTCAGGTCCTCCAGGTGGACGGCTTGGTTCTCGCCGATCAACTTGTTCGTCTGCTTGTGCAGCCAGTCGTTGCGGGTGTCGGCCATCTTGGCGTGCGCCTTGGCGGCCTTCCCGTCGGGCCTTCGCCCGGTTCTTGCTCCCTTTTGGCCTTGCGGGACAGTGCCCGCTGCGCGGCCTTGAGCTTCTTCTCGGTCTTGCGGAGGAAGCGCGGGTTGTCGATCACGGTGCCGTCCGGGAGGAGCGCGTACGTGGTCAGACCGAGGGCGATGCCGATCTCGGCATCCAGCCCGGGCAGGTTCTCGGGTTCCACGTCCACGACGAACGAGGCGTAGTACCGGCCCGAAGGGTCCAGCACGACCGTCACCGACGACGGACCGGACGGCAGCGCACGGGACCGCTTCACCCGCACGTCACCGATCTTCGCCAGGTTCAGATTCCCGTTGGACCGCAGGCGGAACCCGTTGCGGGTGAAGCGGAGCGACTGCCGACTGTCCCGCTTCGACTTGAACCGAGGCAGCCCGACCAGTCGTCCCCGGCGCTTGCCGGACACCGAGTCGAAGAAGTTGCGGTACGCGGTGTCCAGGTCACGCAAGGACTGAATCAGGGGATCGGCACCGACCGAGGCAAGCCATGCCCGCTCAGCGGTCTTCTTGCCGCCGTGACGAGCTGCTTCTGCAAGTCCGTGGACTTCGGATACGGCAGTCCGTCCTTACGGACCTGCTTCCGCGCCGCCAAGGCGTCGTTGTACACCACCCGAGCACACCCGAACGTCCGAGCCAGCGCTTGGCGCCGACCCGGCGTCGCATAGATGCGCTAGGAGTACCGGAGATATACAAGATCAACCTACCGGGAGCCACTGACAACCACTCACGTCAGAAATTCCGAAGATCACTCCGCCGCTTCACGGCTCCGAGCCAATCACCCAACCGCCCCGGCCTGAAGACCCGGGCATCCTGGGAGATCAAAGGTGAGCAGCCTCGGAGAATCCACACCGAACCGGTGAGCATGCCACAGGTCAGTCTTCATCCGAGTCTGAATTCTGGTTCCGCCCGACCTGGTGACCCCCGGCAGGGAATTCAAAATGCGGGTTGACGAAATAGAATGAACCGCTGTCCTCGCCGGCACGAAAATTGCCCGATCCGTAACCGGGGATAGGCTGCTCGTCGGCCCCGATAATGAAGGACCGGTCGATACCGCCCTCGAAGGCAACCTCCTCCTCCTCGCGGACGATATGCGGGTAGTCGTCTCCGTAGGTCATCTCGACATCGACCCCCTGCCCCGGCGCATCGATTTCGTAGTGGTACCCCCCGAAACGCCACAGATCATCCCTACGGCTCGTACTGACCCACTGAGAGCGATTGGGGCCGGTCCAGATATGGTCCATCAGGGTGACGTTCGAGTCCGGGATACGCGGTTGAAATCCGGTCTCGAATATTTCGTCGGGATTCCTGGTGTCATTCCTGTACAGCAGATCGTCGTCGTCGCGGACGACGTAGTGCTGATACATTTGAGAGTAGCCGGTATGGTCGTCACCTTCGCTCTCGCTCTCACTCTGGTGGTAATAGGTGTCGGAGCCTCCGCGGAGTCCGGGGCCGGGTGTCATGCCGAGGTTCTTTGCCAGGTTTCTGGCGGACTCCTCGCCGTCCCGGCGGAGAACGAAGGCCACTCGCTGCCTGTCTTCTTCGTGCAAGGCGCGTTCCCGTGTGGTGGCGGGGTCCGTTCCGATGAGGACCGGCGCTGCGACGAGGGGGTCCGTCCGGGACATCAGGTGCTGGTATTCCTGTTCGGGCAGCTTTCCCAGGGTGCGGACGATTGTGTCCATCGGGGGAAGTCCGAGCAGATCGTCGTTCAGTCGTCGATGTTCTGCTGGGTACGGTGTGCCGGCATGCCCGGTCGTGCCCTGGGCCGCAGGCTGCCACGCCGAGCCGTCTTCACGGGGCTCGGGGGCGGGGTGGTGGGTGGTGGGTGGGTGCTGGTCGTGGGGGGTGGCGGTCGGCTGGGTGGGGGTGTCCGATCGGGTGGTGCTGAGCGGTTGGTCGCTGGTCGTGGTGGTGGGTTCCTGCGGTCCGCCGTGCAGCAGGGCCCGCGCAGGGGTGTGGGCCGTGCTCGGCTCGTGCGACTGTGCGGCGGGCGCCGTGGGTAGTGCCTCGCGGGGTCCGGGCAGCGCCTGCTCCCACGCGGGCGGTTCCCGCACCGCGTCCACCGGCCGGGCCGGTGTCTCCACCACCGCATCCGCGGTCACCGCAACCGTCGCAAAGGCCTCCCTCGCTGGCGCACCGTCCACTCGGACACCCGGGCCTGGGGCCACCTCGCGAGGAGCGGCAGAGTCGGGGCCGGCGGCAGTGGAGCGGTCACCGGCAGCCACACTGACGGTTACGCCGTCCACGATCCCGGGTCTGCCGGTGGGCCAGCCGGTGTTCTCCGTGTGGTGCGTGGCAGTGTTGGTGGGCGGGCCGGCGTCCGGGGGTGTGGCCATCGCGCCGACAGGGGTGGTCGGCGCGATGGGGTGGCCGGCACGGGGAATGGAAACGTCCGGTCCGGTGATGTCCCGTGGGGAAGCCGTCTCCCCGGTCGGGTGCGGCGGTACCTCCCGCACACCGGCCGCGGCAGCGGGGGGCGGTGCGGGGGTCGTGATCGTGTCGCTCGTGCGGTCGGCCGGGTCTGTCGGTTCCAGGTGCGTCCACGACCGGGGGCCGCCTGTTGTGGTCGGCCTTTCGGAGATGGTCACTCCGACCTTGCGGGTGGCGACGAAGTCCTCCAACGCGGGCATCTCGTGCGCGCTGACGGGGGCGGCGAGGACGATCTCGCGCGGTAGCGCGGCCGCCGTCCGCGGTGCCCGCTGGAGCGCGCCCCACACCGACTCCAGCTGCCGCACCACCCCGCCGCCCGCCATGCCAGGAGTGCCCACCACCAGAGGCGGACCACCCAGCCCCGCACCCATGCTGCGGACCACGGACGCGAACGCGGCATCCCCCGGCCCGGCGCCGGCCGACTCCGGACGCGCCCACAACGCACCGCCCGACGTCTCCTCCAGCCACAGACCGTCCAGCAGCGAGAAGCCCACCCCCGAGTCCGGGACCGCCTCGGACGGCTCGAACCGCCCCCCGCCGTCGGCTCCCGGCAGCCGCGCCACCAGCGCCGCCAGACCCTCCGGCACCTTCCCCGCCCGCACCCCGCCGTGCCGACCGGCCAACGCCCCCACCACACCCTGCGCGAACGCCTCCGCCGTGTCCGTCACCGGCGCACCCTGCACCGCCCCCAACCCCACACCCGTCACCACACCCGACAACCCCTGCAACCCCATCCGAGCCGGCAGACTCCCCGTCCACACCGGCGCGAACAGCACCTCCCCACCCACCGGCGCCGACCGCCCCGCCCCGACCAACGCACCCCGCACCGCGACCTCCCCCCTCGCCGCCACCGCCCCCACACCCAGACCCACCAGACCCGCCAAAGCCCCCATCCCACCCGACATGAACAACTCCCCCACATCGAAGCGCCCACCGTGACCCCGCGCCAACACAAGCCCCTGCGACAACCCGTCCGCCGACATCATGAACAACGCACCCGCACCCGCCGCCGCCACAGCCCGCACCAACCACACCCCCACCCGCGCCAACAACTCCTGCGCGAACGCCTCCACCGCCGCCAACCACCCCAACGACGCACCACCCGTCAACGGCGCCACCGCCACCGCCCACCCGATCGACGCCGCCAACCACGCAGCAATCACCAAAACCTGGTACTTCGCCTTCTCCACCTGCGCAGCACTCTCCCGCACCCCACCCGCAACACTCCGCGCCGCATCCACGAACGCCCCGATCCCCGAATCCCGAAACACCCGCTCCATCAACGCGTCATGCGCCTGACGCGCATCCCCCTCCCAACCCCGCACACCCACCGACTGCCACACCAAAGCCCGCCCCAGACCCTCCGCATCCACAACAACCCGCTCATACACACCCGCCAACCCCCGCAGAACATCCTCATCCGCCGAAGGCCACACCCCCACCACATACTTCGCAACCACCCGCAACTCCAGCGGAAGATCAAGCGACACCCCACACCCCACCAACCACCCGCACCCCACACAACCCGCCGAAGCCCGACCCCTCGACGCCCCCGCCCCGCCGACAACCAACCTCAAACCACACGCAAGCCACCACACCAAAATCAACCGACGACACGTCAAAAACCCTCAACCGCAATACCAGTTCGACACCAAGCACCCACACCCAACATCACACCGGAGCAGACCATCAAGGCAATAGCAAACAACACCCTACCGACACACCAGGACCCACCAATAGAGCCCCAAGACCCAAAAATCGAGATCGCCCGCCCCACCCCCACCCGCGGGATACCTAAATCAAATTCCGGCGGGCTCAGAAATCAGCCGCCCTGCGACCCACCCCGACCTGCGTGGTCGAGGGACAAATAGAAGCCCTTTCTTTCAGCCTTCGAAGAACTCGGCTCCTTTTTCGGTGCGCGAAGATAGTCGCCCTGATCCCCGCGCATTCCAGGATGTATCCCAACGGGCGTTTTGTACCCCGTCGAGGCCGGACTCCTCCTCGACCGCATATCACCCGGCCCCCGCCCCGTCGTCGGCCCTGACAGGGCGCAATCTCCGCTGTGGCGGTGACTTCCGAAGGGACGCTGCGGGCATGGGTCCATGGGCCCGATTCCGGTGCTTCCTGCCGGTCTCTCCTTACGTTTCGCTCTGTCGGCTCCCTACATTGGACAGCCTCCGGTCCGAAGCCTGGGAACCCGAGCGTTATGGGGCCCGAGGTGAGGTCGGGAACCGTACGACGTTGTCAACCGGTGGAACTCTCCGCCCCCACGAAAGGGTCGACCGAACGGCCGCTTAGAGCGGTACGGCTGTCCGGCCCACCCCACGGCGCGGTCCGCCCGTGGCACGGGAGCCCCCGTGCCCGTTCGCGGCCCGCCCTCCTCCGATCGGAGACGCCATGCGTTCCACTCCTCCCCGTCGCATCGCCGGTATCGCCCTCGCCACCACCGCCGGTGTCGTAGCCCTGGCCGGTCCGGCCTTCGCCCATGTCACCGTGCAGCCCGGCAACGCCCAGCAGGGCGCCTACACCGCGGTGGACTTCCGGGTGCCGAACGAGAGCGACACCGCGAGCACGGTGAAGCTCGAGGTCAACCTGCCGATGGACCACCCGCTGGCCTCGGTCCGCACGCTGCCGCTGCCCGGCTGGACCGCCACGCTGGAGAAGTCCAAGCTCGACAAGCCGATCAAGGTGCACGGCAGCGACGTCAACGAGGCCGTCTCGAAGATCACCTGGACCGCCGACGCCGGCACCAAGATCGCCGCCGGGCAGTTCCAGGAGTTCCGGGTCTCGCTCGGCCCGCTCCCGACCGACACCGAGAGCCTGACCTTCAAGGCGCTGCAGAGCTACGACAACGGCGAGGTCGTCCGCTGGATCGACGAGGCCAAGGAAGGCCAGCCCGAGCCCGCCAAGCCCGCCCCGGTGCTCGCCCTGGCCAAGGCCGCCGCGGCCGCTGGCGCCTCGCCCGGCGCCGATCACGCCGACGCCGAGGCCACCACTTCGCAGGCCATCGCCAAGAGCAGCGACTCCACCGCCCGGTTGCTCGGCGTGGTCGGCATCGTCGTCGGCGTGATCGGCGCCGGCGTCGGCCTCCTCGGCCTGCGCCGCAAGGGCGACAGCGCCGCCTCCTGACCCTCCCCCGGCCCCGGCCGGGAGGTCCCCGCGTCGGCCGGGCCGTACCCACCTCGTACGGCCCGGCCAGTGAGACCAGCGCGCACGATCGGAACCCCGCAATGCCCCGTACCCCCGCCACCCATACCGGCGCAGCCCGCCGCACCGCACCGCACCTACTCGGCGCGGCCGCCGCCGGCCTGGCGAAGGTCTCCAAGGCCAAGAACTCCCCGTACGAGGGGACCGTGCTCGGCAAGCACTTCGACAAGCCCGCACTGGTGCTGGCGGGGAGGACGAGCTGGTCAAGGTGAGCAGTCCCGGGGCATCCTCGGTCACCATGCACCGTTCGACGGAGACCTCGATGGAGAGCGCCGGACCGCTGGCCGTCCCGGCCGGCGGCGCCCTGGAGCTCGCCCGGGGCGGGACGCACCTGATGATCATGGGGTGGTCGAAGCAGCCCGCCCTCGGTGACGTGATCGAACTCGACCTGACCTTCGCCAGGTCCGGCACCATCGCCGTCCGGGTGCCGGTCAAGCCGCTCACCTACCGGCCCGGCCAGCAGGACTCAGGAAACTAGGGGATTCGCCAGATGCCGAAGGCCAGCCACCGCAGGCTCACCGGACTGCTCGGGATTCTCGGCGCGCTGCTCGCGCTGATGGTCGCCGGCGCCGGGCCCGCCTCCGCCCACGCCACACTGCAGTCCACCGACCCGGCGCAGAACTCGGTGGTCGCCACCGCGCCGAGCTTCGTCACGCTGACCTTCAGCGAGAGCGTCTCGCTCTCCGGCGACTCGGTCCGCGTCCTGGACCCGGCCGGCCGGCCCGTCGACTCCGGCAACCCCGGGCACGCCGACGGCCGCGAGAACACCGCCCGGGTCGGCCTGAACAGCGGGCTCGCCGGCGGCACCTACACCGTCGCCTGGCGCGCCGTGTCGGACGACTCGCACCCGGTGGGCGGCGCCTTCACCTTCTCCATCGGCGCCCCCTCGGACACCTCGGTGTCCACCACCGCCCTGCAGCAGGCCAAGGCCGACAGCCTGGTCGCCGCTCTCTACGGCACCGGCCGTACCGTCGCGTACGGCGCCTTCGCGCTGCTGATGGGCGCCGCCGGCTTCGTCCTGCTCTGCTGGCCGGCCGGCGCGGCGGTGCGCACGGTGCAGCGGCTGCTGATGACCGGCTGGGTCGCGCTGCTGCTGTCCACCATCGCGGTCCTGCTGCTGCGCGGGCCGTACGAGCGCGGCTCGGGCCTCGGGCAGGCCTTCGACCTCTCACTGGTGCGCACCACCCTGGACGAGCGGATCGGCACCGCGCTGGCCGCCCGGCTGCTGCTGCTGGCCACCGCCGGCGTCTTCCTCTCCCTGCTGGTCGGCCAGCTCGGCGGCCCGGTGCCGGCGAAGGCCGACGGCGGGACGGACCCGGACACGCGCACGGCGACCGGCAGCGACACTGGCACCGGCACCGGCACCGGCACCGACACCGACGAGGACGCCGACGAGGACGAGCTGCGCCGGCTGGAGGAGCGGGCCGCCGAGCGACCGCAGCGTGAGGCCCGGATCGGTCTCGGGGTGGCCGGGCTGCTGCTGGCGGTCGCGCTCAGCGCCACCTGGGTCGGCGCCGACCACGCCTCGGTGGGCATCCAGGTCTGGCTGGCCCTGCCGTTCGGCATCCTGCACCTGATCGCGATGGCCCTGTGGCTGGGCGGCCTGGCCACCCTGCTGGTCGGGCTGCGGCACGGCCTCGGCGCGGAGACCGCCGACCGCTTCTCGAAGATCGCCTTCGGTTCGGTGGCGGCGCTCACGGTGACCGGGGTCTACCAGTCCTGGCGCGGGCTGGGCAGCTGGAGCGCGCTGGTCGACACCGAGTACGGCCGGCTGCTGCTGATCAAGGTCGGCTGCGTGGGCGCGATGCTCGGGGTGGCCTGGATCTCACGCTCCTGGGTGGCCCGGCTGCGCGCAGCCGACGAGGGCCGGGAGGTCGCCGCCGACGCCGAGCACACCCCGGTGGCCCGGCGGGTCGACGAGGCGGGCGGGACGACCGTGCAGGAGGCGCGGGAGCTGGTGGCCGCCGGCACCGGGAGCGGCGGCGCGGGCGAGGCGGCGGATCCGGACCACCGGGCGCAGCTGGAGCGCCAGCAGGCGGCCGAGCGCAAGGCCGACCGGGAACCGGGGTTCACCCCGGCCAAGGCCGGCCTGCGGCGCTCCGTCCTGGTCGAGGCCGGGGTGGCGGTCGCCGTCCTGGTGGTCACCACGATGCTCACCAACTCCCCGCCCGGCCGGGGTGCCCAGGCCGTCGCGGCCGTCGCGGAACGGCCCGCCGCGTCCGCCCCGGCGGGCGGCGCCGCCGGTGGGGCGCAGGCGCCGCAGACCGTGCCCGGGCAGACCATGGAGCTGAAGCTGCCCTACGACACCGGTGGCCGGACCGCCAACGCCAAGGGCACCGCCACCGTCACCCTCAACCCGGCCAGGGCCGGGGCCAACGAGGTGCACCTCAAGCTGGACGGCCCGGACGGCCGGCCGGTCGAGGTGCCCGAGGTGCAGCTCGCCTTCACCCTGCCGGACCGCGACCTCGGGCCGCTGCCGGTCGCCCTCACCGCGGAGGGCACCGGACGCTGGACGGGCACCGCGCAGCTGCCGCTGGCCGGCAACTGGGTGGTGTCGGTGGCGGTCCGCTCCTCCGACATCGACCAGGCCACCGAGACCAAGTCCCTGAAGATCGGCTGAGCACCATGACCAGCACGACCGACACCGGCTCCCCGCCCGCCGGATCCGGCAATCCGCGATCCGGTACCGCAGGATCCGACTCCCCGGGATCAGGCGGCCCCGGCGGCCTGCCGAGCGCGGCGGGGCCGGCTCAGCACCCGCAAGGTCAAGTCCCCGATGTCCCGCTACAGCGAGCGCCGCCACGACGGCCGCCCTGATCGCAGCCGCACCATCACCGATTTCACCGTCACTGTCCTCGAACCCGGCTCCGAACAGCCGGCTCTGCCCAGGGTCTCCCGCGACGACCGGCACACCGTCCCTGACCAACGTCGACGGCATCGCATTCTCGCCCTACTGCAGGACGACCCGACCCGGCTGTGGAGAGCCGCAGAGATCGCAGCCCGCTTCGGCGACATCCGGCTGGACACCAGTACCGGCAGCTCTCCCGGTGGGCCGACACTGGGCTCATCTCATCCACAAGATCGGCCCCGGTCTCTACGCAGCCACGACCTGGACCTCACCCCCCTTGACATCAGCACAACTCCGTTAATCCCGGCCTTGGGGACACCTCACCCCGATCGCCCGGCTGGAGCTGCGGCACCGCCAGCGCGCCTGCGCCGAGGACCACATCCGCGCCGCCGCGACACCGGCCTGCGCAACCTGCCCCACCACGACGCCGCCCAGAACCAAGGCCGGCTGGAGATCGTCCAGATCGCGCTGGACCTGCTCGCCTGGATGCCCATGCTCGCCCTGACAGGGTCCGCCCGTCGGTGGGAGCCCAAGCGCATGCGGCTACGGCTGTTCTCCGGCGCCGCCCAGCTCGTCATCACCGGCCGCCGTCACCACCTCCGCCTGGCCCGCCACTGGGGCTGGACCGACGTGATCACTGGCGCGTTGGAACGCCTGCATGCTCTGCCAGACCCCGGCCGACCAGCGAACGACCCACCCTGACGAGCAGCCGACCATCTCCGGAGCCGTGGAACCCGGCGCCCACCCGACGCGACAGCCGGGCCACCACCTCCCCGACAAGCCGAAACGGCCCGCCGGAATACTTGAGTGCCAGTGGTCCTCTCAACACCCCAGCTCAGGGGATGCGATGGACTTCGAGATTCGCGATCGCTCGGTCAACCCGGGGGCACGTGCCCTCACGTTGGAGCGGCGGATCTACCTTCAGCTCGTGCAACAGGGCGTGGAGTACAAGGAGGCGGCCCCGATCGTGGGAGTCGACCCGCGGACGGGCCGGAGGTGGCGCAACGGACGCAACGCGTCAGGCGGCACCGTCGCGGCACTGCCGATCGACACGTCAGGGGAGTCACCGAAGCCTTCGGCGACTCCCCTGGCCGGCGCATCCAGGTATCTCCGCGAGGCCGACCGCATCCACATGGCCGACCGGCTGCGAGAGAAGGCCACGGTCCGCGCCACGCTGCCGAATTGGGACGAAGCCCCTCCACGATCAGCCGCGAGATCCGCCGCAATCGACATCCGGTCAACGCCCACTACCGACCCCCTGCCGCCCAGGCCCGCGCTGCCCGCCCGCCGGCCTCGCCCCAAGCCCGGCAAGATCGGCCAGAACAGCGAACTACGGGACTTCATCCAGGACCACCTGACCTTGCGGTGGAGCCCAGAGCAGATCTGCCACATTCTTCGCCTACGGTTTCCCGACCGGCCGGACATGCACGTGACCCACAAGACGGTCTACCAGGCCCTCTACGCCCAGGGCCGTGGAGACCTCCTGCGGGAGCTGACCCGGGCACTGCGGACAGGCCGCGCCCGCCGCCGCCACCGCACGGCAAACAAGCGCCTGCCCCGCGCCGTCCGGGACATGGCCATGATCGGCGAGCGGCCCGCAGAGGCCGCCGACCGCGCGATGCCGCTGCATCTTCCCGCCGGCCACAGCGCAGCCCAAACCCGCAACGCTCTCATCGACATCATGAAGACGCTCCCGCCGCACGTGCGGCGGGAGCGTCTTCACCTGGGACCAGGGCTCGGAGATGGCCACCCACCGTGCGTTCACCATCGCCACCGATGCCCCGTCTACTTCTAACCCGGCGAACCCGTGGCAGCGAGGCTCCGATGAGAACACCAACGGCCTGCTCCGGCAGTACTTCCCCAAGGACACCGACCTGTCCGGACACACCCGCCACGAGCTGGACGCCGTCGCTGCCGAACTCAACAGCCGCCCACGCAAGACGCTCGACCGGGAAACCCCAGCCGAGCGCCTGTCTACTCGCGGCCTGATCAACCGACCCAGTGTTGCCCCTCGAATTCGCCTCAACCGACGGACCGTCACGAAAGATCGAGGTCAGTGAGTACACACGGGTGCGCCTGGCTTTCCGCCGGTTGGGAGGTCTACTCGCACTGCTCGCTGCCGCCACTGTAGCGGTAACCGAGTGTTCGGATAGCCTCGAGCATGCTCGGCGAGGCCTTGATTCCGGCCTTATCGAAGGGCTGCAGGATGTCGCCCGCCGAATTCATCGGGTATCCTGAAGCCGGTTCATAAGTGCTTCCGCAGTGGGTGCCCTGCCACTTATCCCACAGCCGGTCGACGTTGGCGTGGTTGAGGAAGAAGACCGGGTCGTTGGGCGAGACGGATATCTGCATCATGGTTCCCTTGAGCAGCTGCCCATCTGCGGTGAACCCGAGGAGACCCCCAGCCCAGGTATGCGCAGAGTTGTGCATCTTTGGAGGAATACTCAGATCGAACTCCTGCTCCATCACGCCGTCCGCCGAGCAGCTCGTCTTGGTTACTCCGCCCGGAGACCACCCTTCAAGGGCGTTGCGGAAGCTCACACTTGTATCGCTGTCAGTGTTGTAGGGTGCGGCGTCGTAGCGTGGAGCTGCCAGGGCTGCGTTCACGTCGGCCGCTGTCGGCAAGCTCGTGAAAGGAGCCGCTCCCATGTTACGCGTGATGTATTCGGTAGCCGACTCAGTTTCCTGGCCCATCGGATTGATGTTCAATTTCCACTGGCCCTGCCGGAAGGGTCCGGTGGTGACTGCGAAGCCCTTACTCGGGTCACCGTTCCCGCCCATCAGATCGGGTGAGAACACGGCAGCCGTGCTGGCAGGATCGGTCCAGTCCCAGTAAGGCACGGAGATGGACTTGCCGCTGACCTGGTCCAGGGCGCGCTCGAAGAGCCTTAGGTAGAGGCGGTGCCACGGAAGGAAGATGGGCCCGGAGTGACCCATCATCATGGGCATTGCCATCATGGGATCGCTGGGATCGCAGGTCATGAGCGATCTGTGCCACGCTACGAACTGATCGTAGTAGCTCAGATTTGAGTCGTAGGGGGATGGAGTTGCCTTCAATTTCAACAGCGCATCGACGAAATCCTTCTTTTCCTTGGCCGACAGGTCCTTTGCATTCTTGCGCACAAGAACGCCCTTCCCGGAAAGGTCGAACGACGACGGGCCCTCGCTCGCCGACGCGGGTCCGGACGCGGGCAATGCGGAGCCAGCGATCAGCGCAACCGAAGCGGCCAAGAGCAGCAGACGTCGGCGCGCTTGTGTGAGTTCAGGAAACGCACGTCTCATTGACATTGATGGCTCCGTTTCGTGGGCATTTTCACGGCATGCTCCAGTTCCTCGAATGCAATCAGCGTGAGGTTCCCCGAGATGCGGCGGGAGGTGACAGTGGGTGTCAGGCGACCGGTTTGCAGCGGCTGCGTGGTGACATTGAGCGCTCCGCAGACGAAGAACGTCAAGAAGTCGGGGGCGCGCGGTGAATTAGTTGGGCCCCTGGACCCAATGCGATCGGGTTACGCCCAGTGATGGCGACCTGTAAAGCTGGCGTAACTTGATAGGGTCTGGTTGAGGGCAGGGCTGTTTCAAAGTCCCGGCGATCAGGTGAACGTGCAGGTCACGGGCGCGTGAAGGAGGGGCCTCGGGCCGTTGCGCGTGCATCGAGACTCCGGTTGAAGGTATGACCTTGCCAGTCGCCCTGAACCGGAGCCTCGATGTGCCGCCGGTCTGCCATCGTCTGTCTCGTCAAGTAGCCTGTCCGTCAACCCGACGGTGGTGTCGGGCTGGTGGACAGGCTTGCGGTGCTGCCCGATCCGCGCGATCGGCGCGGACGGCGTCACCCGTTGCCGGGTGTGCTGCTGGTCGCTGCTTCGGCGGTCCTGGCCGGCGCCCGCTCCTTCCGGGCGATCGGGCAGTGGGCGGCGGCCGCGCCCCAGCACGCCCTCACCCGACTCGACGCCCGGACAGTGGGCCTGCTCGGGGTGCGGTCGCCCCGAGCGCGGCCACGATCCGCAGGGTGATCGGCGCGGTGTGCCCCGGTGGCCTTGCCGAGCTGACAGGCGATGATCCGACCGGGGCCGAGTCGCTCCCGGTGGACGGCAAGTCCGCCCGACGAGACGCCACCTCACACCCGGGCGTGGCCACGCCCGGTTCCTGGTCGAGGAGAAGAAGGCGCACTACCTGCTGATGGCGAAGGCGAACCAGCCCGTCCTGCATGCCCGCTGCGGTCGCTGCCCTGCTGCCGGGTGACCGCCCGTCACTACCAGCGCGGACGTGGGCACGGCCGCCGCGAGACCCGGGCCACGCACGTGCTGACCGACCGACCTCGGCCTCGACTTCCCGTACACCGTCCAGGCCGCGAAGATCACCCGCTACCGCACCGACTCCAAGACCGGCCGCCTCACCCGGCAGACCGTCTACGCCATCACCGACCTGACCCACCACCAGGCCTCACCGGATCGGGGCGCTCGCCCGCTCACAGTGGACCATCGAGAACCGGCTGCACCCGTCCGCGACACCGATTTCCGCGAGGCCGCTCCCCCAGCCTCCAGCCGGGAGGTACCCCCACGAAGATACGCACAGACGCGGCCCCGAGAACATGGCCACCCCGCGCAACCTGGGCAATCACCCTCCGCCGACACCGCCACACCAGCATCGCCGCTGGCCTCCGCCACGCCCCCTACAAGCCGTCTACCCGGCCGCTCGACCTGCCCGCACATCCCCTGACCAGGTCATTTACACGATCAGCAGGACTTTGAAACAGCCCTGACCGGCTGACCCATCAGTGCGCAGCTCTCCCAGGATCAGGCTGTCGCCTATGCCCTGGGGGAGGAGACCGATACCGGCGCCACGCAGTCGGAGGGGGAGGAACCGGCGCGTTGACCCAGCGGGAATGGCAGATAGCCAAGCTGCTCGCCGAAGGGCTGTCCAACAAGGAGACCGCCGAACGGCTGGTGATCACCCAGCGCACTGCCGAGACTCACGTCGCCGACATTCTCACCAAACTCGACTGCACCTCCCGGTCACAGGTGGCCGTCTGGGTCACCGGACATCGGTAGTCCGAGCGGACATCGTGGATGCCGGGCCGGTGGCCGTCGCCGTAGACCTCATGGCGGCCTGCGTCGACGGCCTGCTTCTCCACGGTCCGGACCCGCTGTCCGTCCTCGGCCACGATTGCGATGTGAACCGGCTGCGCCGTGCTGCCCGCGCCGGACACCCGGGAGTCGCGGGGAGAAAGAACCCGGCCGCTACTTCGGCAGAAGTTCCGCCGCGACCTTGGCGTCCTGTGCCATTTCGTTTGCGGGCCGGCGGTGGGCCTGCACAGCCAGCTCGACTCTCGACGCGACGCCGAGTTTGGCGAAGACGGCGGACAGATGGAACTGAACGGTCCTCGGTGAGAGGTACATCCGCGTGCCGATGTCCGGATTCGAGCGGCCGTCGGCCACGTGTCGGACGATGGTGCGCTCGGTCTCGGTGAGCGCCGGCCAACCCGTGCGGGGCTGCTCCTCGACGCGTCGCCTGGAACGGATGCCGAGCGCGGCGAGCGCCTCCTCGGCGCGGAGCGCGTCCCATCGGGCGTCGAGCCGCTCGTACAGCTCCAGGGCCCGGTGGAGGGTCTGGCGTGCGGGCCCGGCCTCGCCCCGGCGGCCCAGGACCCGTGCTGCGCACTCGAAGGCGTAGGCCTCGTTGAGGACATGGCCGGTGGTGCGGAAGCAGTCGGCCGAATCCCGGAGAACGTCCGCCTCCCCACGGAGCAGACCCACACCGAGCAGGGCCGTTCCGCGGGCATTCGAGGGTCGGGTGCCGGCTCCGGCCGTCAGCACGGCCGTGAGTCTTCGAAGCCGGTCGGTGTCCTCCAGATCCGCCGCCAGCCGGAGGGCGTCGGCGCACAGCCGGTACAGGAACGGCTGTCCCACACCCCCGGCACCGGACTGCCACATCTCGAAGAGCAGGTCGAGCGCCTTCTCGGGCTTCCCTTGCGCCTCCCAGGTAAGAGCCCGTGCCCAGCGGCGCAGGAACTCGTAGTAGCTGCCGCCGATGCTGTCATCGGGATGCTCCATGAGCTCGGCGTACGTCCCCGGGTCACCCCGGTGGACCGCGATCAGAGCGGCCTGGCTGCTCAGTGCCCCGCCCATGCCGAGCGGATCCACGGTCTCCCGGCCCGCGTTGACCTCGGCGAGGGCGTCGTCCCAGCGGCCCTCGATGAATCCCAGGCGAGCCTTGCCCAGGTGGTACCAGGTCAGCAGGGGGCAGCCGCCGGGTCCGGTGTGGCGCAGTCCCCGATCGAAGGCCTGGTGGGCCTCGTCGACGCGGTCCAACTCGATGAGTGCGAGGCCCCGGATGAAGTGCGGTGCGATGGGCAATTCCGGGCGTATGTGCTGGTTGCCGAGCATGGTGGCGGCGCGGTCCGCGAGCTCCAGCGCCTCAGTGGGGTGCAGGCTCGCCAGGCTGCTCAGTGCTTGCACGGCCACCCCGTGGGCGGCCACATAGAGGTCGCCCCGCAGGCCCGCCGCCACCGTGCGTCGTGCTGCCGACTCGACGTCGTCGAAGCGCCGCAGCGCGAGGTTGCACTGCGCGGTGAGTGCCTCGAACCGGGCGTCGTCCGGTGCGTGTTCGAGGGCCTTGCGGGCCTCCTCGACAGCCGTCTCGTAGTGATGCTGCTGATAGGCGCTCTGGGCCAGCACCCAGCGCAGTTCGGCTTCTTCGACGGGGAGGCAACCGGAAGCCAGGGCTGTCCGGGCCAGGTCCATGGCGCGGCCGGGTTCTCCCAGCCGGAGCAGGACCGCGGCAAGCTCCGCGCGGAAGGTCGATGCGAGGGTGGCGTCGGAGCCCACCGACTCCAGCGCTCGTTCGAGCAGCTCCGCGGCTACCAGCGGGGCCCGCATTCCCAATGCGTGCACCACGGCGGACAGCCAGGCCAGGGACTGGGGGGCCAGGGAGCCGCCGCCTCGGAGCAGGTACTCGGCCGCCCGCTCGGGCGGCGCGCCCGCAGCCGCGAGAGCCTGCCCCGCTTGGCGCCGGAGCGCGGAACGGACGGACGGTGTAACGCCCGCGACGAGCAGCTGTCGGACCACCCCGTGCCGGAACGAAAGGCTGTCCCTGCGGTTCTCCAGGACGCCGCCGTCCACCGCTTCGGCGAACGCCTCCCACACTTTGGTGACCGGCTGGCCGAGGATCAGGGACAGTTCCCACAGGTCCACGCGCGGGCCCAGAACAGCGGCCGTCCTCAGCGCCTCCCTGGCGCTGGGGGGGAAGGCCTCCAGACTCCGCAGGATCACCTCCGCCACGACCTCGGGAATCCCGGTGGTGGCGTTCCTGGCGTCGCCCGCGGCCGAATCGACGTCCGTGGTCGCGTCGACGTCCGTGCAGTCCCCCGCCGCATGGATCTCGCCGTACGTGTTGAAGGCGCGCACCATCTCGATGACGAACAGCGGGTTTCCTCCGGCGGCGGTCAGTCGGTCCAGCAGGACGGGGCCGGGCCGGGACTCCAGCAGCTCGCCGGCCAGCCTGGAGACATCCTCCTGCCCGAGCGGGCTCAGGTGGAGCGTCCGCGCAGCGCCGTCCTCAAAGCCCTGGAGCATCTCGGGCCGATCAGTGCGGCGGGCCGAGGGCAGCGTCAGGCCGAGCAGCACCGGCAGATGGTGGAGGGCGCGTTGCAGGCGGCCGAGCACCGCGAGGCTGAAGTCGTCGGCCCACTGCGCGTCGTCCAGCAGCATCACCACCGGCCCGTCGGCGCACCAGTCCTCCAGGAGGGCCTGGACGTTCTCGGCGACGGTGAACTCCCGGTGGAGGGGGGTGGATCCCGCGTCGCCCCGCAGTGATGCCCGCAGTGAGGAGATCTGGTCTCGTGCGGCGTCGTCGGCGGAGGAGGACAGGCAATCAAGGAGGGCCTGGAACGGTACGCGTCGCTCGAGTTCGTTCGCCGCGCTGTATAGCACCCTGACGTGCGCGCTGCGGCACTGGGCCGCGAAGGTCTCGAACAGGGCGGTCTTCCCGATCCCTGCTTCACCTTGGACCAGTACCGACTGCCCGCACCCGCCCTGCGTGGTGTCGCGGAGCCTGCCCAGCTCGGCCAGCTCCTGGTCGCGGCCGAACAGTCGTGTAGCCGTTTCGAGGGTGGTGCCCGTGTCAGCCATGTCGTTCCCAGCTCCGAGTATTTCGTGTGCTGTCGATCTGGAGGCGCAGCGCGGTGCGTACGGTCGCGGGCAGTGCGAGGAGCAGGGCCCGGTGCAGGAGGCGGTGGCGGAAGGCCAGTTCGTCTCCGTGGTGATGCAGTACTCCGTGGGTGATGGCCTCGTCAGCTGCGTTGAGGACTTCCGGGGTGGTTATGCGGAGTGCGGTGGCGAGTTCGTCCAGTGCTGCGGTGGGTCCGAGGACGGCCATCACTTCGAGGAGGTCGCGGGTGTGGTCGGGCAGCGGGTCCAGTTCGCGCAGGAGTGCTGCGAGGAGCTCCGGCGGGAGGCCGTCGGGCTCGTCAGCTTCTGCGGCCAGCGCGATGACGTAGCGCGCGATGCCTTCCGCCGGGGCGAGCCGGGCGGGCGGTACCGGTGCGCCGGCCGTCGCCCGGGCGAGCTGCGCCACGGAGCCTTCGTCGAGCCGGCCCAGCCGGATGCCGGTCCAGTGGGGCCCGCGCAGGTGCTGCCGCGTCGCCACCACGACCAGCAGCGGTGCCCCGGCAGCTGCCATGGCGGTCAGTACATCCAGGCTCTGCGCATCCGCCCACTGCGCGTCGTCCAGCAGGATGGCCACGGGGCCACCTCCGGCGGTTCGACGCACGGACGCCGCGACCGTCCCGGCGATCCGGTCTGTGACCTGGCCGGAAGCGCCCTGCCCCCGGCCCAGGGCCGCCAGCGCCCGCTCCGTGAACCGACCGCCCATGCAGGACGACAGCGCCGCCAAAGCAATGCCCTGCTCAAGCGGCAGCGCCGCACCCCGGAAGACCCTCACCCCAGCTCCACGGCATTCGAAGGCCAACGCGTCGAGGAGTAGGGACTTCCCCACACCCGCAACTCCCTCGACCGCGATCGCGCTGCCCCGGCCCACACCCAGGGAAGCCGCCGCCCCCTGAAGCTGCGCCAATTCCGTTCCCCGACCGATCAGTGCGGGTCGGCCGATCGATTGGTCGCCCTTGCCCGGGATCCGAAGGCCGGTGAACCCGAGCGGGACGTACTGCCTGGTGGGGGGAGCCACGTAGGTCGAGTGCCTGCGGGGCGACAGAACCTGAGTCTGAGTGGTCACGGATTCTCCTGGCGGCATCGGCGGGACGGGTTTTCCTGACACTCGCCATGCTGTCTTCCACAGGGGGGGTGCTTCATCGTCGAAGCTACGTAACCCACTACTGAGGTCCTGCGGCCTAGGTACGGCGCAGGGATCGGGCCTACAGACCCAAATTCGTACATGCGTTCGGATATGAGCCTGTTCGGAGAGGTCCTGCGTAGGTGCGCCCACCGCGACGACACCCGGTGTCCTCGGCCGGGACCTGTCCGTAATCGACGGCCGCTGGGGCCCAGGAGTACTGGTGCTCCGGGCCCAGGCCCCTACCGGGCTCGGCGGAAGCCGGACTAGCCTGCGACGGACCCACCCGGGGAAGGCCTCCAGAGGCAGTCGCGTGATGCCGGCCGGACCCGGGCAGGGTGGCGACACGTTGCCACCGCCGCACCGCCGCAGGCGTACACCGCATCGGCAGCCGGCGACACCCCCAGCACATACCGCTCGGTGTCGACCCAGGAGTCCCCCATGCAACGGAACCTCACACCAGCACCAGTCTCCAGGCCCGGAACGAGCCCGTACGGCTCGACGGCCAGACTCATCGCCTGCCGCTCCCAATGGCCCGGGAGCGTGCTCCGCCCCGACGCGCCCGGGTTCGAACAATCGGCGAAAGCATGGCTGTTCGACATCTGCCCGGCACGCTGGCAGTCCGAGCAACTCTTCCACCGACGCCCGGACGAACTCGCGCGGCTGGTGCGGCTGCACCTCGAAGCGCAGTTGGGCACCATCCAGGCGGCGCTGCGCCGAACGCGGGGGAGCCGTACATCACCGGACGTACAGGAGCTACTTGAGGTCTACCAGCGGGAGAGCGACTGGGTGGTCGCCATGCGCGACAGGGTCTGTGCGGTGGAGAGCGCACTCCAGGAACGCCGGGGCAGGATCTCGCAGTCGGACGCCAAGGCCATCAGGCGCGATGGCGGATGATTCGCGCGGGACCGCGGTGCAGGGTGACGGTGTCCGGCTTCCCGGCGCCGGCCACCCCGCACGACGGGGGCCCGCTACGGAGGAGCACACACCATGACCAACGTCGTTCTCTTCTCCGGATTCGGATCGCACGGCAAAGACGTGAACGAAGACCTCTTCGATCGCTGCCCCGACCTGGACTCGGCGGCCGCCGACATACTCGGCTACTCAATTCGGGACCGGCTCCGCGCCGACCGCGGCGCAGGCCCGCTCGACAGCCCGTCCAACCAGGTGGCCGCCTTCGTGGTCAACGCGATGAAGTACCACGCCCACCGTGAGGACGGCCTGACCCCCGACATCGTGATGGGCCGCGATCTGGGAGAGTACAACGCCCTGGAAGCAGCAGGCGTCCTCGACTTCGGAACAGGTCTGCGGCTGGTGCACCTGCGGGCCGAACTCGTCGGTAACGCCGACGGTGCCATGGCTGCCGTACTCGGCCTCACTCCCGAGGAGATCCGAGCCGTACTCCGGAGTGCGGGCCTACACGGCCTGGTGTTCACAAGCCTCAACACCCCCTACCAGAGCGTGCTCTCCGGCCGGCCCTCCGACATCGCGCGTGCCGAGGAGATCCTCCTGCGGGCGGGCGCGTACGACGTCAGACCGATCGCCATGGGAAAGCCCTTCCACTCCCCGCTGCTCGCCGCCGCCGCCGAGAAATTCCGCGATGCCCTGCGCGGTACGACCTTCGGACGGCCCCGCATCCCAGTCATCGCCAACTGCACGGCGCTCCCGTACCGACAGGAAATCACGGCCGAGGTCCTCGCCCGTCATATGCGGGAACCGGTGAGATGGCACGAATCCATCAGGTGGGTCGCCGACCGCTTCCCGCAGGCGGTGTACACGGCGGTCGGCGACCAGAGGCTTCTACTGAAAATGTTGCGCCAGATCTTCGCCGAATCAATCGGCCCGGGTCCGACGGGCGCCACCTCCCGATCGCCCGTGAGAATTCCGTCATACTGACACGTCGTCAAGGTGAACAGGGAAAGACCGGCCCGGTAGGTTCAATCACCTCCGCACTCCCAGGTTGCTCACGCCATCGGAAAGACTCCGGCTCGACGAGTACCCGACGACCCGCCGGCAGACAGCGCCCGCTTCCGGGCGCGGAGCCACAGCCGAAAGGGCGACCTGCGGCGAAACGGGCGAGGAAATGAGCCCGTGGACCCTATTGCCCCACGACGCCTGACTGTTGACTCATCCCTGGTGCAAGGAATCCGCTTGGCTGCTCCTCCGGGGCCTCTGTCGGAAGGCTTGGCAGGGTGCGTTCCCCACGGGAACAACTGACTCGCGGGTGGAGCCGCGCACCCCGTGCGGGTTGCGGGAGGTATGGGCCATCACTCCCCACGCGTCCCGATCAGCCGTGGCCTGGCCCCGCGCGGCCCAGGCCCAAGGAAGGCCCGAGGTGACTGGAAAAGAGACGCACACGAGGCTGGTCGCACTGAGTGCGGTCAGTGTTGCGGTCAGTGTTGCCGCTTTCCTGTGTCTGTCGGGGCCTGACCAGGCTGCCGCAGCCGACGTCAATCCAGCCCAGCAGGTGCTGGGCAACAACGGGAAACCGCTGGGAATCACCGCAGGAGGCAATGGAAGCACGGTCTTCATGCACCTCGTGGCGAGCGCGAAGTGCATAGCCGTGGGCTCCACGAAGCACGCGGTCAGGTGGGACTGCGACGGCGGGCGCGCCGAACAGTTCAAGCAGATCGACAACGGTGACCGCACCTGGTCCTTCTGGTGGGCTCCGTCCACCGGAGAACGGTATTGCCTCGACTCCCTGAGCGGGCAGCGCCCGAACGGGACGCAACTCGAACTCGTGGGCTGCAACGGAGGTGCCTCGCAGCGGTGGAAGATCGGCGCCCACGGAGAACTCCTGAGCGTGGCCAGCGCGGGCAAGTGCCTACAGGATCCGAACCCCGGATCCGTGAACGGCATTCGCCTCCAACTGTGGGACTGCACCGCCTATCCTCCCGCGCCCCAGCCCCCTGCTGCTGCGGCGGCACCGGCCCCGGCCGCCGGCGCTGTACAGGCGCCGGCGTCCTCCCAGGCCGCCGCCCAGAACACCCAGCGCTCCGCCCCGACCTCGGCTCCGAAGCAGGTCCCGGTCCCGAACCAGGCCCCGGACCCGGCCGCGCAGCAGGCCCCGGCCCCGAACGAGGCCCCGGACCCGGCCGCGGCGCCGGCGCTGCCCCCGGTCCCGGTCCCGAGCGAACAGCCGGGCACCCCACCTTCGCCGTCGGCACAGGACTCCGCCCCGGCACTGTTCGTTCCGGCGCCCGGAGCGGCGCCAAGTGACGATCCCGGGCTGGCCACCACGGCTTCCGGCGCGAGAACCAGGTGGTCACGGCCTCTCGTTTCCCTTGGCCTCATCCTTGTCGTGGCTGCCCTGGTGATGGCTCTGCTACTGGTCCGGGCCATGCCCCGCTACCTGCCCGCCGTGCGACGGATGAGTGCGGGGCTTGCGACCGGTCTGCCCGGTCGGTGGCGTGCCCTGCGAACCGGATCCACGATGGCGGTGAGCCGCTTCTGGGCTGCCCCGGCCGGACGGCTCCGCCCCGCGGGCAGGGCACCGGGCCTAGTTGCCGGGTCAGGACTGCCCCCGGCGACGGAACCGAATGCTCCGGTCACCGAGGAAGAGGCGACGTCCGGGAGCCCGGCCGCCAGCTCCGCGCCTGTCCCGGTGGCTGAGTCGGAGCCGGTGCCTGCCCCGGTCGCGGAGCCGGAGCCGGTGCCTGCTCCAGCGGCCGTGCCAGAACCGGATCCTGCCCCGCTGGCATCGTCCCCGTCCACCGTCGCGGGGTCTGCCGGTGCCGACAAGGGCGAACCCCTCAAGCGTGGCCCGCAGACCTCGGCGCCGGCCGAGCCCGTCCCAGCACTCGTACAGCTCCTGGGGATCGCGACCAAGGTCGGCAGCGAGATACCCGGCGGGGCCTTGCCAGGCACTCCGGGGCCCGCGGAATCCGAGTCCGGCCCGACTCGGGCTCTGCCCCAGACCGAAGCCTCACCTGCGGGCACCTCCGCCGGTGAGGCAGAGGTACCACCACAGCGGGCCCTGGCAGCCCCGACAACGGTACTGCCCGGACACCGGAGCACTGCAGAGAACCGCGCGAGCTTCCGGGAGCTCATGCAGCGCCGCTACGACGTGCATGCCCGGGCCATCCTCCAGACACTGGCGACGAACCCCGGCCTCAGGTCCACTGCCGTCGGCGCCTCCGCCGCCTCGGAGGACTCCGATGTCTGCGACCTGGCCGCTGTGCGGGCATTCGTCTGCGACGACTGGCCCGAGCAGCCCCAGGCAGCACAGATCGAAGCCTGGACCGCATGCGTGGTATCCGGCCTACGCATGCTGCCGACCTTCAGAGGAGTGACCTACGCCTGGTACAGCCGGGACGAGGCAGGAGTGTCCGCGCTGAGCGTCGGGCAGCTGTTCACCCCGGAGCACGTGCTGCGCACCCGTGTCCGGTCGGAGACGCTACCCGAAGGTTCGGAAGTCGAGGTCGTCGTGTGGTCGGAGAGCGGCCGCCGCACGGGAGTACTGCTCGCCGAGGAGAGCGGCGAGGAGATCCTCTTCCCCGCTTGGACCAGCTTCAGGGTCCTGTCATCCAGGGCCGGCAGAGGTGGCGCACCGGCACGCGTCCTTCTGCGGCAGCTCACCGCAGCCGAGGCCAAGGGGCTGTCCCGGGCACCGGGAGACGCCGATGCGGAGGTTCTGAAGGAGAGGGACGCCAAAGCACGCTCCGGTCTCCTCACGGCGATCGGCGAGCCGACGGTGGAGATCCAGGCCGGCGTCTCCGGGGCGGTCCGATGACTACCTCCCCGCCCGTCCCGTCCGTGGGCGGCCCGGGCGGTGCGACCGCCGGGTGACGGACCGCCCGGGGGTCTTGCCCACCGGTTGAGGTGAACGCCCGGCGATTCTCGGGGGCCGGCGGACGGAAGGCGCATCCTTCCGTCCGCCGGCCCCCGGACTTGTGTGGCGAGGGTTCGGGATCAGCCACCGGCGTGATGGCGGATGTTTCCGCAGGCGGTCGCCTCGATTCTGGAACCACCCGAACCTCTGGGCCCCAGGACACGGATTCCTGGGTCCACGGGTCGGGGACCGCCCGGTCCCGTTTCCACGAGTGGTCTCGATTGTCAGGAGCCGCTCTCCCAGGGCGCTGAGCCCCGGGTACGGAACGCAGCCACATCGGCCCAAGTAGAACCGGCGGACAGGTCCGCGGCGCTGCCCGCTCCCGGGTAACCGCCGCCCGACGCCTCCGACAGCCGAGTTGCTTGCGCCGCGCAGGCCCGAAGCCAGAAGGTACCCGCCATGATCGATGCCCTGCCCCGCAAACCGCTCCGAGTCATGATCGTCGATGAGAGCCCCGTGATCCGGATAGGTCTCCGGACCCTGCTCAACGCCGACACCCGGCTCACCATCGTCGGCGAGGCGACAAACGGACGGAAGGCGCTGATCCTGGCCCAGCAACTCAGGCCCGACGTGGTCCTGCTGGACAACTGTGTGCCGGATCACAACGGGCTGAACACACTGAGGCATCTCACCCCGATCTCCAGAGTGCTCGTGATGACCTACAGTCACGAGCCGCTCGCGGTGGAGTCCGCGATGCGACTGGGTGCCTCCGGCTACCTGGTCCACGGTGACTTCAGCCCTGACGAGCTCACCCGTGCCGTCCTGCGCGCCACCCCGGATCAAGTGCACCTCTCGCCCCGGGCCACGTCAGCCGTCCTCAGCCGACTTCATATGACGGTGCCCGCCCAGGCGGTGGCGCAGGATCCGAACGCTGACGCCCTGACACCGCGGGAACGGGAGATCATGGACCTCATCTCCCAGGGCCTGTCCAACTCCAGGATCGCGAACAAGCTCGTCCTGAGTGAGAAGACCGTCAAGAACCACGTCAACCACATCTTCGGGAAGCTCCACGCCGCGAACCGTGCCGAGGCCATGGCATGTTGGCTCGGAACGGCTGGCCAACGGGCCTATATCTGACGGGGGCGGGGCACCTGCGGACAGCTCCGTCCAGGCGCCGCGGCAAGATCCTGTCACGGTTCCCGGCCGGCGGATTCCACCCGATGTCAGGCCGATCACGCCTGGCGGCGACGGCCGAATCAGCGGAGGTGATTTGAAATGTGGAAGATGATTGAACGTCCATCGCTCAAGGCCGGACAGGTGGCGCGTGGGTCGTTCCACCGGCCCGCTGGACCTGCGGGTGTGCCGACCCTGGTCCTTCGGATGGTCCGATTCAGGTGCCGTGCAGGACTGCGGAGGATCCACACATGGCAGGGAACCGGTGTCCAGCTGCCAGCCGGGCCTGCTGGCGGGCGCCTCTCGCAGCCCGTTTCCACTCCTGGGCCGACCGCAGCCCACCTCCGAAGGGCCCTGGGCCCGTCACCCGAGCCCTATGTCCATTCTGCCCGACGACCCCGGGCACTGTGGCGCAGCGCGTAGGCGGCGGCCAGCGGCCACGGCTTCACCCAGCGGTCGCCGTTCCCGGCCGCCGAACCCAGCGGCTCCGGTCAGCAGGTTTCACCGGATCTCTCCCAGGAAGTCCCGGCCTTCAGGACTCCGTTGGGAAATTCGTATAGCGGGCTGGTCAGGCTGCCAGGTGGAGTGCGGCGAGATGTGAGGTTCGTGTTGTGCCGAGTGGTGTGCCGGTGAGCCAGGCATCGAGGCGGACGAGGTTGATCGCGGTGGCGGCGAGCACGTTGCCGAGGTGGGTTTTGGCCAGGCCGGTGTAGCGGGTGCGGCGGATGCCGGTGGTGCGGACGGCCTGGGAGACGGTGCCTTCGATGCCTGCGCGCATGTCGTAGCGGGCCTTCCATTCCTTGGTCTGCTGCTCGATGCGGCGTTGCTCCAGGACCTGCTGCTGCTCGCGAGGCAGGAGCGTCAGGGTGCGGCCGGCCGTACTTGCCGTTCGCGGCCTTGGTGCAGCGTGGCCGCAGCGAGCAGGGATCGCAGTCCCGGAGTGCGAAGTGCACCCGGGTGACCGGAGTTCCGCTGGGTTTGCGCTGGTCGGACCAGCTGACGCTGAGCGCTCCCCACGGACAGGTGACCTTCCGTGCGCTCCAATCGACAGTGATTCCCAATCGGGTTTGTCAAGAGCGTCGGTGACGCTTGGTGAGCGGGCTATGCCGTAGCGAGGTCGTGCCGGGGTGGCTCGACAGTAAACGTGCGGTGGTCGCGTATGAGGGCCCAGAGGACGTCGAGGCGGCGCCTGGCGAGGGCGAGGACCGCTTGCTTGTGGGACTTCCCCTCGGCCCTCTTGCGTTCGTAGAACGCCTTGGACGTGGGGCAGCAGCGGGCCGCGACCTGGGCGGAGAGGTAGAAGACTCGCAGTAGGCGGCGGTGGTAGCGGTGGGGCCGGCGCATGTTGCCGCTCACGCGTCCGGAGTCCTTGGGGACAGGGGCGAGCCCGGCGATGCCGGCCAAGCGGCGGGGGCTGCCGACAGCGTCCAGATCGCCGCCGGTGCATGCGATGAACTCGGCGCCGAGCAGGGTGCCGATGCCGGGCATGCTGGTGATTGCCTCGGCGTGCTCGTGCTCGCGGAATCGGGCCTCGATCAGCGCGTCGGTGGCGGCGATCTCCTCGTTCAAGGCCATCACCGCCCTGGCCAGGGTGTGCACCATGGCGGCGGCCGTCCTCTCACCCGGGATCACCGTGTGCTGGGCCTGGGCGGCCTCGATCGCGATGGTCGCGATGGTCTGGGCGTTTCGCGCTTTGCGGTTCGCAAGCCATGTGGCCAGGCGGGCGTGGCCGATCCTGCGCAGAGCGGCCGGGGTCTGGTAGCCGGTCAGCAGGATCAGTGCGGCCTTGCAGCTGCTGTAGTCGAAGGCGCGCTCCAGGGCTGGGAAGTACTCGAGCATCTGGCCCCGCAGGCGGTTGATCGCCCGGGTGCGGTCGGCGGTGAGGTCGTAGCGGCGCGCGGTGAGGATCCGCAGGTCAGAGGCGATCTCGTCCCATTGCTGCAGCGGCTGCAGGTCGCGGCGCATCCGCGCCTGGTCGGCGATGACGAAGGCGTCCTTCGCATCCGTCTTACCGTCACCGCGGTAGGAGCCGGAGGCGTGGTGGACGGTGCGGCCGGGGATGTAGAGCAGCCTCTGGCCGTGGCCGACCAGGAGCGCGATCATCAGCGCCGCGCCGCCGGCGTTCAGGTCGACCGCCCACGTCACCTGGCCTCCGTCGGCCAACTCAAGGACATCTCCGAGAAGCTGCAGCAGTTCGGGTTCGCTGTTGGGTACTCGCCGCGACAGCACCTTCGCTCCGTCGGCGTCGATCACCGTGCAGTGGTGCTCTGCCTTGCCTGCGTCCGTCCCCGCCCAGAGTTCGGGCATCCGCGCCTCCCCATCGATCCGTGTCCTGGCTCCCTGCAGACGACCACGCCGACGTGTCCCTACGAGGCGACTGCTCGCGCATCCCAATGAGTGGCCGTGTCGTCGCGGGGCACCGGGCGGCCAATCACTGAAAGCCACACCATCGACATGAGCCTTTTGAGCCACACCCGGACCCCTGGGTGTCCCGATCGTACGAAGGAGCGGAACGAACCCATCAAGAGGGTAGGGAGCCTTTTCAGCGTTGCTTCTCCAGGGTGAGGACGGCTTTGGCTGCTGACGTGAGGCGGTTGGGGCTGCAGCGGGCGTAGTGGAAGATGCGCCAGCGTTTGACGGTGGCGACGCCGCGTTCGACGGGGTACCGCAGTCGGGCGTGGGCCCGGTTGACTGACCTCTGCCCGGCGGTGAGCTCGCCGCGGGGTGGGCGTCTGGTCGGGACGGCGAACGTGCCGCCCGCGCCGGTGTAGGCCATGTCGGCCAGGGCGGGGATGCGGAGCCGGACGCAGGTCTTCACGATGCGGTGGCGACGGGCTGCGGTCAGGTCGTGGGTGCGGCCGGGCAGGGGCCGGGAGATCCACACGAGCCTTCCGTGAGGACCGGTGATGACCTGCAGGTTCACACCGTGGCGGCGGTGCTTGCCCGAGTAGTCGGCGCGGCCGTCGCCGACGCGGTCGCACTCGGCGAGGGTGCCGTCGACCAGGACGTACTCGGCGTCCGCCTCGCGCAGGGCCTGGGTCAGGCCGGGTGCCTGGCGGGCGAGGAGGTCGATGACCTGGTGGACATAGGCGTGGGCGGTGCCGACGCTGATCCGGAAGCCGGCAGCGATCTGCGCGAGGGTGTCGTGCTTGCGCGGGTACACCAGTGCGACCAGCGCGCGCTGTGAGGGGCGGAGCTTGCACCGGCGGTCACCCTCCCGGGTGACGATCAGCATGGTGACCCACTCAACGAGCGCGTGCGGCAGGTCCAGTGCGGCAGGATAGGTGACCACCAGGGCTCCCCGGTAGAAGAGTTGAGACGTCAGATGTCTCGCTCAACTACCTGGGAGCCCTGTCCGTTCTTCCCTCGTCCACGACCGCCCGGCCGTCACCCGATCGGTGGCCGCTCTGAAAAGGCTCAGTGAAGGCGCCTTGGGCGATGTGCTCGCCCTCATGCCGCTCGTGGACGGTGTCCGCTCCGACGGGCCCGAGCAGGTCGATGCCATGCTCGTCGCGGGCGCGAACGATGTGCGCGGCAGTGACGTAGCCGGCATCCACAATGTGCTCGTCCGGCAGTAACTCCCGTGCCGCCAAGCCATGATGGACCGCATCGGTCATCTCCGTGTCACCGACCGTCGCGTCCGTCGTGACAACATGAGTGATCACATGAGGGGCGTCCGGTTCGCAGGTTTCACTCAGATGGGTCTTGTAGCCGCACCAGCCCGAGCCCCGCTTCACGCTGTAACGGGCGTCCGGATCGTAGGGCGAGGCCAGGCGGTGTCTGCCCGGCGGGAGGTCCTTCGCCTCCCGCCAGCGCACTCCCTCACCGTCGCGGTGATACTGCTCGACCCAGGCCCGACGCAGGACCTGGACGGCGGGAACCTCCCGCAGCCAGCCCGGCGCACCGGGCGTAAAGGCGGCCTCCAGGAGTGTGAAGCCGTCCCGGCCGACCTGCTCGGCCCACTTCTGTCGGACGTTCTCGCCTTTGGGGAAGCGGTAGGAATCGATCCGGGCTCCGTAGCGCTCGGCCCAGGCGGCGGTGATGTGTCCCGCCAGCCACTGCGGGGCCGCCGCGGCCAGCGCTTCCAGGGCCGCCCGCAGGGTCTCGCCGACGAACTCCATCCGGTTCAATGTCCTCACCGCGGCGAAGACATGGGTGGAATCCGTCCGCTGGCGGCCACCGGCCCGTAGCAGCCCGAGCCCGGAGATCCGCTCCAGGACCAGGCCCAGGAGCCGCTCCTCCAGGCCGTGCCCGATCAGCCGGGCACGGAAGTCGCCCAGGACTGTGAAGTCAAAGCCGGGATCGTCAAGTTCCAGCCCGAGCAGGAACTTCCAGTCCATCCGGGCCCGCACCTGGTCGGCGGCCTGCCGGTCGCTGAGCCCCTCCGCGAACTGCAGCACCGACACCAGCGCCAGAGCCCCGGGCGAGATCGCCGGCCGACCTCGGACGGGGAACGCCTCCGCAAACGACTCGTCCTCGAACAGCGGACCAAGCGCTTCCCGGAGGCGGATCGCCAGCGTTCCCTTCGGGAACGAGGCCCGCACCACCCGCGCGGTCAGCTCCGGCACCCCGACATCCCGCCGCGACTCCAGCAACACCCGGCCCCCTTGATCGACGACAAGCCCGATCCTGGCAGCTGGACCATCCGCCATCACCGGTTTGCGGATTTCCCAACGGAGTCCTTCAGGCCGGGGAGGAATGGGTCCTGGCTCTGGGCCGCGAGGCGGCGGAGCGATCTTCGCAGGTTCTGACGTGGCCCGTCAGTGCCTGCCGGTGGGTTGGTCTTGCGCCCCTCGGATAGTCCTATCGCATCTACCCGACGGTGGGTCAGTGTGCTGCACCGATAGGGACGTTCGGATGTGCTCGGGTGGTGTCCTTTAACGATGTGAGGTGCCCCAAGGCCGGGAAATTAGCGTTTTTGCAGGTCATGCAAGCCCGTTTATGGGTTGAGGCGAAAGCGCAAGGGAGCTCGTTGGTACAGGCAGTCGACCAAGACAGCTTGCTCCATGCGGGTTCATTTTGCCCTGCCGTCCGCCCTCGGCGACGGCCGTCACCCGTACGGTGAGAGCTGACCGCCGTGGTGCCGTTCGAGCTGCAGGAACTGCGCAGCACACAGAGGGTGGCGAATTTGGGGGACGAGAGCCCGGGGCACCCGTCGCGCGGATACCAGCCGACGAGCCCCGTCGCGCCACAGCCCGTCCAGCCGTCTCTCACCCACATCGCCGTCGTACCGCCCGGGTTGCCCGCCCGTGCGATCCGCGTGGTCAGAGACGGGACTCGCTCACCGGAACGGGGACGGGGACGGAGAGACATCAGACATCTCGGCAACTGGATCAACCTACGAAACAGCCCCGAGCATCCCCGCTGATCATGCTCGCGCGCCGGGAACACCAAGATTCCCGACAGAGTCAAGCTCAGGCGCTCGGCCGGCTGGCGGCCCAGGAGGCTACCTGGGAACGCGTGGTGAACCCAAGTTTCGTCAGGATGTTGGCTACATGGCACTCGGCTGTGCGCCGGGCGATGACCAGCCGTTCGGCGATGCACCTGTTGGACAGGCCCTCGGCGAGCATCTGGATGACCTGCTTCTCTCGCTGGGTGAATGCAACACACTCGGCGGGGGGCGACTCGGAGTGTCCGGAGGTCTCTTCTCCCAATGCGTAGCTGATGCCTTTGTCCACGGGGAGCACGGCACCGCTGTGGAAAGCCTGTTGGTAGGCCACCTCGCCCAGGGCCACTTTGATCTGCTCCTCGACGGCACCATGCCAGTCCTGTAGAAGTTCGAAGCCGGCCAGCAACGGTCCGAGGGGCCCCAGCGGCTCCCACAGCACGCTGCTCACTCCCAGTAGCCGGGCAGCGCGCTCGGGGTCGCCGAGATCCATGGTGGACCAGGCCAGGTACTCCATCGCACAGCCGATGCCGAGCAGGTCGTTGAAAGGCTGCTTGCAGCGGATCGCCTCCCGCAGGTATTGGGTGGCCTGTCGGCCGTCGTGCTGACGCCATTCTGCAAGGCCGAGATAGGTCAGGCACCACGACAGGCAGTACTGCTCGCCGCTAGCCTTCAATTCTGCGGCGCACTCCTCGGCGATTGTGAGCGCGGCCTGGACCTGACCGGACATGCAGGAGGCCAGAGAAAGGATGACTCTTGCAACGATGACGTGCGGGTTCGGCTCGCCTAGGGCCTGCTCCAGCCGGATGCCCTCGTTCAGCAAGGGCACGCTCTGGTCGAGTCCCTCGACCCTCAGGAGGTGAGCGAATCCGGAAAGGTATATGGCATGCGCGTGCATAGCCGCATCGTCCAGCCGTCGGGCGATCTGTTCGCACTCACCGATCATGGCCAGCGCCGCGTCCTTCTCGCCGCCGACGATGAGGAGGTAGGCATAGACCCAGAGGCCTATCGCCCGCTCGGAGCTGGGCTCAGGCTGCGAGGCCAAGGTGCGCCTCAGCCAGTACTCGCCCTCTTTCTGCAGCCCTGACAGCATCCAGTAGAGCCACAGGGCGCCCGCCATATGGAGCCCTGTGCGCATCTCCGCCGGCTCACTGAGGCAGAACTCCAGCGCCGCGCGCAAGTTGGCGTGCTCCGCCCTCATCCTCACCAGCAACTCCGTCTGCCCGGGACCGAACCACTGCACCTGCAGTTGCTCAGCCTGCTCCAGGTAGTAGTCTCGATGCCGGCGGTGCAGCACTTCCTCCTCACGGGACTCCAGCAGGCGTTCGCGCCCGTACTGGCGGATGGTCTCCAGCATCCGGTATCGCACCCGCCCTGCGGTCTCCTCTCGCAACAGAATCGACTTGTCCAACAGCCCGGCGATGGCCTCCAGGACCTCTTCGGCGGGCAGACCCTCACCCGCGCACACGTGCTGGGCGGCCTCTAGATCGCAGCCCCCTGCGAATGCCGACAGCCGCGCCCACAGCAGCCGCTCGGTATCCGAGCACAGCTCAAAGCTCCAGTCCACCGCCGCCCGCAGCGAGCGGTGGCGCGGCTGCGCAGACCGATTTCCCCGTGTCAGCAGCGCGTACCGGTCCCCCTGGCGGGCCAGGAGCTCTTCCACCGAAAGAACGCGCATCCGCACCGCGGCAAGCTCGATCGCCAGAGGCAGTCCGTCCAGGTGCCGGCAAAGCGACGCCACCGCCTGCCGGTTGTTCTCGGTCACCAGGAAGCCGGGCACCGCTGCGGCGGCCCGCTCCGCGAACAAGGCCATCGACTCCGGGGTGGCTGTCGTGGTCAGGTCAGGGACGGGCAGCGTCGGCACCATGAAGACGCTCTCGCCATCGATGCCCATCGGCTCGCGGCTGGTAGCCAGGATCCGCAGTCGCGGACAGGCGGGCAGCAATCGGGCGACCAGCTCCGCGCACCCCTCCACCAAGTGCTCACAGTTGTCCAGCACCAGCAGCAGCTGCTTGTCCCGGAGGTAGTCCGTCAGCGCCGCCACTGGCTCCTGTGTTGGACTGCGCAGGCCCACAGCCTCCATAACCGTCAGCGCCAGCAGGTCCGTTTCTCCCACCTCCGCCAGTGGTGCCAGCCACACCCCGTCGGGAAAGGCTCGACGCAGCTGCCGCGCAACCTGCAGCGCCAACCGGGTCTTTCCCACCCCGCCCACTCCGGTCAGCGTCGCCAGCCGGGAGGAGGAGAGCATTTTCTTCACCTGTGACACCTCGCCCTGGCGTCCCACCAGAGACGTCACATCGACTGGGAGGTTGTCACGCACTGCAGTGGTCACGAGAACCGCCTCCAAACGGCCAAGACCGCAGCCCTTGCGCAGGCGTCAGGGCGACCGGCATGGAGACCTCTTCTAGGATCAGGGAAGGCGAGTCGACCGGCCTTGCCGGTAGTCCCTCCTCCATCCACGACCGTCCGGCCGTCACCCGATCGGTGACCGCTCTGAAAGGGCTCATTGCTTCCAATCCCCTGATGAGGTTCCGCGCTGCGGGCCGGTCGCCGGGTGGTACTGCGACCTGGCAGAAACGTTAGGAACAGGCTCGGGTCGCCTCCTGGGCGCACCGCCCAGTCGTAGTAATCACGCTGTGCAGCAGGCCACAGCCCCACTGACAGCCGACACGTGCCAGGACGTCGTTGAGCGGGTTCACAGGTTGGGAACCCGCTGGTGGCAAACACTTTGAGTGCTGTGAGGAAGACCCCGACTGACTTCGGCTTTTGCAACTGGATAGGTGCTGCTGAGTGGGGGCGTACTGGATCGCCGGTTGGTAGGGACCTGTGGTGATCAGGTGGTGGCGGGCATCCAGGGGCTGCCGTGCATGACCTGGACGCGGACGTCGAGCATCCGCTGGTCATGGCAGGCTGCGGTGGCGAGGTGGGTACGGATCGCGGCGAATTCCCGGGCCCCTTGCAGAGTGCGCAGGCATCCGAAGACCTTGATCCTCAGCTTGGCCATTCTGATCGTCTGCTCGGCCGGGTTGTTGTCGAACGGCGGGACAGGGCAGGTAGTCAGCCCGGTGGTCGCTCAGGCGCTTGAACAGGGCGTGGTGCTTGGCCTCGGTCTTCGATGCGCGGGTGGCGGTCGCCCTGACACGGTCGGCGACCGCTCGCCGCAGTCCCCGCAGCCCGCGGGTCTTCGCCTGCTCGTCGATCCGGTTGGCTCCCGCTGCGCTGGCGCTCTCGGCGGTGTTCTTCAGCGAGCGCGGCGTCGATGGCCCGGTAGGCCGCGCAACGCGCCGCCCGACCGCCGCGTTCAGGCACCATGACCAGCTCCCGCCGCCCTGGCCCAGTCGTAGAAGCGCTCGCCGTGGGAGCCCTTGTCGCCGGACAGACGCTTCCAGGCCTGCGGGGGCAACGCGGCGACCACTGGTCGACCCCGACCTCACGCCACCCGGTCGTGATGACGGTGTCGTTGACGCTGGTACCGCGTTGCTCGAGCCAGACCCGCAGGTGCTTGACCCGCTCGTAGGCCTCGTCCCCGGTCACCCACGCGAACGGAACCCCGACATCGATCGCACGCTGCAGTATCCATCGGAAGTGCGCGTTCTTCGTCGCGAACGGCCTTCATCGGGCACGCCGGCCGCCCGGCTCTCGGTCGTCCGTCTACGATGCCGGCAGGACAGCTCTCGGTCGACCAACGCGCGGCCCTTCGAGGAGGCGTAGGCCAAGAACGTGCCGACCTGGGAGTTCTCCGTCCTGCCCGCAGTCCCCGTGTACTGGCGCTGTACCCCGGCTGACCGCGAGCCCTTCTTCAGGAAACTGGTGTCGTCGCCGATCAGGATCCCGTCCTTGGCCCCGATCGTCTCCACGACGAAGTCCCGCACATCGTCACGCACCCCGTCCGCGTCCCAGTCCGTCTCACCCAGCAGACGCTGCATTCAGCTGATCGGCGCTGCGGCCGCGCCCGTAGACATGGCAGAACAGGCGGTCATCGCTAGTCCGCGCGTCGGGGCGGAGCCAGTTGGAGATATCGACGGCCAGGGCGAGGCGCCCGTCGGTGAGCCGGGGAATCGGTAGGGCGGCCAGTGTGCGTCGCAGCCGGGGCTGGCTCGAACCAGCCCCGGTCCAGCGGGGCGTACACCGCGCCGTGCCCGCGCCGGTGCTCGGCCACCAGCGTCTTGACCGGCCTGTCCGTGCACAAGAGCGCGTCGGTGAGCTCGAAGAGCACATCCGCTCGCTTGTACAAGCAGTCGTAGAACTCGACCCGAAAGCGGACATGATGCCCAACGCGTCACCTGCGGGCGCGCCGACGGGGAGACTCATGGGCAGCGGCCATTCTCTCGTGCTTCGTGACTCGACATCTCGAAGCGCGGCGAACGGCCGCACCCGCTGTCCCGGAGAGAACCGCAGACCAGCAAGTCGGGTGACCCGTGGGGTTGAATATCAAGCTGAGCTGAGAGTGCCCGGTCGTCGTCGGCACGGCACTCGGCCTGTCTGATCTTCCCGTCAGTGATGAGGGCCGCACGAGCGTGGCAGCTGGTCAGCCGCACCCCGATTCGTCTATGGCCATTCACCTAATTCCTTCGCCGACGGAGCAACCTGTCGCATCCCACTGCAGCAAGGATCAGCAAACCCTGCACAACCTGCAGATACAGGGTGTCCCAGCCCAACAGGTTGAACCCGTTACCGATCAAGGTAATGAGCAGTACACCGATCAATCCGCGCCAGATCGCACCTTCTCCGCCGAGGACGCTGGTACCGCCTACCACGGCGGCCGCTATCGCGGTCAGCTCCATGCCTGTGCCCATGTCCGCCTGCGCCGCTCCGCCACGCGCGGCGAGCACCAGCCCGGCCAGTGCCGCGCACACTCCGCTGATCGCGAAGACCGCGATTCGGACCTGGCCGACACGGATGCCGGACAGCCGCGCAGCCTCTTCGTTGCCACCGAGCGCATAGATCCGCCGGCCGAAGGTGGTCCGTGAGAGCACCGCCCAGCAAATCGCTGCGACCAGCAAGAACAGCAGCGACGCTGCGGTGATGCCGCCGAGAACTGTCGGCTGGCTGAGCGCCTGGAAGGCTCGGGCCTGTGTCTCGGGCGGATACACGATTGCACCACCTGTCAGCACTACGGCAAGCCCGCGGTAGGCGATACCCAGGGCGAGTGTGGCGATGAACGAATGGACCTTCAGCAGGATCACGACCAGCCCGTTGAGTACTCCGAGCACACCGCCGGTCAGCACCCCCGCAACGATGCCGGCTGGCACCCCGGCGTGGGTGGTGACCGTCACGGAGACGATCGCGGACACGGCCAGCACCGCGCTCATGGATAGGTCGAACGCGCCTGAGATGATGACGATGGTGGCGGCGCAGGTGAGCAGCCCGACCACCGCGGCCTGGTCGAGCAGGTTGACCATGTTGCCGGTGGTCATGAAGGTCTGGGTGGTCACGGACAGCGTGACCACGATCATCGCCACGATCAGCACGATCCCGAAGTCGCGCAGCCTGGTGAGTCTGCTATTGGTAGCCCGTTCAGCCGCTTCGGCCGTGCCGCCCTTCGGCTCAGCGGTGATGGCCATGCGTGCCTCCAGGCGGGCTGCGGGTTGAGGTGGTTCGGGAGATGTGTCCTGGACAGGCGGGCTGTCGGCGAAGGCCAGGGAGAGCACCTGTTCGCGTGTCGCCTCGCCGCGGGCGATCTCCGCGACGAACCTGCCGTGCCTCATGACCAGCACACGGTGCGCGAGCCCGAGCACCTCTTCGATCTCGGAAGAGACCATGAGCACGGCCGTTCCCTGGGCTGCGAGGTCGAGCAGGAGCTGGTGGATCTGGCGCTTGGCCGCCACGTCCACTCCGCGAGTCGGCTCATCGACGAGGAGTACCTTGGGCTGCTCGAGCAGCCACTTGCCGAATAGCACCTTCTGCTGGTTGCCGCCCGATAGTGTCCAGACCGGGCCGCTCAGGTCGGCGCCCCGGACATCGAGTTCTCGGAGCATGGATGCGGCGGCCGATGCTTCGGCGCGACGGCGAACGAAACCGCTGCGCTGGCGTGCGTCCAAGCTGGCCAGCGCCATGTTCTCGCGGACCGCGCTTCCCATGACCAGTCCCTGCCTCTTGCGGGACTCCGGGACCATGGCCATCCCTGCTCGCATGGCCTGCCACGGCGAGCCGCCCGGAACGGTGTGGCCGTCCACTTCGACGTGTCCGCTGTCACGCGGATCGGCACCGAAGAGCGCGCGCAGCATCTCTGACCGGCCGCTGCCGACCAGTCCGGCGATACCCACGATCTCGCCAGCTCGTACCTCCATGGACACGCCTTGGACCGCACTACCACGGCGCAGGTCACGGACTGCGAGGAGCACGGGAGCCGTGCTGGGCAGCGGGACCGGTTCGGGGTAGAGCAGGTCGATCGGGCGCCCGGCCATGTGCTCGACCAGGCTGTCCGGCGTCTGCTCTGATGCCGGTCCTGTGATCACGTGCTGGCCGTCCCGGAGCACGGTGATGTCGTCGCACACTGACAGCAGTTCGTCGAGGAAGTGAGATACGAGGACGATCGCCACGCCGTCGGCGGCGAGCTGCCGGACGATGTCCAGGAGTCGGTCCGTCTCCGTCTTTGTGAACAGTGCAGTGGGTTCGTCCATGCCGATGACCGAGGCGCCGGACGCCAGCGCCCGGAGGATTTCTACCTGCTGTTGCACCGCAAGTGGTAGGTCGCGTGCCAGAGCCGTCGGATCCAGCTCGAATCCGGTACGCCGCAGCAGCCGGACGAAGTCCCGGCTGTCGTGTCGCGCGGTGAGCCAACCCAGTCGGTTGCACCATCGGCCGAGGTAGACGTTGTCCAGCACGGTCATCGCCGGGACCAGCGCGGGTTCTTGAGAGATCAGCGCGAAGCCGTGCCGCAGGGCGTCTGCTGGCGAGCCGATGGAGATCGGTCTGTTATCCACCAGTACCCGGCCGACGTCCGGGGTCACCGCGCCGCACACTGCCTTCAGTAGCGTTGACTTGCCCGCGCCGTTCTCGCCGAGCAGCCCGTGCACCCGGCCGCCGTGCAACGTCATCGACACGTCACGCAGTACCGGTACGCCGCCGTAGGCCTTGCTGTACCGCTCGAGGTCGATTCTGACCGGGTGGGGCACCGGGTCTCCTCTTGCCCTGCCGGAGTGGCGCTTAGTCGTCATACTCACCCACGACGTTGGCGAGCGCGTCCTTAGTGCCGATGCCGCCGTTGGGAGCCAGGTCGGCCTCGACTGTGACTTCCGGAACGTCCTGTCCGCGTGCCTTCCCGAGCCCGACCTCAGCGGCTTTCGCGCCTGCGGTCTTCTCCGGGAGGTAGTAGGTAGCGAACCAGCGGCCTTCGCGAACGGCTGTGACCGCTTGTCGAGAGCCCCCGTTGGCGACGAGGAGTACGCCCTTGTCGTGGAGGACGCCCTCGGCGCCCGCAATGGCCTGCGAGGAGCCGATGACGACATCGACGCTGGGGTCGGACTGGAGCACGTCTTGCATGGCCTTGCGGCCGCTCTCCTGGGTGTAGCCACCCTCAAGCCGTGCGACCAGCTTCACGCCCTGCGCTTTCGAGAGGACGTCGACTGCGGCCTGAGTGCGTGCGTTGTCCAGCGGCAGCGTCCTGAGCCCCTCGAGGTAGGCCACCTCGCAGGGGTTGGCCTTCTTGCTCTCGCAGGCCTTCAGCGCGAGTTCGCCAAGCTTGCGGCCGTTGTCCACCGGCACGTCCAGCACTGTGATCGTGCCTGGGACCTGCGGCGTGGCGGTGTCGTAGCGGGTGCCTACCGGTGTGAACTCGGCGACCACCGTGATGCCGGCCGCGATTGCCTGCTTGACCGCGGGTATTACTGCCGCACCATTGTTGGCCTGCACGATGAACACATCGAAGCGTTTGGACGTCACCGCGTCCTGGATCTGCCTGACCTGGGTCTGGGCATCGAAGTTGGGGTCGAAGAACTCGGCGTCGGCGTCGTTGGCCCCGGCGTACTCCTGGATGCCGGCCCAGGTCGCCGAGGCGAAGGAGTTGGCGCGGGCGAATCCGAAGAAGGCAATGTGCTTGTGCCCTCCCGCGCTGGCCTCGGCCGATGATTGGGAGGTCGCGGTACCCGCGTCGTGTGCGGCACACGAGGTGCCCAGGAGCAGCCCACCGGCCGCCGCAGCAGACACAAGGGCCAGCCTCACTCTGTTGATCTTCACGTTCGCGTTCCATTCCGCTAGTGCACCCATGTGCCTTCGCTGGCCGCCGCCACGACCGTCTCGGAGCAAAGGTGACGGCCGGTCGCCGGTGGTGCTGCGACATGGCACAAACGTTAGGAACAGGCTCTGTCGCCTCCTGGGCACACCGCCCAGCTAGGGAAGCCGGAACTGTGCGACGGGCCACGGCTTCCCGCCTGCGGCCGCCGTATCAGGCTGAGCCACTTGGCCTACAGCAGCGGATCACGTCAGTCTACCGGCCCACTCAAGATTCGGACGGCATCGCAGGCCGGTGGGTGAGCCCACGGGCAACGGCGGGAGCAGACGCGCAGGGAAGGATTCTGGGACATGGAAACGCCGTTCACGCGAGAGCTAACCATCGTCAACAGGCGATGGTTCCGTCGTCATTGTGGACGGAACCATTCGAGCAGCTCGCCGGACAGGCCGTCGCCAGCAGCGACATTGGTGATGGTGAGGCCATCACGTGGTCGCACGGTCGCACCGCTTCCCTGCGCCCCTCGTCATCAGGCAGGTGCACCGGCGGCGCGCAGCGCTTCAGTTTCCTGCAGGTCGACCTCGAAAGTCGCCGGGTCGACGACGACGCCGTACTCGCGGCGCGATGCCTGCACAGATACGAAGCCGTTCCTGACGTCGCGGGCCACGCGCTCCGGCTCACGGTCGAACGGGTTGCCGTAGCCTCCGCCACCACCGGTGTTGTTGACCAGCACGTCCCCGGGCTCGAGGTGGTTGTAACTGCAGCCTTGGACGACCTCACGGTCCGTTCCTGGGTTGACGATCACGTGGTTGTTGCCGCCGACCCGTCCACCACCGATGGACCACGGGTTGGTCTTGGTCTTGTAGACGATGCAGATTCCCTTCGACTCGGCCAAAAAGCGGTAGCTCCTGCCCACCCCGACGCCACCACGGTGGCGGCCGGCTCCGCCGCTGTCCGGACGGTAGCCGTAGAACTCGATGAGCATCGGAGATTTCGTCTCGAGCACCTCGACCGGGTTGTTCCGGCACCCCGGCTCTGTTAAATGCATAATCCCGTCTTCGCCGTCACCTCCGGCGTGCGCACCGAACCCGACCGCCTCGTTGGTGGCTTCCACCCAGGGCTCACCGTTCCGGGGGTTGACCCCGAGTCCCATCATCGAGCAGACGTCGCCACCAGAACACGCCGGCACGAGGTCGGGCATGCCCTGCGCCAGTGCCTTAAGGATGACCTCACTGGCCAGGATTCCCGTCCACATGGTGAACGTGGGCTGCGGCGGTACGGCGTGCATCACCGACCCCTTCTCCGTCACGACTCGCAGCGCCCGGAAGTTCCCAGCCACAACGGGCGTGTCCGGCGTCGTCAGCGACTTGAAGATGAGACAGCAGAGAGCCTCGGTGAGCCCGCGGGGGACGTTGATCGGGCCCCGGACCCGCCGGTCGCTACCGCTCCAGTCGATCACCATCTCGTCATCGCTTATCGTGACTGTGACGTTCAGTTTGATCATCCGCTCCAGGTCGACCCCGTCGTGGTCCACGAAGTCGTACGCAGTCCAGGTGCCGTTGGGCAGCCTTTCAAGAGCCAGGCGGGCCAGCCGCTCACCGTGATCGTTGATCGCGTTCATCGCGTTCAGCAGCGTGTCGGCGCCGTACTTGTCGGCGATCTCCTGGGTGCGGCGTACCCCGGTGACGCAAGCCGAGACCTGCGCCTGGATGTCACCGATTGTCCGCTCCGGCAGGCGACTGTTGAACCGGATGATGTTGAAGACGTCACTGTTGGGGACACCTCGCCGATACAGCTTGCTCGCAGGGAGGACCAGCCCCTCCTGGTACACGTCCGTGGAGTCGAGGACATAGCCGGGGTCCTTCTGATTCAGATCCAGGACATGAACCCGGCAGGACGTAAAACCGATCAACCGATCGTCGTGGTGGATGGGGGCGAAGACCAGCGGGTCGAGCGTGTGCGCCGACGCCCAGTAGGGGTAGTTCAGGACGAAAACGTCGCCCGGATTCATCGCGTCGGCGCCAAGGAACTCGACCGCCTTCTTGATGCCGTAGTCGCTCGCACGAGTGAAGACCGCGATGCCCGGAGCGTCCGCAACCACGTCACCGTTCGGGTCGTGGATGCCGATGCCGTAGTCGTGAATCTCGTAGACAACGGTGTTGTACGCCGTCCGGCACAGGTTCCGTGCCATCTCGTCCGCAGCGGCCAGCAGGCCGTGCCGGATGATCTCGGTGGTGATCGTGCCGCTCATCGCTGGCCCTTCGCGGCGTGATGGCTGAGGCTGATGACCATTTCGCCCAGGGGGCCGACCTCGAGCCGGTCGCCGTCGTGGATCACTGTGGTTGCGGTGTGCTCGGTAATTACGGCGGGACCCGTGATCGCGTCGCCGGCGAGGAGGGTCTCGCGAACGTACAGGTCGTACTCGACCGCTGGCCGGTCCTCACTGAGGTAGACCGACCGTGTTCCGATGGCCTGTATGAGGCCGTCGGTCCGCCGCTCGATCAGCGGCAGCACGGGCTTGTCGACGTGGCCCAGGGCCCGGACCCGCAGCGTCGTAATCTCGACCGGGTCGTCCATGACGTGCCCGTACTGCCGCTCGTGCAACTCCGTGAAGGCTGCCTCGATGGCGGCCACTGTTTTCGCCCCGGTCGGGTGGGGCACCGTCACGGCGTGTTCCTGCCCGGCATAGCGGACGTCGAGCATGCGCACTATCGTGCGCCGGTCTGCCCCGAAGCCCTCTTGCTCAAGCAACGCGGAGGCCTTCTCCTCCATCGGGCGGTAGGCGGCCTCGACGTGCTTGGGCTGCAGGGACGCCAGCGGCATGAGATTGGTGCGCGAGAAGTCGTGCTGGATGTCGGCCATCAACATGCCGAAGGCGGAGAACGCACCCTGGCCCGGCGGCACAATCACCGTGGGGATGCCCAGTTCTTGCGCCACCTCGACGGCTACAAGGCCGCCGCCGCCGCCCGATGAGAGAAGGGCAAAGTCCCTGGGGTCACGTCCCAGGTCGACCGTGATGGCCCGGACGGCGCCCATGATCTTCATGGTCGAGATTTGCACGATGCCGCGTGCCAGCGCTCTCGCCGACAGGCCCAGCCGCTTGGCAACCGGTTGGAGGGCCTCCTCGGCCACGGCCGCGTCCAGAGTGAGCTTGCCACCGAGCCGCGAGTCCGACCCGAGGTAGCCCAGCGTCAGCGCGGCATCCGTGAACGTGGGCACGGTCCCGCCGCGACCGTACGACGCCGGCCCCGGGGACGCGCCCGCGCTCTGCGGACCGACCTGCAGGGCACCGGCCTCGTCGAGCCAGGCGACCGAGCCGCCGCCCATGCCGATGCTATGGATGTACAGGGAGGGAGTGTTGATGGGCATCTCCTCGAACTCCGCACCCTGCTGCAGCACCGGCTCGGAGTCGATGATCAACGAGGCGTCCAGGCTGGTGCCGCCCATGTCGATCGTGATCATGTTTGGCTGGTCGATCAGACGGGAGAGCGCCGCGGCACCGATAACCCCACCCGCAGGACCGGACAGGATCAGGTTTACCGGCTGTTCACGGGCCGATCGTGCCGTCATCGCACCACCACCGGACCTGGTCATCAGGAAGCGACCCTCGAAGCCTCCGGCAGCCAGCTCTTTCTCGAGGATCTCAAGGTACGTGCGAACGATGGGCTTGATGTACGCGTCCAGCACGGCGGTGCTGGTGCGCTCGTACTCCCGGTACTCGCGGGACAGCTCGTGCGACAAGGTGACCGCGACGTCGGGTGCGACTTCCGCCAGCACCTCACGCATGCGGAGCTCGTGCTGAGGATTGGCGTAGGCGTGGAGGAAGCTCACCGCCACCGACTCGTAGCCGCGCTCCGCTATCCGCTGGGCAGTCGTGCGCGCGTCTTGGACGTCAAATGGCGTGTGCACTGAGCCGTCGGCAAGGCTGCGCTCTGTCACCTCGAAAGTGTCATAGCGCTCAAGCAAAGGGATCGGCTTGCGGTAGGTGATGTCGTAGTTGACGCGGCGGTCCGTGCGACCGAGGAGGTAGACGTCGCGGAAGCCACGGGTGGAGATCACGGCCGTGCGCGCGCCGTTGCGGGTCAGCAGCGCATTCAGTCCCAGCGTCGTCCCGTGGCTGAAGGTGGCCACCTCGTCCATCGCAGCGCCGGCCTGCTCGAAGGCGTTGAGAACGCCACGCGTGGGGAAGTCGGGAGTGGTTGCGACCTTGTCGAAGATCAAAGCGCCGGTCTCGGGAATCAGTCCGACGACATCGGTGAATGTCCCACCCACGTCGATCGCAACTCGGCATGTCCTGGTCAATGGAACGTCCTTTGATACGCGGCACAGCTTCGGGAGCGGCCGTAGCACGATCGGGCAGTACGGGGCTCAGGATGAAGTCTGTCGTTGACGGCCCGGACGGGCCGTGCGTTGAGCACCTGCCTGAGGCGGGATTCCGTGCGGTTCGCACACAGCAGCACTCTGCTAACGCGCGGTCGCGCCAGCAGTGGCCCATGATTGGGAGGTGGTGAGCAGAATAGGCATCTGGGTCGGCGAACGTTGCGTGAGCGCTGTCTGCGTGCCCATGGCAGCTTCGCGGCCGGGGGTGACCCGCGCGATCTCGTCTACGGCCGGCAGGGCCCATAGGGGCCCATTGGCCGCAGAAGCAGCCGCGATATCACAGGTCCTCAGCGAGGTCGTCGCGGAAAATGCTCAGATCGCCGATCTGGTCATCGATCTCGGCGGACTGCTCGCCGCCTCTCTCAGGGAAAGGTCAGCCCTCCCTGTCGGGCGAGTCACCAGCCTTCGGATTTCACCAAGCCGAACGTCGATCCGGCAACCGCTGGCGAGCTGGCCTGACCACCTCGTCGCCCGGGTCGACGGAGGAAGCGTGCACATGGTCGGCGGAACGGACATGAACGGCGACCGTCCGGTCCCGATCGACTACGGTCTCGTCGATGAGGTGGTACGCCAGGCGGACGCTGCGCAGTCCGACAGCTTCGCAGTGGTCGCGGTCGGCGCCCTCATGGACGAGGAGATCGAGTTGCTGGTCGCCGACCACCTGGTGCGGCGCAGCGGCCGACCCGTCGTCCTGTCCCACCAGATAGGCGGCCTGCGCTTCATCGAGCGTGAGGCGTCGACGATCCTCAACGCGGCACTGCTTGCGCCGAGCAGCGTGTTGTTTGACCGGTTGCAGCAGGTTGTCCACGACGTTGCGCCTCGGTCGCGCCAGTCGTTCTTTCTCGCCGACGGCTCGCGTCTCGGGAGGGAGGAGACTCGCGCCTTTCCGATCCGCGCGCTCGGCACCCGCGCGGCCTCACTCGCGCAGGGCGCAGCGGCTTTCTGCGGCGTGGGTGATGCCATCGTCTTGGTATGGACACCCCAGCAGACGGAGTTGATGACGATCGAGCAGGGGTGTCTGCGAACCGAGCCGCTGCGCCAGCTCCCTGCCTTGCTGCCGGGGGTCCATCTGAGCCAACGTTTTGCTTCACGGGTGACCCTGTCACAAGACGTGCTCAGTGAGGCCATTGTTCCGGACCTCGTGCGTGCGGACCTGGCGCTTGTCCTGGTGCCGGCCATGTTCGACTGGGAGCCCACGTCGTGGCACGAGGAGGTGAGTTCCGCCTTCGAGGAGTTCGCCGCAGAGCTTGCGCAACGCTTTCCTGTCCTTCATGTGGTCAGGGAGGTCTCAGGGGAGCTGGCGGCTCTCGGTGCTGCAGCGGCACATCCACAGAGCGAAGTGGTTAAGCTCGCCGTCGTCGAAGGGGCCGAGGGCCGCGACAGTGCCCGCCAGCGCACTAGGACGATGGCGCAGAGTCGGGTGCTGGCCACGGACGCCCGTGTGAGGCCCCGCACCGTGACCGACACCGTAGCGCCTCTCTCCTTTCTGGAGTCGGGGCCCGTGCTCATGCGCGTGCACGTCGACGGCACGGATGAAGAAGCACCATGACTAGATGGCTGACCGCTGACGACTTCGACGACCTGCTCGCCGGAAGTCAGCTCGGTGTCTTCTCTGCCGCCAACACGTTTCCCGGTTCGATTTCGACGTGGGTCCGCGAGCTGATGCAGGAGCGCGGCCGGCTCTCCCTCGTAGGGGTAGAAGAGGCCCACACCGTCTTCGACGAGGACGCGGACGCAGTCACGGTCGGGGGTGTGGGCTCGCTGCCCGCGAATCTGGAGATACCATTCCGGGGCGACGAGCCGCGCATTGTGGTCGAGAGGATGACGCGAATCTACGGTCGCCCCTTTGTGGCCATTGCCGCATTGAACTCGGCCGGTCCGAACGCGCTGCTGGCGGTTGCGGCAGCGTGCAAGCTTGGTCTGCCATTGTTGGACTGCGACGGTCAGGGAAGAGTGCTGCCGCTAATCGACCAGACCACCTACGCACTCGGCGGTCTCTCGCCCAGTCCCCTGGTCGGTGTGGGACCGTGGGGCGATCTTGTCACCATCGAGTCACCGCGCGGTCGTGTCGAGACGCTCACGCGTGCTGCAGTTACCGCTGCGGGTGGCTGGCTGTTCTGCGCCCTCTACCCCGCACCGGTCAGGGACCTCACCCGCACTGGTATAGCGAACGCCATCTCGCGCTGTGTCGAGATCGGCGCCACGTTGCGCGGTGGGTCCACCGGCCCACGAGGACAACTGGCCCGGCGGCTCGGGGGCCGTCTCATAGGCCGCGGCCGGGTGCTCCAGATCGAACAGCACAGTGACGGTGGGGGCAGGACCCACCAGCCGGCCCAGCCCATCGGCATCCTGATCGAGGACAGTGGCCCCACGAAGTCATGGATCCGGCTGGAGGTACGCAACGAAGTGGTTCTTGCCACGATTGACGGCCGCATCATCGCATCCACCCCAGACACAATCTGCATGCTCGACCCGATCCGCCGCCGCACCGTCGACCTGATCGACCTCCAGCTGGGGGACGTCATCGATGTGCTGTTCCTTCCGGCCGATCCTGCTTGGCACACGCCGGAGGGACGCAAACTGGCAGGTCCGGAAGCCTTCGGCCTGCCCCTCGGATCGCTCAAACCGGTACTGTGAGTGAACGATGATATCCGCAGCAAGTGTGATTACCTGGGGTGAGCTGCTGCGCTCCGACGCGATGCGAAACACCCGGATACCGGTGGCCTCAGCGCTCGAGCGGGAGGTCCGGTCGGTGCAGCTCATCTCGGATCTGGAGGAGATCCACAGCTCCCGCCCAGGCACCGTGGTAGTGCTCCAGCTCCCCGTCGCACGCGCGCCGTGGGCGGTCGAGATCGCGGTCAGGTACGCCTGGGAACGCGGCGTTCGCTGTGTCATCGCACAGCTGGACGAGACTGCAGCACAGCCCGTCACAAGACTGGCAGAGCGTCTGGAGATGCCGGTGGGCTTCCACGACGGCGACCTCCCTGCCCTCGCCCTGCAGCTGTCCGCCCTCGTCACCCACCCCGAGGCGCTACGAGCTCGATTGGTGGCACGGTGCGCCACCCGGCTAGCGGAGCAGCGCACAGTGGCCGCGGGCCTCAACGTCTTGAACCAGGAGTTGCCGGGTGTGCAAGTGGGGCTTCACGGCCCACAGGGCGTGCTGATCGCGGGCCATCAGACCGGAGGGGCGGACGAAGCGCGCGTGATCAGGGTCCCTCTGGCGGTCTTGGACTTCCAGTCCGGTCGTGAGCTCGTCGCTGTGCTCACGTGGAGTTCGGCGACGTGGCGCGAGACGGTGACTCGGGTGCTCGAGATCGCGCGGACACATGTGATCGCCTACGAGGCGGCGACGCGTGTGTCATTGGCGACCCAGAACCAGCGCGAGCGCTGGGCACTCGACCGCCTCCTGGCCAGGCCGACCTCGCGTGAACCGGCCAGTGAGCTTGGTTGGGTGACCAGTGGCAGGCTCATCGGTGCGGTCTTGCTGCCCGTCGACCCCGGCCTGGCCGGAAGCGAGCAGCTGGGTCTGTCCCTGCGGTCATCATGGACGAGCCGTAAGTCTGACCTGGTCCCGGTGCCCTACGGCGAGGGCTGGGCCTTGTGGGAGACGTGGGACCTTCCCGACGATCTCCAAGAGCAGGAGGACGACGACCTGCTCCGCCAGCAACGAGCGACGGTAACCCAGCAACTGGTCAAACGGCTGATGCGCCAGCTGGGCCACCTGCATCTCGGAGTCGCCTTTTGTACCGGAGTCGGTGAGCCCGTCGACGGGGAAGAGAGCCTCGGCACGACGCTCGGACAGGCCATGCTCGCGGCCAGGGCCGTCCGGACATCTGGTCGAGTCGGCGTCATCCCGTTCTCCTCGCTCGGGGCCCGCGTCCTCTTGACGGCTGGATCAGGCCCGAACCTCCGCAGGATCGCACGGGACACCCTCGCAGAACTCATTGAGCGTGAGGAAGGTGATCAGTTGGTCGCCACGCTGGCCGCCTACCTCGACTGCGGGGGATCGACGAGCCGTGCGGCAGATCGCCTCGGCGTCCACCGCAATACCGTGACCGCGCGGATGGAGCGGATTCGCCGCACCAACCTCCCTGTCGATGACCCGGACCGACTCTTGGGGCTGCATGTTGCCTGCTACCTAGCTGAACTAGGGTCCGTTTCAGACGTCGATCAAGCTCTGTGATGATCCTTCGGTGGGACGTGGAGACCTGCTGTCCCTCGTGATCGATTGTCGGCGGCCGTGGCAAAGTCCAGGTGTGCGGCCAGTTGAGTCCCGGCTGATGGCCACCGGAAATCCAGGTGGATGGTCGTCCGGCCTGCGGTGTTCCTGATCGCTTCCTCAACTGAAGGAGACCCCTCCGTCCGCCTGCGTTCCGCGTAATTCAGCTGCCTAGAGTCACGAATCTGGGGTCTGACCTGCGCGGACATGGGTGAGGGCGCCTGAGAGTCGTTTCTCTAGGCGCTGGTGTTCGTGCTGGTCAGCGGGGTGCGGGTTCGAGGGCGATGATCTGCTTCGGTGCGGGGATGCCGAGCTTGGCCAGGAGGTCGGTCTGGGGCTTGGTGAGGGTGGTGACCTGTCGGAACAGGCCGGTAGGGCCGGTGAATGTGCCGAGGTGGAGCCGGTCGAGCTCGCGGCGGATCGTCGTCCAGGTCTCCTCGGTGGTGGTCTCGATGATGCGGATCAGCAGCAGGGCGAGCCAGCAGAGGACGACGTGTGCGCGTATCCGCTCCTCGAGCCGGTGATAGACGGGCCGCAGGTCAATGATCTGTTTCATGTCCCGCCACCCCCGCTCGACTTCGAGGAGTTGCTTGTAGCCGAGGGCGATGTCCTCGGCCGACAGATGCGGGTCGGAGCATCGCAGCAGGTACTTGCCGTCGAGGTTCTCCTCGGTCTTGATCTTCGCGGTGTCGACGCGGAGCTTGCCGGCCGGGGTGGTGCGGAGGTAGCGGTTGAGGCCGGGCTTGTCGGCGAGCTTGCCGCGGAGCTCGCCGCGCTTGAAGTCGCTGAGCTTGTCGGTGCCTTCGATCAGGGTCGTGAGCTGGGAGACGAGCTGTTCGCGTATGTGCTGGTCACGGGTGGCGGCTTCGGGGTTGTGGCAGATCACGAACCGTTCGGTCTCCGAGATCCGCACTTCCTTGACCCGCATGTTCCCGGTGATTTCGCTGTAGCGGCCCTGACGGGACAGGGCGGCCTTCACCTCCGGGCTGCCGGAGCGGAGTTTCTCGCCGACGATGTAGGCGTGGTCGCCCCGGCGGAGGTAGCGGCGGTTGCGTTCGCTGGAGAATCCCCGGTCGGTGACCCACACGATCTTGCTCAGGGTCCAGTCCCGCATGTCGTCCTTGACCTGCCGGATCAGCTTCTGGTCACCGGTGTTGCCGGGCCAGGACCAGACACGGACCGGGATCCCGTCCCTCGTGACGGCCATCCCGATCACGATCTGCGGCAAGTCGTCGCGGGAGTCCTTCGACTTGCCGAAGGTGCGGAACCCGGCCTGCTCCACGGACCCGCCGTCCTCCTCGGCGGTTGGGCGGTCGTCCGTCAGGAGGCGGCCCCGGTCGTCGCGGGCGGAGGGTTCGTCGGCCTCCTCCAGCTCGAAGTAGGTGCTGGTGGTGTCGAAGAACAGCAGGTCGACCTCGAGGTTGAGGAGGTTCGCGACCTCGTCGAACACCCGCTTCTCCAGGTCGTCGGTCACCTCGTGGAGCCAGTCCATCGCCCGGTAGCAGGCATCGTCGTCGGTGGCCGGCAGGCCCTCGACATGCACGTCGTGCGTGACCCAGTCCGCGGCGGCCAGCTTCGACGACGGAGCCAGGGCCCGGTTCGCGACCAGGGAGAACAGCACCCGCTCGGTCACCGACATGTCCCGGCGCCGGCCCCGTTTGGGCTGCCCGACCTGCCCGACGATCCTGTCGATCCTCAGCCTCCGCCAGAGATGATCGAGCACGTAGGTGCCGCCGAACGGGACCGACGAAACGAACTCCAGGTCACCCGCTGCCGTCGACGCCAGTGCCTCACCCGGCTCCAGCAGCCTCGATAGAGACGCGACCAGGCGTCTCACCGCGTCCCGGTCGAGGTCGTCCTCGCGGCCGAACGTGAACAGGACCTTCGGGACCGCCCGGCCCTTCACCGGATCCCACTCGTTGTGAGCCAGGTGCAGGTACCGGACCGTGCCGGACTTGTTCTCCCGTTTCGTCGTCTTCACATACACGACTCCAGACCCTACGGACCAACTGCACGTCAGCGCAGGCGAATCCGCAAAATCGCGTCTCTAGGCGAATCCGACCGCGTCACCAGCCCCCACCCAGCTGACCTGCACCTTCAACCCGGTAGGGACTGCAGAGCCCCTGAATTACGCGGAAGGCAGGGTCCGGTTTGCTGGTGTTTGCGAAGCAACAGCAACCGGCCGGAGAGGTCCTGTGACGAAGTCTGACAGAGAGATCATGGAAATCTTTGAGGCGTACGACCTGACCGAGACGGTCTGGTCGGCGGCCACCCTGACAGGGCACGACCCGAAGACGGTCAAGCGGTATGTCGAGGCCCGCGCCGGCGGGCGCAATCCGTATGAGCGCGAGCCGCGGCCGAAGATGATCGATGCGTTCCTGGAGAAGATCGAGGAGTGGATCGAGCAGTCCAAGGCGACGATCCGGTCCGATGTGGTCCACGACAAGCTCGTGAAGATGGGCTATCCGGGCAGTGCCCGCTCGACCCGGCGGGCGGTGAACGCGGCGAAGGCCGCGTGGAAGGCGGGCAAGCGGCGGACCTACCGACCGTGGATCCCCGAGCCCGGGCGGTGGCTGCAGTTCGACTGGGGCGGTGCGACACGAAGTCGCGTATGGCGAGTGAACTCGCAGATTGGAGGCCGGCAATGCCGGTTGCGTAGTTCCTGATCAGTGTTCGAGATCGGTCCCCTCCTCAACGTGCGTCCGCAGGTCCTGCCTGCCGGGGGTGCGGAGCTTGAGGAAGACGCCCAAGGGCCCCCGTTCTGTCCGGGGGAGCAACCGGGCAAGGGGAAGACCGGACGGGTGAACGTGAGTGAACCTCTGATGACACCTCGTCATCGCAAGCCTGGAAGACGGGAAGGACACCAGGTGATAGGGCCTGGCCGCTGGTGGAGGCGGCAAGCGGCGACCTCAGCGTCCCCAGAGGTTGCGTGAACACCGCTGGCCCCGGGGTTTAGGAGGCACCCACCCCGGTCGCATCTCACATACGCGGAACGTGGAAACCCCGTCGGGGTCCGAGCCGGTCATCCGGCCCGGTAGGCCGATCGCAAGAGGGGCGGAAGCCCCCGGCGGGACAGGATGCCCAAGAAGCAGATGCCGGTAGCCGAAAGGCGACGGGACTCGCGGCAACGGGCCGTCGCTCCAGGCGGCCGCCGAGGGAAACCGACCGGATGCCGGTCCTGCGACCGGGCCCGAAAGGGCGCTGACGTGGGCAGGTGAGCCTTTGAACAGATGGTCTTGCGACCTTGCGAACTGAGGGACAAGTTGGACACCGTTGAGGTGAACGGACCCGAGGGCGGTCTGGAGTGGGACGCCGTCGTCTGGCGGCACCACGAGGAGAACGTAACGAGGCTGCGGCACCGGATCTTCAAGGCGGCGCGGAACGAGGACTGGGCCCGCGTCCGGTCCTTGCAGAAGATGATGCTGGGCTCATGGTCGAACACGCTGATCAGCGTGCGACAGGTGACCCAGCGCAACACCGGGCGTCGGACGGCCGGGATCGACGGCGAGGTCGCCTTGTCGTCGCAGTCCAGGGCGGAGGTCGCGGAGCGAGTGCACCGTGACCGCTCGACCTGGGACCCGGTTCCGGTTCGACGCGTGTTCATCCCGAAGGCCAACGGCAAGCAGCGTCCGCTCGGCATCCCAGTGATCATGGATCGGTGCCACCAGGCACGGGTCCGCAACGCGCTGGAGCCCGAGTGGGAAGCCCGGTTCGAGTCCCGCTCCTACGGATTTCGTCCCGGTCGAAGCTGTGCCGATGCCATCGGCGCCCTCTACAACGCGCTCAAAGGGTCCCGGACCCAGCGGGTGTGGATTCTGGACGCCGATCTGTCGGCCGCGTTCGACAAGATCGACCATGTCCGGCTCCTGGAGAGCCTCGGTTCGTTCCCGGCCAGGGATCTGATCCGGGGCTGGCTGAAGGCCGGGGTGGTCGAGGAGGGCATGCTCGTCCGCACTGAGGAGGGAACTCCCCAAGGCGGCGTGGTCAGCCCCTTGTTGATGAACGTGGCCCTGCACGGCCTGGAGGAGGCCGCAGGGGTCCGCTACCGCGAGCGCGGCGTTCACGCCGGGATCGCGAAGGCGAACTCCCCGATCCTGGTCCGATACGCCGATGACCTGGTGGTCTGCTGTCATTCCGAACAGCAGGCCCAGCAGGTCAAGGCACGGCTCGCCGAATGGCTCGCGCCCCGGGGGCTGGTCTTCAACGAGGACAAGACGCAGGTCGTCCACCTCGAAGAGGGCTTCGACTTCCTGGGGTTCAACCTGCGCCGGTACCGGCGCGGGGATCGGCCCGGCAAGCTGTTGATCACACCGTGCCAGGACGCGGTCAGGCGCATCCGGAAGAGGCTCGCCGACGAGGTGCGTGCACTGCGCGGCTCGAACGCGATGGCGGTCATCGCCAAGCTCAACCCGATCATCCGGGGCTGGGCTGCCTACTACCGGGGGGTGGTGTCCAGTGCGCTGTTCAGCAGGCTGGACCACTACACGTGGCAACTCACCTACCGGTGGGCCTGCCACAGCCATCCCAACAAGTCGAAGAAGTGGATTGCTCGCCGCTACTTCGGCCGGTTCAACCGGTTCAGGAACGACTGGTGGGTGTTCGGTGCCCGCGATCACAGCGTGAACGATCGCGGGGACATCACCTTCCTGACCAAGTTCTCCTGGACCACCATCGTCCGGCATCAGCTGGTGACCGGTCGGGCATCCCCGGATGACCCGGACCTGGCCGACTACTGGGCCGCCCGACGACGCAAGGTGCCCCCTCCGCTGGACGGCTACAACCTGCGCCTGCTCTCCGAGCAGGGCGGTCGGTGCCTGCTCTGCGGAGACCACCTGCTCAGCCCCCACCAGCCCCCGCGGTCCCCTCGGGACTGGGAGCGGTGGTGGCTGAACGTCGTCAAACGGGCGATCGCCGCCGACTATCTCACCCACCATGGGCGGGACGGCCGATCGGACGGGAATCGAACGCGCCTCGTTCACGCCTCCTGCAACCGGAGCCTGATGGTCCGGCAGCGCAGGAGTTCGGTTCCATCCACCGCAATGCCCTCGGGGCTTGCTTGAGCCGAGGTGCGGGGAAACCCGCTCGCCCGGTTCTGAGGGGGCGGGGACGCAGCAATGCGTCCCCGCTACCCGACAGGGCCCGCGCATCGCGGGGCGGCGGACCTGGCTGTTCTGCGCGTGGCTGTCCTGGTCCCGCTTCCGGGTGGTGATCCCGGTCCGGGACTGCACGCTGGGCACCCTGGTCGCCTGCCTGGACACCACGTTGCGCCGTATCGGCGGGGCGCCGACCTACGTGCTGACCGACAACGCGAAGACCGTCACCGTCGAGCACATCGCCGGGATCCCGGTCCGCCATCCGCAGATGGTCGCCGCAGGTCGGCACTACGGCTGCCAGGTCGTGAGTTGCGTGCCCTACGACCCCGAGTCCAAGGGCGGGGCGGAGGCCACGGTCCGCATCGCGAAGGCCGACCTGGTGCCCACCGACGCGAACCTGCTGCCCGCCTACGACTCCTTCGCCGAGCTCGCGGACGCCTGTCTGACCTGGTGCGATGCGGTGAACACGCGCCGCCACCGAGCAACGGGACAGATACCCGTCGACCGCCTAGACATCGAACGCACCACGCTGCACGTCCTGCCGGCCGAGCCGCTGGCGCTCGCGCTGGGCGAGGAGCGGGTGGTGGGCTCGGATCGCACGATCAGCTTCAACTCGGTGCGTTACTCGACCCCGCCGGGTGAACCGCACCGGGTTCGATAGAGACTCGATTTCGTGTAAGGATTCGAGTCATGGCACGTCCCTCTTCCTACCCGCCTGAGCTGCGCCGTCGTGCGGTGCGCATGGTCGCCGAGGTCCTCGGTGACTACCCGAACGAGTCCGCCGCGCTGCGGGCCGTCGCGGAGAAGCTGGGCATCGGCTCCGCCGAGACCCTGCGCAACTGGGTGCGCCGGGACCAGGTCGACTCCGGACAGCGCCCAGGCACGACCATGGAGGAGTCCGCGCAGATCAAGGCGATGAAGAAGGAGATCGCCGAACTCAAGCGCGCCAACGAGATCCTCAAGGCCGCGGCGAGTTTCTTCGCGGCCGAGCTCGACCGGCCACACCAGCGCTCGTAGCGTTCATCGACGAGCACCGGGGCCGCTTCGGCGGCGTCGAGCCGATCTGCCGCGTGCTCACCGAGCACGGCTGCAGCATCGCCCCCTCCACGTACTACGCGCAGCACAAGCGCCTGGCCTCACCCGCAGCCCGCACCGTGCGCGACCAAGAACTCAAGGAGCTGATCAAGGAGGTCCACGACACCAACTACCGGGTGTACGGGGCACGGAAGGTCTGGCGGGAGCTGGGCCGGCAGGGCCACACGGTGGCGCGCTGCACCGTCGAGCGCCTGATGCGCGAACTCGGCATCACCGGCGCCGTGCGCGGCAAGAAGGTCATCACCACCATTGCCGACCCGACCACCGAACGTGCCCCGGACCTGGTCGACCGCGACTTCGTCGCCGGCGCGCCGAACCGCTGCTGGGTCGCCGACTTCACGCACATCACCACCTGGTCCGGCGTCGTCTACGTCGCCTTCGTCGTGGACACCTTCTCCCGGCGCATCGTCGGCTGGTCGGCCGCGACGTCCAAGGAGACCCGGCTCGTCCTGGACGCGCTGGACATGGCGCTGTGGCAGCGTGACCGCGACGGATTCCCTTACCAGCGTGGCGAGTTGATACATCACTCGGACGCCGGGTCGCAGTACACGAGTTTCCGGCTCGCCGAGCACCTGGACGCCGCCGGCATCGCAGCCTCGATCGGATCCGTCGGCGACGCCTACGACAACGCCCTCATGGAGTCCACGATCGGGCTGTTCAAGACCGAACTGATCAAGCCCCGGAGACCCTGGCGCACCCTCTCGCAGGTCGAACTGGCCACGGCCGAGTGGGTCGACTGGTACAACCACCGCCGACTCCACGGTGAGATAGGCCACGTCCCACCGGTCGAGTACGAGAACACCTACTACCTCACAGCCACAAAACCGCAGGTCACAACCACAACCTGAGATCTCTACCGAACCCGGGGCGGTTCACCCGAGCCAGCGGACTCCCGCCGGCCAAGTTCGAACGCATCATCCGACAGCAACGACAACAGGCCGTCCACCAGGACGAGACACGCATAGAGAGGACTTCACGAAACGAGGGGATGGACACCCTCATGTGAGCGTGCTGGCGAGGAGACCGGTGGCGCAGTCCGGTGTGAGTGTGCTCAGGTAACTGGATAGGTGGTTCTCTCCGGGCTGGTTGATCTTGGCGTCCGGTTCGTTGATCATGTGGGTCACGGTCTGTCGCGGGATCCGCTGCCCATCTACGAGGAGTTCGCCTCGCTGATCGTCGTGCTCCGGGCCGAGCTGGCGGCGGCGAGCGCGCGCATCGTCGAGTCGGAGCCTCGGAACGCGCAGATGGATGCCCGGCTGGGGCAGAACTCGAAGAACTCTTCGACGGGTTCGGTGAGAGGTCCGGGGAAACGGGCCGGGAGCAATCCCGGCACCGCGTCCCGGACAACTCGGCGACGAGGCAGGCTTCACCCGCCGACCGCCGAAGCGACAACGCGCCTGGGGCCGGCCCATCCGGCGGGCCGGGGCAATCGCAGCAGCATGGGCGAGAACGACTTCATCGCCCTGCTGGGGGCGTCCACCAGCTCGTCAGGGCACCACTCGTGCTGATCTGGGACCGGCTGAATACCCACGTCTCCCGCAGAATGCGCCAGATGATCGACGACCGGGACTGGCTGACGGTGTTCCTAATCCGTAGTGAAGGCGGTTCCAGATCACCCCGGTTTAGACCGTGTCCTACGTGGTGGTGGTCTCGTTGTATGGGTCATGGGGAGTGGTGAGTGGGGATGGATCGTTCCTGATGGATTGTGGGAAGTGGTCGAGCCGCTGCTTCCTGCTGCTCAAGTGCGCCAGCAGGGCGGTGGCACCGTTAACTTGGATGATCGGGCGGTGTTCGCCGCGGTGGTCTATGTGTTGACGACGGGGTGTGCGTGGCGGCATCTGCCACCGTGTTTCGGGGTGTCGAAGTCGACGGTGCACCGCCGCTTCACGATCTGGTCGAAGGACGGCCTGTGGGGCCGGCTCCGCAGGGTGATGCTGGAGCGCCTGGCCGACGCCGAAATCCTGGACCTGACACGGGTCGTCGTCGACTCCGTCCACGTCCGCGCGAAAAAGGGCTCTTGTGCTGGACCTGTGGGTCGGGTCATGCGAGTTGGCGTCGGGGCAGGGTGGGGCGGTTGCCGCCGAGGCAGAGCATGACGAGGGCGATGACGGCCTCGGCGGAACGGAAGCCGAAGCCTCGGCGGATGATCAAGCGGGTCTTGGTGTTCGTCGACTCGATCAGGCCGTTGGACAGCTTCTCGATGATCGCGTGGAGGATGGCCTCGTAGTGGCGCTTGATCTTGCGAGCGAGGTCGGTGAAGGCCGGAAGGCGGCACCGGGCGGCCCAGGACAGCCATCGGTCCAGGGCCTTCACCGCGGCCTGGACGCCCTCCTCGGCGGCGATCCGGTAGATCGTGCGCAGGCCCTCCTTCAGCAGGTAGGCGCGGTGCAGGCGGGGGTCGTTGGTCGCGATCCAGGCGAGTTTGACCTGCTGGCGGGGCGTGAGGTCCTCGGGGTTCTTCCACAACGCGTGGCGTGAGTGCTTGAGGCGGCGGGCGAGTTCGGGGTCGGCGGCCTCGCGTCGTGCCCGGTTCCACGCGGAGCGGCGTTCCTCGTCCAGGGCCTCGGTGGCCCAGGCCACGACGTGGAACGGGTCCATGGCGCGTACCGCGTTGGGAGCGCGCTCGGCGACCACGTCGGCGATCCACTCGGCGCCGTCGGCGCTGATGTGGGTGAGCCCGTGCGCGCGGTCGGCGCCCAGCACGTCGAAGAAGGAGCGCAGTACGTCCTTGCCGTGGCCGTCCGCCATCCACACCACCCGTCGGGAGTCGTGGTCGACCACGACGGTCATGTACTTCTGCCCGCGCCGGTAGGAGATCTCGTCGATGCCGACACGCCGCAGGCCGGCGAGCCGGTCGATCCCGGCGTCGGCGTCGGCCTGGTGGCGGGTGATGATCGCGCCGACCGTGCGCCAGGCAGTCCGCATCAGCTGGGCAGTGGCCGCCTTGGAGCATTCGGTGGCCATCCAGGCGACTTGCTGATCGAAGTCGCGGGTGTGCCCGGCGTCGTGGCGGGCCCAGGGGACGGCGGCGACCACCACCCCGTGCCGCCGGCAGGTCACCCGGGGCGCGTCGGCCTCCAGGTAGAGCTTGAGGCCGGCAGCGTCCAGGTGACGCCAGCGCCGACGCCCCGCACCGGCGTCGAACCCCGGACAGCGGCTCCCACAGATCCCGCAACGGCGACGCGCCCGAGACCTCGGCCGGACCGCGACCACGATGACCTGCGCATCTACCTCGAACCGCACGTCCTCCGGCACCGCCTGCTCGCATCCGACCAGCGCGTTCAATACCGTGGTGAACCGCACGCCGTTCTCCCTGCGCAAACCGATCTCGGGCCTCAACACCTCAAGATCTGCACAGGGGACGGCGTGTACTGCGTCAGGCGCTCCTCAGCGACCCACAGATGGAGCACAAGAGCCCGAAAAAGGGGGTGAACATACAGGTCCCAGCCCCGTCGACCGTGGAAAGCCCGGCTCCAAGGTGCACGTCCTGTCCGACCGCAACGGGCTGCCCCTCATCGTCGGCATCTCCTCCGCCAACACCCACGACCAGCACGGCCTGACGCCCCTGGTCGAAGCCCTCCTTGCGAAGCACGACCCCGAGCGAGGCCTGCACCTCCTGCCACGCAAGCTGCACGCAGACAAGGCGTACGACAACGCTGAGCTGCGGAAATGGCTCCGCCGGCAGCAGATCCTGCCCCGGATCGCCCGCAAGGGCATCGAGTCGAGCCAGACCCTCGGCCGCCATCGGTGGGTCATCGAACGCACCATGTCGTGGCTCACCGGCTACCGCCGGATCGCCCGACGCTACGAACGCGATCACCGCCATTACCTGGCCTTCTGCGACCTCGCCGCCGTCATCACATGCCACAAACGCCTGTCCAAGACCACCACATAGGACACGGTCTAAGCTTGTTCTTTTTGGTCCGGTGTCGAACATGGGGTCGTACACGGTCACTCACATGGGAGTTCGCCGCACGTCGGCACGGCCCTCGCCCGATCCTGTGCTCCTGCCAAGGAGTACACCGGATCACCGCGAGGGCCGTGCTTATGAGTGTGCTTCGGGTGCCCAGGAGGAGGCGTTCGCGGAGGCGTCACGCTTCCGGGGCACGTTCTACGGGTGCCTGTCCGACCGGCGTGACGCGCTGTTCGAGCTGACCGACGCGTTGCTGTGCTGGGACGGGCCCGTCGTCTCACCGGTGGAACTGTCGCTGGTGTCCGAGCACCGGCGCGGGCACGGCGCCCTGTACGAGGCGCTGAACCGCGGCTGTATCGATGCCCGGCGGCTCGGGCGTGCGCTGGCCGGGCTGCCGCAGCCGAAGGCGGCCGACGGGCGGCTGGTGCTGGCGGTGGACGTGAGCAACTGGCTGAGACCGGACGCCGAGTGCAGTGCGGACCGGCTGTTCTGCCACACCTACGGGCGTGGCCGGGACCAGCACCTCATGATCCCCGGCTGGCCGTACTCCTTCGTTGCGGCCCTGGAGACGGGCCGCACCTCGTGGTGCCAGTTGCTGGACGCGGTGCGGCTCGGTCCCGCGGACGATGTCGCCGAGGTCACCGCCCGCGAGGTCCGCCGGGTGGTCGAGAACCTGATCGCCGGCGGGCGGTGGCGGGAAGGGGATCCGGACATCATGGTCGTCTTCGATGCCGGCTACGACGCCCCGCGCATGGCCTACCTTCTCGACGGGCTGCCCGTCGAGGTCCTGGGGCGTCTGCGCTCGGACCGCGTCATGCGACGGCCGACGCCCTCGCTCAAGGAATACGCCCTGGCCTATCCCCGGGGCGGGCGATATCCGAAGCACGGCAAGGAGTTCCGCCTGGCCAAGCCGGAGACGTGGGGCGCGGCCACGACCCAGGTCACCGACCGCTACGGCGCGGCCCGGGCGATGGCCTGGGACCGCCTCCACCCCCGGCTCACGACTCGCGCCGCGTGGATCGACCACGACGGCGAACTCCCCGCCCTCGAGGGGACGTTGATCCGCCTGGAGGTCGACCGTCTGCCCGGCGGCGGCGATCCCCTGCCGGTCTGGCTGTGGTCCTCCGCCACCGGCCTGGAGGGCGCCGGCGTCGACCTACGGTGGCAGGCGTTCCTGCGAAGGTTCGACCTCGAGCACACGTTCCGGATGATCAAGCAGACCCTCGGCTGGACCCGGCCGAAGCTCCGCAGCCCCGAGGCGGCGGACCGTTGGACGTGGCTGATCATCGTCGCGCACACCCAGCTCCGCCTCGCCCGTCCCCTCGCCGAGGACCTCCGCCGACCCTGGGAGAGGCCCACCGAACCGAACAGGCTCACCCCCGCCCGGGTCCGTCGGGGGTTCAGGAACCTCCGCCCCGCCATGCTCTGTCCGGCCCGTGCGCCCAAACCCACCAGGCCGGGCCCCGGCAGACCGGCCGGCTCGAAGAACAGCCGATCCGCCACCCGCTACGACGTGGGAAAAACCGTCCGACGCCCCATGACCATCATCGAACGCGACCGAATCAGACCATAAAGAACAAGCTAAGGAAGGCGCTGCCGATGGCGCCAAATGGGCATGAGGAAAAGCGATGAGCACGGCACCCTCACAGATCTTGAAGCCTGAAGAACTCCATGATCCACAGATGCCATGCTCATCGCTTCATGTCCGAATGCGCCGCCCATGACGATCAGGGCCGTACCGGACATCCAGGGAACAGTCCGGGGTCCTGAGGCCGAAGCCCCGATCGGGGATGTCCGTCAATTGTCACCTACTGATGCCCGACCCGGACGAGTACCAATAGCTGGTTCCATAGTCGAACATCTCCACGGCACAGGCGGATGGATCTGTATGAGCAGCAACGACGTTATCGTAGTCGAAGATGTAGCTATTCACCTGACCGCTCTTGGAGTAGAAAGATCCCGGATCGTAAACCTTAAACCAAGAGCCATCCGCAAGGCAGTTCAGCCTGAAGTCGAGCCGCCTGGTACTGCCCTTGTTCGCGAAGGAAGCCCGCCACCCGTTCCACTGCAGGGTGTTGCAGAGATACCCTTGGAGTCTTCCTTGGTCTGCGTTGATGGACTTGCACTGCATCGTCCCCCACGGCGCGGCGGAGGCCGAGGGAGCCAGGGCGACACCGCCCCCTGCCACTAGGACAAGTGTCGTGGCGGCAGTGCCGAAAATTCGCGTCAGAGAATGCAAGGGTCTCCTTAATATGTCGAGCTGATGCGCCCATTGATCCTTCCACCTGCTGGCGCCGTCAAGGCCAGGGAGGGGCATTTGAGCCGCCGGCCCTACCGGATGGGGTCGAGAGACCCAGCCGCAAGGGTGCCGTCCTTCGACCAGATCGTGAACCGGCGGTGCACCGTCGACTTCGACACCCCGAAACACGGTGGCAGATGCGGCCACGCACACCCCGTCGTCAACACGTAGACAACCGCGGCGAAGACCGCCTGATCGTCCAAGTTGACCGTCCCACCACCCTGCCGGCGAACTCGAGCCGCAGGAAGCAGCGGCTCCACCACTTCCCACAAGCCGTCAGGAACGATCCATCCCCACTCACCACTCCCGATGACCCACACAACGAGACCACAGCCACGTAGGACACGGTCTTAGTGGGATCTGGGTCTGTCTGGTGTGACGGACACTGTTAGGTGTCGGTTGAAGATCTTCTGCGGCATCGACTGGGCCGAACCGCATCACGACGTCGCCCTGGTCGACGAAGTCGGTGAGCTGGTGGCCAAGCGCCGGATCAGCGACGACGCGGCCGGCTACCGGCTGCTGCTGGACCTGCTCGCCGAACACGGCGACAGCCCGAAGCACCGATCCCGGTGGCGATCGAGACCAGCCACGGCCTGCTGGTGGCCGTCCTGCGCACCGGCCGGCGTCAGGTGTTCGCGATCAACCCGCTCGCCGCCGCCCGTTACCGCGACCGCCACGGCGTCAGCCGCAAGAAGTCAAGTGGCCGACGCCCTGGTCCTGACGAACATCCTGCGCACCGACATGCCCATGCACCGGCTACTGCCGGCCGATTCCGACCAGGGCCTGGCTGTCACCGTGTTGGCCCGCGCCCAACAGGATGCCGTCTGGAACCGCCAAATGCTCGGCGGCCAGATCCGCTCGCTCCTGCGCGAGTACTACCCAGCCGCCCTGGAGGCCTTCCAGAGCAAGGCCGGCGGTCTCGCCCGATCGGATGCCCGCGCCGTGCTCGCTGCCGCGCCGACCCCGGCCCGGGCCGGGAAGCTCTCCCTGGCCCAGCTACGGGCCGCGCTCAAGCGCGCTGGCCGCCAGCGCGAGATCGACGCCGAGGCGGATCGGCTCCGCGAGGTCTTCCGGGCCGAGCACGCCCGCCGCCCCGAAGCGGTCGAGGACGCCTTCGGCCACCAGCTGGCCGCCCTGCTGAAGCAGTTCGACGCGGCCTGCCAGGCCGGTGACGACCTCGCCGAGGCGGTCGAGGCCGCGTTCCGTGAGCACCTGGACGCGGAGATATACCTGAGCTTCCCGGGCCTGGGCATTCAGCTGGCGGCGCGGGTTCTGGCGGAGATCGGCGACGACCGGACCCGGTTTGCCGACGCCCGCGGCTCAAGGCCTACGCGGGATCCGCACCCATCACCCGGGCCTCCGGCAAGAAGAGCTACATCGGCCGACGCATGGTCAAGAACAACCGGCTCATGCACGCCGGATTCCTCTGGGCTTTCTCCTCCCTCCAGGCCTCGCCCGGCGCCGACGCCCACTACCGCCGCCGACGCGACCACGGAGACTGGCACGCCGGCGCCCAACGCAACCTCCTGAGCCGACTGCTCGGACAGCTCTTCCACTGCCTCCAGAACCGCACGCTGTTCGATGAGAATCACGCCTTCACCTCCCTTGTCACGTCGTCCATCACGGCTGCCGCTTGACTCCTTAGCTCGCTGAGAAGTCCTACCTTCTGAGCGGGATGAGCGGGCCATTCGTTGGGTCCGGTCGCCCAGGGGTGCCGGGTGTGGCTGCTGAGATGTTGCCGACCGTGGCTTGCGAGACTTGGCCGCCCGGTGCCCCAACGACGACCCGGCCGCTCATTGGGAGTTGCGAGCACATCGCTGAGTAGGACAACGCCGGCGCGGTCGTCCGAGTACGAGACAACTTCGACGGCACCTGGAGCACGATGACCGGAATATGGGCGGGGATCGACGCGGGCAAGGGACACCACCATTGCGTGGCCTTGGACGCCCAGGGCGGCAAGTTGCTGTCGCGCCGCATCGCCAACGACGAGCCCGAGCTGCTGAAGCTCATCGCCGACGTCCTCGCTCTGGGCGAGGACGTGACCTGGGCCATCGACCTCGCCGACGGTGGCGCCGCGCTGGTCATCGCCCTGCTCGTCGGCCACGGCCAGCGCGTCCTCTACATCCCCGGCCGGACCGTCAACCGAGCCAGCGCCGGCTACCGGGGCGAAGGCAAGACCGACGCCCGCGACGCTGTCGTCATCGCCGACCAAGCCCGCATGCGCCGCGACCTGATGCCCGTCAACGTCGCCGACGACGACCTGACCGAGCTCAGGCTGACCACACGCCGTCGCACCGACCTGGTCTGCGACCGCACCCGCGCCGTCAACCGGCTCCGAGGCATGCTGACCAGCCTCTTTCCCGCCCTGGAACGGACGTTGGACCTGTCCAACAACGGTCCGCTGGTCCTGCTGACGGGCTACCAGACCCCGGCGGGGATACGCCGCATGGGCGCCAGCAGACTGGAGACCTGGCTCCGCAACCGCAAGGTCCGCGGCTGCGCGAGCCTCGCCCGGCTGGCCGTCGACGCCGCCGAGCGCCAGCACACCGCCGTCCCCGGCGAGAAGGCCACGGCCCGCATGGTGCACACCCTGGCCCGCGAGGTCATGGACCTGAACGAGAAGATCGCCGAGGCGGACGCGGCGATCCAGGCCGCGTTCCAGGCCCAGCCGCACGCCGAGATCGTCACCAGCATGCCCGGCATCGGCCCCCTGCTCGGCGCGGAGTTCCTCGCCGCGACCGGCGGCGACATGGCCCTGTTCGCGAGCCCGGACCGCCTCGCCACCTACGCCGGCCTCGCGCCCGCGCCGCGCGACTCCGGCAAGATCAGCGGCAACCGGCATCGCCCGACCCGCTACCACCGCGGGCTCCAACGCGTCTTCTACATGTCGGCGATGAGCAGCCTGACGTGCTGCCCCGACTCGCGGCGGTACTACGGAAGATTTCAAGTCCAGTGAGACGGTCGTGAGGCTATGAGGTTTGTGGTGCGGGCTCGCGGCGCTTGGCGGGGTCGTTGATCCACGCCGTCGGCGGGATCTCGGGTGGTCTGGGGCGGCGGCCGAAGCGTTCGGGGTGGCGTGCGTAGGCCTCGGCGAGGGTGACGGCCCGCTGGTCGCGGATCTCCTCGGCGGTGCCGAAATGGACGCTGGCGGGCGTGTGAAGTGCGATGCCCGAGTGCCGGTGCTCGTGGTTGTAGTACGAGATGAAGGCGTCGAACCATTCGCGGGCGTGGGCCAGGGAGTCGAACCGCTCGGGATAGTCGGCCATGTACTTGGTGGTCTTGAACTGTGCCTCGCTGTAGGGGTTGTCGTTGGAGACCCTGGGGCGTGAGTGGCTCCGGGTGACACCGAGATCGATCAGCAGCTGGGAGACCTTCTTGGAGGTCATGGAGGTGCCGCGGTCGGCGTGCACGGTCTCGGGGACGATGCCGTTGCGCGCGATGGTCTCGCGGATCAACTCCTCGGCCCGTTCGGCTGATTCGGCTGCCTCGACGGTGTGGCCGACGATGTAGCGGCTGAAGATGTCGATGATGACGTAGGCGTGGTACCAGATGCCCTTGCCGGGGCCGGCTGCTTTGGTGATGTCCCAGGTGAACACCTGGGATGGGCCGTCGGCGACGAGTTCGGGCACCGCCTTGGCCGGGTGGGTGGCCTGGCGGCGGCGCTCACCGGACTGCCCCCGTTCGCGCAGGATCCGGTACATCGTGGAGACCGAGCAGTGGTAGCGCCCGGTGTCCAGTTCGCGGGCCCAGATCTGCGCGGGCGGCAACTCGGCGTACTCGGGGCTGTTCATCAACGCCAGTACCGCATCACGCTCTTCGGCCGTCAGGGCCGACGGCTGGACCTGCGGGGACCTGGTCCGGCGCGCGGGCGGTGGCTTCAGCCTGCGGTAGTGGGTGGCCCGGGAGCGGCCGGTCAGCCGACACGCCGCCGTGGTGCCCAGCTCGTGTTCGACGGCGGTGAAAGCCTCGTCCACGACGGGATCGGCGGCGTGCCTCAGTCCGCGCTCTCGGAGATCATTTCCAAGAGCGCCGACGCTTTTCCCAGGACCTCCACCGCAGCCTTGTTCCGGGCGAGTTCCTTCTCCAGCCGTTCCACCTGCCGGCGCAGCTTCTCGTTCTCGACCTCGGCGGCGGACTTCTTCGGGCGCACCGGGCTCGTGCGGCGGTCGGCCAGGTTTTCCAGGGCGCCGGCATCGCGCGCGGCCCGCCATTCGGTGACGTGGGAGTGGTACAGGCGCTCGCGGCGCAGGACCGCACCCTTCTCACCCTCGGGCGCGGCGTCGTACTCGGCGACGATCCGCAGCTTGTACTCGGGGCTGAACGTGCGGCGCTTCGGCCTGGGAGCCGGGCTGGCAGCGGACGGATTGGTGCTGGTCATCAGGGGTGGAACTCCTACTCGGGGCCCTCTCAGGCTAACCCGCCAAAGCGGGATGTCTCACCCAAGGCTGACAGAGAGGGCTACGACCGCAAGCGAGCCGAAGGCAAGCGCCACAGCCAGGCCGTCCTGGCCCTGGCGCGTCGACGGGTCAATGTCCTGTGGGCACTTCTGCGTGACGGTCGGTGCTACCAACCTGCACCACCAGTCATCGCAGCTCCTTGACAAGCGGCATTGGGAAGTCTCCCTGCCAGCCTGCCGACATGACGGATGTGCGATCTGCCCAGTGACGTCCCTAAGCAAGCAACACGACGCCCATGGCTGCTGCCCCTGCCCTTGAGAAGCTGCTTCCATCACAGCAAGAGCCGCAGAGGTGGCTCCCCACCCGAAGGAGAGGAGGGGTCATGAGCACTCGCCGATCTCAGCTTGTTGAAGCCCCCGCGGTCCCCGTCAGCCGCAGGCTTCCCGCAGAGGCCTCCGCGGTCAAGACCGCTCCGGCTGACGCCCCGGCCCTGGCGACCACGCGCCAGGCGCTGATCTCCCTTCCGGCCACCGATGACCAGGTACGGACCGCCCGTAAGTTCGCCTCGCATGTACTGGGCCACTGGCTCCTGGCTCCGGACGATCGGGACTCCGCCGTCCTGATCATCAGTGAGCTCGCCACCAACGCATCACGCTATGGACGTTCAGAGATGACTGTGAGCCTGACCCTGCGCCAACAGATCCTGAACATCGCGGTTTCCGATACCGGACGCCCGTGCCCTACGAGCTCCGAGCCGGCGTGCGCCGATCCAGATGAGCACGGCCGCGGACTCGACATCGTCGAACTCCTCGCCCACTGGTTCGCCATTCGGGAGACGGACAACGGCTACCGTGTGGATGTCGACGTACTGCTCACTGACCTGGAGTCGTGAGCAACTGCGGTCGACCGCCTCTGTACTTCACGGCCAGGAGCAGAACTCACTCCGGAGGCCTATACCGATGCCGGTCAACGTCACCAGACGCGAGTCCTCCAGCACCCGCTTTAGCTCCGCCCGACGCCCGACGCCCGACCAGACTCGTCACATCGGCAGGAAGCCTGCCCGCCAAGACGTCCAAACCTTCCGAGCGTGGAGACATGGGTGCCCGGACCCAGCTGGTACCTCCCTTTGTGCTCCCGACGGCGCGGGGCCAATGCCGTCCGCAGCGAGGGTGGCCGCAGACGTCGCTCGCACCACCTGCCGCTGCCGGGCCACAGGCAAGAGGAGCCGCCGGCAGAATGCGTCGGAAAAGCCAGCGAAGTCCTGGCTTTTCTCGCCGAAATGCCCGGCGCGGGAGGCCTTCGAAGGCGTCTCCCCGCTTGGCGGCGCGGACGCGAGGACACGGCGCAACAGGCCGGAGAAGCCCCTTCCATGCCCAAGCTCCACGTGCTGTGATTCACCTCATATTCCAGACATTTGGCGCAGATCACTGACTACCGTAGCTTTAGCGCATATAGCAACAAATGATCGGCCACCTGCAAATGCCCAATCCTCGCTGGGGTGGTCGCGCTCATCCACAGCAGCGCAGGGCGGGTTCATCCGACTGACTGCCGGACCCAATCCGGGTTCCTGGAGTGAAACCTGGCCGGCATGGCGGGAAGCCTCCGAACTCGAAGCTCCGTTCACGGAGGAGGAATTCGCCATGACATCAGGAAACAGGCGACGCCGACCGTACGGCCGCCTCATGGAAGCATTCTTTTCAGAGCGGGAATTCTTCCCCTCTCGCAGTGGCGTCGGGACAGGCATCCGGCAGTCCTCCCCCGGTCGGTTCCGATCGGACACCGGTCGTCGTCGGCAGGGAGCAATCGCATGATCACCGAAGACCGCGGCACCGTCGCCAAGCTGGCCGCCCACTTCCGGACACCAGACCGGCGCTCGTACGTTCTCGACACCAGCGTGCTCCTGGCAGACCCTCTCGCCATGACGCGCTTCGAGGAGCACGAGGTCGTCCTGCCGGTGGTGGTGGTCACCGAGCTGGAGGCCAAGCGCCACCACCCCGAGCTGGGCTACTTCGCCCGCCAGGCACTGCGCCTGCTCGACGACTACCGGATCCGGCACGGCCGCCTCGACGAGCCGATCCCGGTGGGCGAACTCGGCGGCACCATCCGGGTGGAACTCAACCACTCGGACACGTCGATACTGCCCGCCGGCTACCGCACGGGCGGGGCGGACACCCGCATCCTCGCGGTCGCCCGCAGGCTGCAGGCCGAGGGGTACGACGTCACCGTCGTCTCCAAAGACCTCCCGCTGCGCATCAAAGCCAGCTCGGTCGGCCTGCTCGCCGAGGAGTACCGCGCCGAACTCGCCGCCACCTCCGGCTGGACCGGCATGTCCGAACTCCACGTCTCCGGCGACCAGGTCGACGCCCTCTTCGGCGCCGGCCACGACCACACCGTCGAGGTCGACGGCGTCGACGAGCTCCCCGTCCACACCGGACTCGTCCTCACCTCCGAGCGCGGCAAGGCCCTGGGCCGCGTCGCCGGCGACGGCCGCGTCCGCCTCGTGCGCGGCGACCGCGAAGCCTTCGGCCTGCGCGGACGCAGCGCCGAACAACGCGTCGCCCTCGACCTGCTCCTCGACCCCGACGTCGGCATCGTCTCCATGGGCGGACGCGCCGGCACCGGCAAATCCGCCCTCGCCCTGTGCGCCGGACTCGAAGCCGTCCTGGAACGCCAGCAGCACCGCAAGGTGATGGTCTTCCGACCGCTCTACGCCGTCGGCGGCCAGGAACTCGGCTACCTCCCCGGCTCCGAGTCCGAGAAGATGAGCCCCTGGGCCCAGGCCGTCTTCGACACCCTCTCCGCCGTCACCACCCCCGACGTCATCGAGGAAGTCATCTCCCGCGGCATGCTGGAGGTCCTCCCCCTCACCCACATCCGCGGCCGCTCCCTGCACGACGCCTTCGTGATCGTCGACGAGGCCCAGTCGCTGGAACGCAACGTGCTGCTCACGGTCCTCTCCCGGATCGGCCAGGGCTCCCGCGTCGTCCTCACCCACGACGTCGCCCAGCGCGACAATCTCAGAGTCGGCCGCCACGACGGCGTCGTCGCCGTCGTCGAGAAGCTGAAGGGCCACCCGCTGTTCGCCCACATCACCCTCACCCGCTCCGAACGCTCCCCGATCGCCGCCCTCGTCACCGAGATGCTGGAGGACATCCAGCCCTAGCCGGGCCACCGGTCCGGGGCTGCGGTCGACCCCAGACCGTTCGTGGCAAAACTTCCTTTCAGGTACCGATGTGTACGCCAGATTTCAGCTCTACCGGAGGAGGTGGGAGCCGTGACGGTGAGCCGTGACGCCTACGCCCGCAGTACCGACTCGCCGCGCAATTCGAGAATCCTCGAAGAGCGGATCGTCGAGCTCCAGACCAACCTGGCCGGCGTGACCGCCCAGAACGAACGGCTCGCCTCCACCCTTCGGGAGGCCCGCGACCAGATCGTGGCCCTCAAGGAGGAAGTGGACAGGCTGGCCCAGCCCCCCGCCGGATTCGGCACCTTCCTCGACCAGAACGAGGACGGCACCGCAGACATCTTCACCGGCGGTCGCAAGCTGCGCGTCAACGTCAGCCCGAGCATCGAGCTCGACGAGCTGCGCCGCGGCCAGGAGGTGATGCTCAACGAGGCCCTCAACATCGTGGACGCGATGGCCTTCGAGAGCATCGGCGACATCGTCACCCTCAAGGAAGTCCTCGAGGACGGCGAGCGCGCCCTGGTCACCGGGCACACCGACGAGGAGCGGGTGGTCCGGCTCGCCGAACCGCTGCGCGACATCACCCTGCGTCCGGGCGACGCCCTCCTGCTGGAGCCCCGCTCCGGCTACGTCTACGAGGTCGTCCCCAAGTCGGAGGTCGAGGACCTGGTCCTCGAGGAGGTCCCCGACATCGACTACCGGCAGATCGGCGGTCTGGCCAACCAGATCGAGCAGATCCGCGACGCGGTCGAACTGCCCTACCTGCACGCCGACCTGTTCAAGGAGTACGAGCTCCGGCCGCCGAAGGGCGTCCTGCTCTACGGCCCTCCCGGCTGTGGCAAGACGCTGATCGCCAAGGCGGTGGCGAACTCGCTCGCCAAGAAGGTCGCCGAGGTCACCGGCCGCCCGCAGGGGAAGAGCTACTTCCTCAACATCAAGGGCCCCGAGCTCCTCAACAAGTACGTCGGCGAGACCGAGCGGCAGATCCGCCTGGTCTTCCAGCGGGCCCGTGAGAAGGCCAGCGAGGGCACGCCCGTCATCGTCTTCTTCGACGAGATGGAGTCGCTCTTCCGTACCCGCGGCTCGGGTGTCAGCTCGGACGTGGAGAACACCATCGTCCCGCAGCTGCTGGCCGAGATCGACGGTGTGGAGGGCCTGGAGAACGTCATCGTGATCGGTGCCTCGAACCGTGAGGACATGATCGACCCGGCGATCCTGCGGCCCGGCCGGTTGGACGTCAAGATCAAGATCGAGCGTCCGGACGCCGAGGCGGCCAAGGACATCTTCTCGAAGTACCTCAAGGACTCGCTGCCCTTCCACCCGGACGACCTCAAGGAGCACGACGGCTCGGTGGACTCCACCGTGGCGGCGATGATCCAGGCGGTGGTCGAGCGGATGTACACCGAGACCGAGGAGAACCGCTTCCTGGAGGTCACCTACGCAGGCGGTGACAAGGAGGTCCTGTACTTCAAGGACTTCAACTCCGGCGCCATGATCCAGAACATCGTGGACCGGGCGAAGAAGATGGCCATCAAGGACTTCCTCGACCACGGCCAGCGCGGCCTTCGCGTCTCCCACCTGCTCGCCGCCTGTGTGGACGAGTTCAAGGAGAACGAGGACCTGCCCAACACCACCAACCCGGACGACTGGGCCCGCATCTCCGGCAAGAAGGGCGAGCGGATCGTCTTCATCCGCACGCTCGTCACCGGCAAGCAGGGCGCCGAGTCCGGCCGCTCCATCGACACCGTGGCCAACACGGGGCAGTACCTCTAACCAGGTCCCTCCCCGTTCCGCCGGCCCCGTCCGACTGTGGCGCCTCGCGGCCCCGCAGCCGGACGGCGGCTCTCACCTGCGGCCGTGCGGCGCGGAACTGCATCGAGAGCAAGGACACGTCCCCCGCCCCGTGCCCGGCATCGAGTGGGCGGGGACCGGGAACACCAGTCATACCGAACGAATGAGCGAGGTCAGGGATATGACGAACAAAGACACCGAAGGCGGCCAGCAGCGATCGAACCGCTCCTCCCAGGAGGTCGACGAACAGAATGCCGAGGCTCAGAACTCCCAGGATCTCCAGGAACGCCAGGAGAAGCTGAGCGACGACGTCGAATCGGTCCTGGACGAGATCGACGAGGTCCTTGAGGCGAACGCCGAGGAATTCGTGCAGCAATACGTCCAGAAAGGCGGCCAGTAGCGACCGGCCCGGAGCCCCTGGCAACCCCGGCCCACGCGAATCCACGGGTCCCGGGGGCCAGGGTGTTCAGTCGGCGTACTGCCGCCATCAGCCCCCTGGACTGCGACCGCACGCCCTGCCTCCCAGGACACCGCCCCAGGCCGGCGACGGACGAGACCGCGACCACCCTCCCCTGCCGAGCTGCCCGACCACTCCGGGCAGCTCGGCAGGGGAGGGCAATCGCGTGACCGATCCCGCTGGAACCGCCCGTGACAGTCACGTGCGGCGAGCCAGGGACCGGGCAGCCGGGCAGTGTTCGGGCCTGGACGCACCGGTCCGGGCGGGCATCCAGGCGGGTGATCACTTGATGGGAACCGTCCTCACGCCACCTGTCACCCCCACTACGCTCGGGTCGAGGCGCCCGGCAGCCGACGTCCTACCCGGTTCCCGGACCTTCGCGTGAACCGCCCGTGCTTCCCGGCCTCTTGATGTCCTGCCATTCCAGAGCTCACTGCCACCCCGCGATGGGCACTCGCACGCCATCGGGAATCTCCCGTGCGGGCCGCCACTCCAGCGGGTGCGCCCATGCTAGATGAGCGCCGGTCAGGAACATCGGGCCCGTAGGCCCAATCTTCCTGACCGGCACCGACTCGCCGGGCCCGCGCCGGAAGGCCGAGCCCGAAGTCAGCCAGCGGAGCCTCGTGAGACGAGGTCGGACAGCGCCGAGGACGGAGCGGGGGCGGAACCTCGGTCCGGCGGGGACGTGGTGGACGAGACTGCGCGGGAAGCCACAGCCGACTGCGACGGCCCGGACGGGAACGCGGCCGCGGTTGACGCGCTGGGAGTCCCGCTCACCCTCGCGGCTTGCGACGGCAACGCCGACACCACGGGGTCGGGCGACGCACCGGGTGTCCCGCTCACCCCCGAAGCCTCCGACGACGCCACGGCTGCGGACGACACACCCGATGTCCCGCTTGCCTTGGCAGCCTCCGACGGCAACGCCGACGACACCACCGGGACGGGTGACGCAGTCGACGTCCCACCCACCCCTGCGGCTTGCGACGGCAATGCCGGCGGCACCACGGCAGCCGGCGACGCACCGGAAGTGGCGCCCGAACTCTGGCCCGATCCCACAGGCGTGGCAGCCGCCGTGGGAGACTCCGGCGCCGGTGAGCCGCTCGGCGACGCGACGAGCGTGGGTGAAGGGATTTCCCGGGTCGCCGGTACGCCGACGGTGGCGGGTGCGGTCGGGCTCGCGGGAGGAGTGGACGGTGACGCGGGTGACGGCAGCACCTTCGACGAGGGCCCAGCAGTCGGCGTGATACTCGGGACGGCCCTCTGCGCAGGTATGCGCCTTGTCGCGGAGGGAGCGGTCGAAGGGGTCGAGGCGATCGCAGCGGCCTGCGGCACGCCGACGGCCGGCGCAGCCGACGGGTTTTCCGACACGGGGCCCGCGGCCGCCGTGCCGGGAGGCACCGACGCAGTCGCCACCAGGAGAGAGGGCGAGGAGGATGCGCGGGCGCTCTCGGTCAGGAACAGCCGATCCTGCCCACCGGGGCCGAGGAAAGGGAACGCCGGAGGAGTACGGACTGACGCGGCCTCCAGAGCCCGGTCCGGGTGCGGCGGCGGGCGAAGCGCCCAGGTGGTTCCAGTGACAGCGGCGGCGCAGGCGATGCCTGCTACGGACAACCGCCAGGACAGGGGCCGGCGCCGGCGGTGCTTTGCCTGGTTGCGCATACGTGACCGTCTACCTTTCATCCCCCTGTCCGATGGGCTTGAGCCGCCGAGGCGATGACCGCCGCGATACTCGGGAACTGCACGCCAGGCGTCGGCGAACCGGCCATGGCAAGATCCACCACACAGCGCTGCCCGCTGTCAGCCCCCCGGTCCCAGCAGCTTGTGCGCCCAGGCGGCACTGATCAGCTCCACCCGCGACCGGGCGCCCAGGTCGCGACGGAGCGCCTCCACGTGGCTGAGCACTGAGTCCACGCTGATGTGCAGGTACCGCGCGATGGCCGAGTACGACAGCCCCGATGCCATCATCCGCAGAACCTCGTGACGCCGCGGGGTGATGGCGGCGGGAGACGCGTGCAGAGGCACTCGCGGCGTTATCACACCTGCGCAGTAAGCCTCGTGAATCAGCTGCGCCCGGTCCCCCTTCACCTCGAACCGCGCGACGAGCCGCCGCACCGTGTAGGTGATCGTCTGAACCGAGTGGTTGAGGACCGTGGCCGCCTGCGTCAGCGTCATACCGGAGGCCAGCAGGGCGAGAACCTTCACCTGATGCTCGTCCAGGCCGATCCGGTTCGGATACACAATGGACACCGCTGCTCCTGACTCGTAGACGCGCGAGTGATCGTTGTTCCGTCCGTCCGGCACGTTTCGTGGCGGCGCAGCATCCATGTCGCCCCCCGTCCTCACGGTCCCGCCCTATCCGGCCATCTCGAACCGCTCCGCCATCCTGCGCAGCTCTCTGAGCGCGTAGAAGTTCCGGGACTTGACGGTGCCCGTGGGCACGCCGATGCAGCGTGCCGTCTCCGGTATCGAATGATCCAGATAGTGGAGCAGCATCAGCACCTCGCGGTGCGGGGCGGAAAGCTCGGAGAGTGTACTGACAAGATCAAGTGCGGCGTGGACCTGCTCCGTGCAGTCCTGCACCGCCGGTACGTCGTGGGAAGGATCGTTGGTTTCCTGAGGCCTGGCCTTTCTTGCCCTGGCCATGTCGATGAGGATGTTCCTGGCGACCTTCAGCAACCATGGCTTGAGAGTGCCCGTGCTCCGATCCAGTCGGTCCGCGTTCCGCCAGGCCCGGAGGAAAACCTCCTGCACGACGTCCTCGGCGGTCGCCAGATCCACCCGACCGATCTTCTTCACATACCGGATGAGAAACTCATAGTGGTCCCCGTACAGGCCCCCTATGAACTCGTCGTCCGCAGCCTCCTGCTTCGGTTCGGCACCCTGCGAATGAATCCGCATCAACTGGTCCTCTTTCCTAGGGCGCCGAGAACGCTGAGCGGATCCGAGGCTGCACCATCGGCCGGAGGCTCCCGAGGCACTCGATTCCCCGCAGCGGACGGCGTGCCCCGCTGGCTCCGGTCAGGCTGGACCGGGCGCTCCCGGCCCCGGAGCAACAGAACAGCTTCTCGTCCGAGCCAGGCCATCCGTCTCCGCGTCTCCCGCGTTTCAGGACAATTCCACCCTTGGCGTCCAGCCTTGGACAGGGCCCACAGGCCCAAGACCGGCTGCCCATTGCCGAGAGCGCCGCCCCGCTCGGCGGCTTCGAAGGTGCAGGTCATCGCCGGATCGAGCTGCTCGCTCCGCCGTATGCCCTGATGGCCTCCCGCCACCAGGCGCCTGCCGATCCCGTCCCTGTCGGCGGACGCGGATGAAGCAGTACCAGGCTCCGTCGAGCGGAAACCGATCGCCACGAACCGCAGGCGCGCCAACAGCGCTCTGGCGCCGCCTACAAAGCATGACGCAGACGCCCGGAAACGGTGGGTCTCTTCGGTCGCTGAGCGAAGATGCCTGGTCAGGAGCGTGTAGCACCGGCAGCAGCGACCGAAGCGACCGAAGGACGGGACTGCCGACGCAGTTGGAGGGGTGGCTCAGGTGGCGTCCCGGGTTGGCGGAGAACAGGTGTTGTGAACAGCGGACCATCCTGCGGTGATCCTAGAAGACCGACCAGCCGGTCGCAGTAGTCAACGCGTCCAGCGCGGCCACGCCCAGGACCGAGTTGCCGGTGGCATCCAGCGGGGGGCTCCATACACACACCGCACCGCGCCCTGGCAACACCGCCAGTATCCCCCCGCCCACCCCGCTCTTGCCGGGCAGGCCGACCCGGAATGCGAACTGGCCTGCGGCGTCGTAGGTTCCGCAGGTCAGCAGGACGGCATTGACCCTCTTCGCCTCGCTGCGTGTCAGCAGCCGCGACCCGTCCGCCCGTATCCCGTGGCGGGCGAGGAAGAGCCCGGCAAGGGCCATGTCACGGCAGCTCGCCGCGAGCGCGCAGTGCGCGTAGTAGTGGAGCAGCACACTGTCCACCGGGTTGCGCAGATTGCCATAGCTCGCGATGAAGTGCGCGAGCGCCGCGTTGCGGTGTCCGTGCAGGGCCTCCGACGCGGCCACAGACTCGTCGATGTCCAGCGTCTCGTTCCGTGACTCGGCTCGAAGGAAGTCCCTCACCGCCGTGCCGGCGTTTCCAGTCAGCTCCAGCAGGCGATCCGTCACCACGATGGCGCCCGCGTTGATGAACGGATTTCGCGGTATGCCGCTTTCACTCTCCAACTGCACCAAGGAGTTGTACGGGTTCCCGGAGGGTTCCCGCCCGACACCCTGCCAGAGCTGTTCCCCACCCTCCGCCAGGGCCAGGGCCAGCGAGAAGAGTTTCGAGACACTCTGGATCGAGAACGGCTGCTCCCAGTCCCCTGCCCCGTACACCTCCCCATCGACCGTCGCGATCGCCATCCCGAATGCCGTCGGATCAGCCACGGCCAATGCCGGGATGTAGTCCGCGACTCGTCCGCGCCCATGACCGCGCAGTGCCTCGGCCATCACTTCGTGCAGGAGCCCTTGGTAGTCCACGGGGGTCATTGTGTCCGCTCGGCGGCGGAGACGGTGAGGTACCTGCCTGGTCAGGTGGAGGTGCACAGGAGCAACGTCATGTCACTCAACGGTCGTACCGTTGCCGTCTTCGCTCTCGGCGGCACCATCGCCACCACCCCGTCCCCGGCGACCGGCGGGGTGCTCCCCGCCCTTCCGGCAAGGAACTGCTCGAAGCGTTCCGGGACTGAGCGCCCTGGGCGTAACGCTGCGCGTCCACGACTTCCGCCGAGTGGCCAGCGCCTCGCTGACACTGTCCGACCTCGACGCCCTCCATGCCGCCATCGCTGCTGGGCTCGACTCCGGAACCGTGGACGGTGGGGGTGGTCGTCCAGGGAACCGACATCATCGAGGAGACCGCCTTCCACCTCCACCTGCTGCACCAGGGCGACACACCCGTCGTCTTCACCGGAGCCATGCGGAACCCGAACATGCCCGACCATGCTCGACCATGGCGGGCCCGACGGGCCCGACGGGCCCGCCAACCTGCACGCCGCCGTCATCGCGGCAGCAGGGTCCCTGGCTGCGGGACGTCGGCTGTGTCGTCGTCCTCGGCGACGAGGTCCGCGCCGCCCGAAGGCCACACCGTCGGCACCGCGGCATTCATTGAGCTCTTTCAGACCCGAATCCGCAGGTAGTGGCGGAGGGTGGGGGCTGAGACGACGACAGGTGCACTGCCGGTTTGAGAAGATCGAGGTTCCTACGCCTAATCGACTCGAACACGAAAGTGCACCTGTCTGGTGAAGAAGATATCGCGTCGCCGCACCGCCTCCCGTACCTCCGGCAGGCGCTGGACCAGGCTGAACGCCCGGGTGGGTCCGGCGGACGAGTCGCTGACGGAGAACGGCGGCCTGGTACTCGTGGCCGAGCTTGACCGAGCGCTGAGTGTCACCGCCGCCCTTGACGCCGGGATCGGGCCGTTCAAGGAGCGCGACCGGGGCCTGTCCGGTGGCGAGTTCGCGTTGGCGATGGCGGTGGTGCAGCTGACCGGCGAGGACCACCTGGTCGGCTTCGACCGGTTGCGCGCGGACCGGGTGGGCGAGGGGCTGCTGCCCGCGCCCGTCCCGCCGTCCACGACGGCCGCCACGCTGGCGGCCCGTTTCGGTCAGGCCCAGCGCGAGGGTATCGAGCGGGCCTCGGCCCAGGTCAGCGCTCGTGCGCTCGCCGCACTGCCGGTCGGCGAGCGGGCCCGGATCCTGTCCGGGCCGGTGACGATCGACCTGGACGCGAAGGACATCGAGGTGTTCTCCACCCGCAAGGAGCAGGTCATCCGCTCCTACAAGGGCGAGGTCGCCGGGCGTGTGCATGCCGCGCACTGGGCCCAGGCCCAGGTGGTGCTGGTCTCGGACCTGCTCGACGGCCGCTCGGACGGCCGCAGCCAGTCCCCGGCCCAGATCGACCGGGCGGTGGACGCCGTGCGCGCCGCCGGCGCGAGGGGCCCGGTCCTGTTCCAGGGCGATTGCGGCTACTACGCGGGGAAGGTCGCCGAGAAGATCACGGCCCGCGAGGCCTTGTTCCGGCTCGGGGTGCCGCGCAGTCGACCGTTGTGGCGGGCGGTGGCCCCCGTGCACGACGACGACTGGATCGACGCTCTGGACTACCCGGCCGCGCAGGTCGCGTTGCTGGACTACGTGCCCACCGGATGGCCCGAGGGCACCCGCGTGATCGCCCGCCGGGTGCGTTACGACGCCGCCGAGTTGTCCGCGGACCCGCGCTCGCGTCGCTCGCGGACCGTCGGCAGGGACCAGCTCGCCCTGGTCCTGGACGGCCTGGAGGAACAGGCATACGCCTACTCGTTCATCGCCACCAACGAACCGCTGGACCTGGACCAGGAGGTCGCGGCGGCGGAGTGGGAGTTCCGCCGCCGCACCAAGATCGAGGAGCTCTTCCGCGACACCGCCCACGGAGCCGGACTGAACCACCTGCCCTCCGCATCGCACGCGGTCAATGCGATGTGGATGTGGGGCGCGCTGCTGGCCTACAACCTGTCCGCGTGGCTGCCGATGCTGGCCCCGCTCGGCGCCGCGAGGCGTCGCATCTCAACCGTGCGCCGGCTCCTGATCCGCCGCGCCGCCCGCTGGACGGCCACCGCTCGCCGCCACGAGCTCCACTTCACCGCCGAAGCAGGCCAGTTGATCGCCCGGGTGCTCGCCCGGATCCGCGCCCACCGGCACCCCTCGGCCGCCTGAACACCGCCCCGACCGGGCCCGAACCACCCGCACCAGCCCAGGAAGGCCGCCCACCCGGCACGACAGCCGGGCCACATGCCTGCCCCGACACAGCCCAACGGCACCGACGGCCAGCACGGAGATCAACTGACTGGCCGTCGGCCACTACCTGCGGATTCGGGTCAGAGCGGCCACCGATCGGGTGACGGAGCCGAGGCGGCAGCCGGCACGCCCGACCGCGATCCCGCTGGTCCGGGTGGCCGTCAACGGCGGATGCGGCTCCACCCTGCCGAGCAGCAGTTGAAAGGGCTCATTGGGACCTGATCCCCAGCGGTGACCTCAATCCGTACAAAGCCCGTCTGCTCCTGCACCGCCTGTTCTCCACCGGCTGCCGGGATCGGGAACGGATCACCCAGGCCTTCGCCGTGTTCGGTGACCGTCCCGCCGAACCCTGTCGCCCGCCTCACAGGGGAGGCCGGGCTGAGTACAAGCCGGTGGATGAAAGCGGCAGCGGATGCGACGACCTGAACCGGGGCCTTGTTCAGGGGTGGCGATGTGGGCGGAGACGAGGCCGGCGATGGCGAGGCGACTCGGACGCGCGCGGAGGACTCGTAAATGACTTGTCAGGCCCTGGAGCTCGTCTCGCCGGAGCCCCTCTCTGTCAGCCTTGGGTGAGACATCCCGCTTTGGCGGGTTAGCCTGAGAGGGCCCCGAGTAGGAGTTCCACCCCTGATGACCAGCACCAATCCGTCCGCTGCCAGCCCGGCTCCCAGGCCGAAGCGCCGCACGTTCAGCCCCGAGTACAAGCTGCGGATCGTCGCCGAGTACGACGCCGCGCCCGAGGGTGAGAAGGGTGCGGTCCTGCGCCGCGAGCGCCTGTACCACTCCCACGTCACCGAATGGCGGGCCGCGCGCGATGCCGGCGCCCTGGAAAACCTGGCCGACCGCCGCACGAGCCCGGTGCGCCCGAAGAAGTCCGCCGCCGAGGTCGAGAACGAGAAGCTGCGCCGGCAGGTGGAACGGCTGGAGAAGGAACTCGCCCGGAACAAGGCTGCGGTGGAGGTCCTGGGAAAAGCGTCGGCGCTCTTGGAAATGATCTCCGAGAGCGCGGACTGAGGCACGCCGCCGATCCCGTCGTGGACGAGGCTTTCACCGCCGTCGAACACGAGCTGGGCACCACGGCGGCGTGTCGGCTGACCGGCCGCTCCCGGGCCACCCACTACCGCAGGCTGAAGCCACCGCCCGCGCGCCGGACCAGGTCCCCGCAGGTCCAGCCGTCGGCCCTGACGGCCGAAGAGCGTGATGCGGTACTGGCGTTGATGAACAGCCCCGAGTACGCCGAGTTGCCGCCCGCGCAGATCTGGGCCCGCGAACTGGACACCGGGCGCTACCACTGCTCGGTCTCCACGATGTACCGGATCCTGCGCGAACGGGGGCAGTCCGGTGAGCGCCGCCGCCAGGCCACCCACCCGGCCAAGGCGGTGCCCGAACTCGTCGCCGACGGCCCATCCCAGGTGTTCACCTGGGACATCACCAAAGCAGCCGGCCCCGGCAAGGGCATCTGGTACCACGCCTACGTCATCATCGACATCTTCAGCCGCTACATCGTCGGCCACACCGTCGAGGCAGCCGAATCAGCCGAACGGGCCGAGGAGTTGATCCGCGAGACCATCGCGCGCAACGGCATCGTCCCCGAGACCGTGCACGCCGACCGCGGCACCTCCATGACCTCCAAGAAGGTCTCCCAGCTGCTGATCGATCTCGGTGTCACCCGGAGCCACTCACGCCCCAGGGTCTCCAACGACAACCCCTACAGCGAGGCACAGTTCAAGACCACCAAGTACATGGCCGACTATCCCGAGCGGTTCGACTCCCTGGCCCACGCCCGCGAATGGTTCGACGCCTTCATCTCGTACTACAACCACGAGCACCGGCACTCGGGCATCGCACTTCACACGCCCGCCAGCGTCCATTTCGGCACCGCCGAGGAGATCCGCGACCAGCGGGCCGTCACCCTCGCCGAGGCCTACGCACGCCACCCCGAACGCTTCGGCCGCCGCCCCAGACCACCCGAGATCCCGCCGACGGCGTGGATCAACGACCCCGCCAAGCGCCGCGAGCCCGCACCACAAACCTCATAGCCTCACGACCGTCTCACTGGACTTGAAATCTTCCGGCCGGCCGAGGCGTGGGGTTGTTGACAGCGGTGCTGCTGGGATCCCAAAGGCGCATTTGGGCCTGCGGACCCGGAGCCCCGCGCCCGGAGGATCTGGGTCTGCCTGCTGGCGGTGCTGCTGGGCTAGTGTCATGAGCAGAGGAGATCGATGAGCTTCCCCGGGTGTGCGACCGCGGATTCAGGCGATGTGGAGTTCGCCAGCACGTAGTCCATCACGAGTGGGCGCAACAGGGTCCGGTGTTACCTGTCACCGGACCGGGCCGTCAACTCTCCTTCGGCGCAGAACCCCATGCGTCAACTCCTGGACCGGCGGCGTGTCGTTCTCGCCCCCCGCAAGAGAACGACGCGCCGCTGTCCTGTCAGATGCCTCACCACCGGTTACGGGCCGTCGCCCGGTGCACCGGCCGGGATATGGACAGCCACCCGGCCGATGCACCGGGCGACGGCCCGTCCGTTCTACCGACACCGGCCAAACGACCGATTCTCCCCATAGGGGCGGGCGCGGTACCCAGGCGATCGGGTGCAGAGGAGCGGAGGGAGTCCGGCGCCGAAGGTGGCGCCCGGTACGGTTCGCCGCTGAGGCAAGGTCCCTGAAGCGCGGTGCCCACACGTGTCACTCGTCCCGCCCGATCGAGGTTGCACAGCCGGCGAGGCACCCATGGGGCAGGCTCATACGGCCGGTCGACCGCCTCCGCGTCGCTCCATCCGCTCAGCGCCCCAACGGCAAGGCGCGGGAACCACCGGTATTTCCGGTGCCGTAGTCATCGCCACCGGAAATACCGCTGGCCGAAGGCTGGGGGCGGACCACCGAGGCCGGCGGCACCAAGGTGCTCGGGCTGAAGTCAGTCTGCTCCGGGTGCCGTTCGCTCTTGTCGTCGAACGGTCGGCCTTCACAGGCCGCAGAAGCGGAAGCCCGGCGGGTCAGCGCCGAACGGGGCAGGGCTGCCCTCGACTCAACTGCCATAGACCGGGATCCACTCATAGCCGTGCCGTGGCAATCGACTTGTGTCGTCAGTGAAGGGATCGTCCTGCACCACGTCATCCCAGGGGTGGGGACGGCCCGCGTCCTGGGCCCGCCAGTACGCCAAGGTCCTCTCGATGGCCCTGGCCACCTCGCGCTCCTCCCACGCGGCCTGCAGAGCGGGCATGCCGGCGAGGCTGTCGCCCGGCTGATCCTGCTGATCCAGGAAGCGTCGGCTCACCAGAGGCAGCAGCGGGATCGGTGAGGGGCGGGGGGCGACGATCGGAACCTCCACCCAGGAGGCTGGAAGGTCGGCACGGACTGGGCCCTCACCGCCCCCGGCCTTGGCGCGCTTGAGGTAGTGCGCCAGGTAGGCCATTGGTTTGCGAACGATGGCCCTGGGCACGTAAAGGAGTTCGGAGGCGAGTTCACGAGGAGTGATGGCTTGGTCGAGCAACCGGTCTCGCAGGAGGTAGCTGAGGCGCCGGGGGCAAGCGGGACGTAGCCATGGAACAAGCGCCTGGAGAGTCCTGGTGAACTCGATGAACTCTCGGAGCCGGGAGGGTGTGACGGGGCGGGGGTCGTTGCTCAGGTCGCCTGACTCGTGATCATGCGCGCGTGCGCGTGTGTAGTTTGTAGTCCCACCTGCCTTAAGTGACTGTTCAGAACAAGAACCACCACGGGAAGGGGGTGATGTCACCCCCGCGTTCGGGCGTGTCGAACGGGAAGGCGAAGCTGCCCTGGCAAGGCGGGCCTCATGCCGTCGGCCTCGGTCGGTGACACCGACGACACGGGCCTGGTAGCCGAAGCCGCTGATGCGCCGACCGTGTGCCTGGTCGTAGGCCGGCGGAACAGCCATGGCGAAGAGCGTGCCGGTGCCCTTGTAGGAAGTGGGTTCCTGGCCCGGGTTGCGGGTTCGGAGGATGTTCGCCCGGGATCCGTGCTCGATCCACACGAGGAGCCCGAGTTCGCGCAGGACCCGGGTGTGGACGGCCACGCAGTCGACCGAGAGACCGAGCTGCTCTGCCAGGGCGACACGGCCGTAGGCAAGGTGTCCGCGGCGGTTGGACTTCGCGACGAGCAGTTCGGCGACGCGCAAGGTGGTGGCGTTCGCCCTGGGATGGAGGCCGGACTTGAGGGCCCATCGGAGCGCGCAGAGAAAATCCGCCGTTGAGGTGATGCCGCGGGAGGCGGTGTTGGTGATCTCGTGTTCCGCGGGGGAGGTGATGAGGTGGGGACGGGCCAGCCTGAAACGGGCTGGCCCGGGTACGGTATCGCTGACGGATCGTCGGGTTTCGGGCAGCACTGAACCTACTGCCTGGGCCGGTGTGATGTCGTTCTCCAGGAAGTGGAAAGGGGCATGGGATATCGGGCAGCGGCAGGGTGCTGGTGCCGCAACGGGACAAAACAACAGCGCCACGTGACCGGTCGGGGGTCACGCGCTGCCTGCTATTCGGTTGTAGGGGGTGTCACCTCCACGGGTCCGTGCTCGGTGGGGAAGCAGAGGTCAGCGCGTCCCGGAGGCAGCTCGCTGGGAGGTTGTGAAGCGGTTCGCTGCCGGCGGCATCGCGGGAAGTTCGAATCCCTCGGGGAGTTCGAGAACCCACGCCCCGATCGGAATCCGAACCGCGCACAGCCCTCCGATCTCGGTGAGGACGACCAGGGCCTCGGCCATCGTGCGGGTGATGCGTACATCGTTGGACATCAGCCAGAGCAGGGTGTCGGGGCCGAGCGCGGGGTCGTTCAGTGCATCGCGCGCCGCACCGATCACGACGCTCTGCCAGATGGCAACGTCGCGTGGCGCACTGCGGGACCGCCGTTCGCCGGGCCACACGATCTGGTCGGCCATGGCGAAGACGCGCACGACGATGACGTCCTCGCCGTCGAGTGCATCGGCGTTCACAAAGCCACGCTCAATCGCTTTGTTCGGCCAGACGCGGTTGACGTCCGCCGCTTTCGCAAGAGATGCAGGGGTAATCCGTCTGGCCAACGGGACCTCGACTTTCGCGACTGTGAGATGGGTTTCCACGTGAAGCGATCGTATCGCAAACCCAGGCTCTCACCTGCTACGTCGCATCATTCAACCTTGGCGAACCAGGAACCCCTGCCAGGATTTCTCGACATTTGCTTGATTAGTGTGTGCTACGGCGTGTCAATTGCTACCTAAGTCGATCAGAGGCTCCCTGGCTGGGTACCTACCGGGCTGGAGATATAGGCATGTCGATAGCTATCGACATGCCTACCGAAATACCTACGGGGAGGCCTACATAGATCCCTACCTGCATACTGTCATGGTATTCATGCAACCTACCGGCATCCATATAAGAGCTGGTCGGGCTTGCGTGAGGACCCCAAACCGCTGACTGCAGTTGTGGGGGCGCTCCGCCAGGCGGTTGGTGCGGCCAGGCCACGCAGCTGTTCACGCAGCGCTCGACGGGGATTCCCGAATGGGGCTGAGGTGGCGTTGGCCGAGTGCCTACGTCAACCTTCGAACCTGGTGAGCCACCGGAAGATGCGGCCTACTTGGAGTTCGCAACCGAGCAATGAAGGCGTGGACGAACAAATCCGGAAGCGCTGCCGCGGAAAATTCGGCCACCGTGGCGCGGACGCACGGCGTAGGTGCACTCCGACCGTCGCGCGCCTCGCGTATCACCCGCTCAACCTGCTTGTGGTTGACCGCGACGCCGGACGCCCGCAGCTCGGCGGTGACGCCCCTGGCACCCGCCACAAGGAGCATCGGAATTGGGGCGTGAGACCCATAGCCCGGCCCTCTCCCATGGGACACCATAGGCGCACCACACAGCGCGGTGACAAAGGCTGAACCACCCGGACGACCTGTTGCGCCCCAGTGCTCTGTACCGCAACCGCGCTGGAGGGAATTCCGTCCCTTCCGGCCGTGACTCGCCCCCCGGCCGATACCCGATGGAGGATCCATGACCATGGTCCGCATCAAGGCTCTCGCCGCCCTTGCCATTGTCGCGGGGAGCGTGAGCGGCGCATCGACCGCCGCTGCCGACACTCCGAGTGAGGTCTGCACCTCCCTGGACGGAGGGTCCCTCTGCATCCACGAGTACAGCAACGGCTACAACGTCTGGTTCGCGAACCCGGTGTGGGGGGCTAAGAAGACCCTCCGCCTCGGACTCCGATGCAACGACGGGTACCGCTACGACCAGGGAGCCTTCACGTCGATGCCGGGAACGAACAGGTCGTACTTCTTCGGGATCGGCCTGAAGGACTGGTGTGCTCCGTTGCTGTACGACGCCGCCGTGGGCGGCTGGTACGAGGGTCACTACGTGACGTGACACGCCATCCGGCGTCTTCCCGGACCGTCGCGGCTCATCGCCTCTCGGGCAGACGATCCCCAGAACCGGGGAGCCGCCGGTGGAGATTCAGGCTGTGCTGATGAACCGGATGAGGCTTCTCCCAGGTCGCCGTCGTCCACGAGGAAGGCACTTTCTGCGTGCACCCCACCCGGACGGCGGTGAAGCGCTCCGAGACATTGCCCCACCGGGACGCACCACGGGGGCGGCTCCACCGGCCTGGCCGGTGGAGCCGCCCCCGTTCCTGCCGGAGGGGCCCGGCAGGAACGCCGACGCTTCCCGTCCGCAGGTCGATGAGCACAGCCCTCGACGCGTCCGCGTGGCTCCGAGCTTGGTGCTCGCGGTGGCGGTGTGCCGTCCCGTTCAGGGGTCCAGCGGCGGGGTTGGGGCCTTCACGCACCCTACGGAGGGGTCAGATCAGCGGCCCCTCATTCTTCAGCGCTGTAAGGAACAGGTCCATCGCTGCGGAGTAGACGTGGACGGCGGTCCGGGCCCGTCCCACCATCCTCAAGTCATTGGGCAGTTTGGAGGCGATCTCGTAGATGCCCGGGCTCACCCGGTGGCTGGACTGTCGCCCGGCCGGCACGTCCCCCTCACGCCGCAGGAAGAAGTCCTCCGCCAGGGCCAGCTGGGCGCTGGTGTCACCCGGCAGGTACAGGCGCATCGCGGCATCCACGTACTGGGCCACCGTCAGTGGCCTCCCACTCCCCTCCCGGTCCTGCGCCACTCTTGAGCTCAACACCGTGACGAGGTCGGGGGCGAAACGGAAAGGAATGGTGTGCCACTGGTTCTTGCCGAGTTTCAGGTCCATCGTGCTTTCGGTCCAGGATCTCAGCACGGCCTGTCCCGCGGTGCCGCCGGCGCCTCGCCGTGGGGTCGGCTCCCTGCCCGTGCCGCCTTCCCCGCCGAGCCCAGGCATATCGGTGGCCCCGCCCTCGGGATCCGTGATGCCGTACCCCGACGACCGCGCCTGCCGCTCGTCGGCGGAGACGTGCGGGACACCCGCCACCACAGCATGAATTTCAGGGAGCGCCTGCCCATGCCGGCCCGCACGGTCCTCGTCCAGGGCGGGGACCACCGGACCCGCCTCGGGCGAGGAGGGATGCGCGGTATCGGGCTCAGGCGGAGCAACCCGGTGCCCGCTCACCACCGTCGCGGCGTCCGAGGCCGAACCGGCCGGCGGAACAGCCGCCTTCAGGAGGTCCTGGGCCTGCGGTGGGGAAAGCTCGACCGCAGGCTTCACCGCTGCCGCAGGCGGATGTCCGGCGCCCTCTCCAAAGGTTTTACCCGGAAGAACGGTCGGAGCAGGGGTCGCCTCCCCGGCGGCGTTCAGGTCGGGCCGCGCCGGGTCGGGAGACGCCGCCGGGGAGATGCCCGGGGCGAGCCACGGGCTGACATGCTGGCTCGAGAGGACTGCTTCCGCAGGCGCCACCGGTGGGACGACGTCATCGGGGAGCAGGGACGGGGCGCCGCTTTCTGCGGTGGCGACGGCGGAGACGCCCTGGCCGACGAAGGACCGGCTCACCAACTCGTCGACGTCACCTCCGAACACGTCGGCGCCCCGCTGTGCACGCGCCGCCTGCGCGCGGGCGGCGGCCCTGCGCGCGGCGGGCGTCATGCTGAGGCCGGCCGTCTTCTTCTTGGGCTTCTCAGGCATCGACTTCCTCGACCGCTACGGGGCTGGCAATCCTCCACTCGTCGCGAGGGCTGTCGATCCGCTCCAGGATTTCCTCGACCAGCGCGGTGTAGCGCTTGCCCGGCGGGTGGTTGGGGAACTGGACGACGACCGGTCCGGTCGGTCCGTAGCAGTCGGAGATCCGGACGTCGCTGCGGATGTCGGTGACGAACGGGGACAAGCCCTTGCTCGCCATGCCGTTCATCACGAAGACGTCCTGGGCGGTCCATTTCGACTCGGAGTTCGAGTCGTTGAGCAGCACGCCGAGGAACTGGGGGTTGCACTCGCCGCGGGTGAGCTCGTTGACCTTCTCCACGGTCGGCTTGATCACCAGTGCGCCCTTGACGGTCTGGCGCTGGGGGTTCATGACCGTGATGACGTAGTCGGCCGCGGCGTAGGCGATGGCGTTGAGGGAGGACATGGAGGGCGGCGTGTCGATGATGACGAAGTCGACGAGGCCGGTGAGGTGTTTGATGAGCAGTCGGCGCAGGATCGGCGTGGTGGTGAAAGGCTGGGTGATGAGCGCGTTCTGAGCTGCCGTCATGGTGCTCTCCTCGGAGGCGAGGAGGTAGAGGCGGCCGGCGCCGGCGAAGTCGCTCAGGATCTCGCTCTGGTCGAACATGATCTCGTCGAGCGGGGTGATGGGGATGCCCTGCAGGGCGTGCTGGAACACCAGGCCGAGCGAGCGCAGGATCCGCTCACCCTTCAGGTCGACTCCTATGGCCTCGCCGGCCTGTGCCTGCGGGTCGAGGTCGACGATCGCGACATCGAACCCCGCCATGGCCAGCCGGGTACCGACGTTGACGGTCGTGACCGTCTTCCCGATGCCGCCCTTCTGGCTGGCGATGGCGATGACGGTCATGGGGCGGTCCGCCACGTCCTCGTCGAGGGGTGGGGTGCCCGCCTGGTGATCAGCTGCCACGGTCTGTGCCTCTGCGATCTCGAGCTTTTGCTGTGGTGTGGACGCGTCGCGACACGTTGTCGGGCCACGAAGCGTCGCAGTCTTGAGGGATATCTGCCCGATCCACATGCAATCGAGCCCCGAGCCGAAGAGCTTCTGACGCTCTGCAGTTCATTGATGCTACGACGCGACAGGACACTAGCAGGCGATAGAAACACGGATACCGGATTCTTCTTGCGCGTGTGTGGGTGTAGGCCCAAAGGCTCAAGAACTTGGGCCCGGAGGCCTGACGGGGGATCAAATTCTCGAACATATGATCCGCCGTGAATCTTTTGCGCCACCGGGTAGTGCCGCTTCCACGGGCCCCGCTGCTCCGGCAGGGGGGTGTGCAACCACGCGGGTGATCATGGGATGCTGCCCGATGGGATCGAGCAGGTCCTTCGGTTCATCCGCTCGGCGGGTGCACCTGTCGAGCAAGCCGATCGCACGTCCATGGGTGCGCGGACGGATACCCGCGTCGTGGGATGCGTGCGGAGGTGGGTGCCTGAGGGGGTGCAGGTGTGCGTCTGCGGATGGCTACTCGCATCGCTACAGAGATGAATGGCTGCCGAGGTGCATGGATGCCTGGGTATGTCTGCGAGTGCCTATTGGAGTGTAGGTGTACATCCCTACACGCATCCCTACTTGGCTACTTGCATCCCTACAACGCTTCCTCGCCCCCGCGCGTCGGATGGCCGGGTGTAGCTACAGGCCTACATACCTGTCTGCCTACAAGCGAGCCTTCCGGTAATACTGCAGCGTGCTTTCGCGGGGCTCGCGGCCGATCCCGCAGCGGCGGTCTTGCCGGTCAATCTGCCTACCTGTATCCCTACAACACCAGGTAGAAGCATTCTCAGGTCGCAGTCACGGGAGTCGGGGAGCCGGCCGTCCGACCGCAGCGCCCCGCAGGCTCAGCCGAGGGGAACTTCTCCCTCAACGCCTCCGGGGCAGCACGTCACCTGCATCACCGTCGCCGCCACCGCGGGTGGATCGCGCGAATGTGCACTGGACACACCTCGGCCCTCGAAGAGTAGGCGTCCTGCCCAACGGCACGACGCACTGCGTGACTACTGTCGGTATCGCTCCATCCACGCAGCGGATAATCCGGGGATGTCGACCACGGGCCGACGGACTTCCCGGGGCCGGCCCAGTGGAACGAACGGAATCCGTGACCGCCCGTGGCCTCCGACCGAGACGCACTCGGGCAGACGCTTCAGCGGCCATGGGGAGCACTGCCGAACATGCAATGCCGCCGCTGCCGGCACGCGTCATGGGTCTCCCGGCTGCGGTCCGCTCAAGAGAGGAGGCTCGATGTCACCCGACATCGACAATGTCTTGGCCGCTGCTCGATCGCGCCTGCAGCACAACGGTACCGACCTTGCTGCCCGCCATACTTGGGAGGGACTTGTCGATCTTGCCGACACGTTGCAGGGCAAGGTGACCGCTCTGCAGGCGAAGATCGCGGATCTCACGCAGTGCCTCGATGAGGCCCGGCATGATCCGCTCACCGGCTTGCCCACCCGGGTAGCCTTCACCACCGCTGCCAGCGCCGTCATCACCGCCCACCCCGACGTTCTGGTCGTGATGCTTGATGCCGATGGGCTGAAACGGGCCAATGATGCCTACGGCCATGAGTTCGGTGACGTCCTCCTCCAGCAGTTCGCAGCCCGTCTCGTGGCCTGGGCCGGTCCCGACGCCGCCGTCGGGCGCCTGGGCGGGGACGAGTTCGCCGTCGTCCTTTCCCACCAGGACGGCAGCGACCAGGAACAGCGCCTGATCGCACTGCGGGCCGGTCTCTCCCAGCCCGTCCTACACGCCGGCCGTTCCCTCCGGGTTTCCGCGTCCATCGGAGCGAGTCGAACCGGTGAGTGCGGGCACCGGTCGCTGGGTGCGGCCCTGCGCCTCGCCGATCAGCGGATGTATGAGGAGAAGGGGCGCGGTCGCCGCGGACGCCGCGCGCTCCCGGCCCGGCCGCGAGTCTGCTTCGCGCATGACATGTGTCGGAGGACCGGCTTCCTGGGACTGACGGCACGTCATTTCCACGGTCGGGTGCTCCGCAGGGCGTAGCAGGCGATGTGCAGCGCCAACCGCTGTTCCGGCGCGTCCGGATCGACTCCGCAGGCACGGATGCGTTCGATCCGGCCCAACACCGTGTTGCGGTGAACGCCAAGTCTGCTGGCGGCCTGGCCGGTCGAGCCGGCGCAGTCCAGGAGCACGCTGAGCGTCTCGACGAGCACGTCGGTGCGGGGATCTGCCGCCAGGTCGGCCAGCAGTACCAGGGCTGCGTCGGCGATCTCTGCCAGGGGCAGCCGGGCCAGCACCACTCGCGGGCCCAGCTCGCCGTACAGTTCGACAGAGTTCTCGCCGTTCCTGCCTGCGACTTCGGCCGCCAGGTCCGCTTCGGCGACGGACTGGCGCAGGCCCTTCAGCCCCGTGGCGGGCTGGCCGATTCCCGTGGCCAGGGCGATCGGAATGCGGGCGCCGGCGAGGCGTCGGCGGATCAGGTCGGCCAGCAGGGCCGGGTCGGCGGACTCGCCGGTGAACCAGGTCACCCATCCGCGCGGCATCGGTACCAGCGGGAGCTGGGGGAACGCCTCCTGCCAGGCAGCGACGATTCCGGGAGTGATCGCGTCCAGTGCGCAGACCTCTCCCTCAAGGGGGCGCAGACACACGGCGACGTGGGTCCCGTCGAGGCGCCAGCCCGCCTCGCGGGCGATCTGCTCCACGTCGGTTCGACCGGCCGTGCTGTGCAGGGCCGGCGGGCCCTTGGGCAACGTTGCCTCCCCGTTCAGCAGAGCTTCCAGGAGGAGCCGGTCCTTGCTCGCCTGGTGGGCCGACGACAACTGCGCGTGGGCTATGGCTGCCGCCAGCGGAGCGCGTGCCACTCGCAGGATGGTTTCCACTGTCTGGACCCAGGAAGGCGAGGGGGTGGCAAGGTGCGCCACCAGCTCCGCCCAAGGGCGTCCGTCCGGGCCCGGGACGGGGACTCTCACCTGGTGCGGATCACCGGCTGGCCGGTTGTCGGCCGCCCGGCCGGCCAGCGTGTGCCCGTCGGGGGTCACCAGGACGACACGGACACCCGGTACCTCGTTGTTGATCACTGCCACGATGTCCTGTGGTCGGTGGCGCTCACCGAGGAGCACCGCGCAACGGGCGGTCAGGCGGCACCGGACCGCCTCGGTGTCCGCGATCGTCGCTGCGAGTTCGAGGGCCTGCTCGGCCGGATCATCCACGGTGAAGAGAGGGACCCGAAGCCGCTCCGCCAGCTGCTTGGTGGAGTCGGTGACGGAGATCTCCGACGGTGCCACCACGCAGGAGGCGTTGCGTTCCCAGGCGAACCGCAGGGCGGACTCCAGCGCCCAGACGCCGGGAGCCGCCGCCGGGTGCACCACCAGGGCGGTGTTGGGCGCGCACCGTCGGGCCTGCGCCAGGTCCGAGATCAGGCTGACGCCGGTGACATGCTGGTCGAGATGGGGTGCGGCCACCAGGTGCGCCCGGCCCAGGGGCCCGGAGTGCACCAGCTCCGCCACCGTCAGTGGGCCCGGTGGACGCTGGCGGTTCACCTGCGGCCTCCCTCACGGGGATGGCACACCGGGAACCCGAACGCGCGGGGCCCGGCGACTGCGAGACCCCGGGAGCTGTGCCACATGGGGGCCGCGGGGATGACCAGCACGTCGACGTGATCGCCGACGATCACCCCTTCAAGGCCCACCAGGCGCAGCTTCTGCCGGTCGAACAGGCAGAGTATGTCCGGTACCGCAGCTGCCACGGCGCCGTCGATCAAGGCGAGCAGCAACTCGTTCTGCGCCTCCAGGCGGACGGTCCGACCGGCCCTGCCGTACTCGTCGACCACGATGCTGGTCGGCATGGACGGGTAGTGCCGGGTGCCGACCGAGGGGCTGCTGTGGCAGAGTTCGCTGATCCGGCCGCTCGCCAGGAGACGGGCTCCCATGGTGTGTGCGAGGCCCGCGAGCGCGCTGCTACGGCCGGACGCCGTGGCCAGCAGACGGCCGGCGCGCAGGATCCGGCTGGTCGATCCGGTGATCGCCGCGTTGCGAAGCTCCCCGGCAGTCGCCGGATAGAGCGCGCAGATCATGAAACCACCTGACGCATCCACCACACCGCGCAGCAGCCGGTCGGCACGCTCCGACCGGGTGTCCAGCACGACCACGTCACCGCTCTGGCTCGCCCCGGCCAGTGGGGTGACGGGGAGTCCTCCCAGTGCGTACGTGGTCTGGTGGATCAGCGGGAGGATTCGGCCCATGCCGTCGCAGTCGACCAGCGGCAGCCCGAGCGCGGCGGCTGCGGCGATTGGGAAGAGGGCGTTGGGGCCGGCCGCGTTGAGCGACACGATCGCGTCCAGGCGCCGTCCGACGCGTTCCTCCAACGCTCTGACAGCCAGGGTGAATTCGTCTCCGAAGGGTGGCAGTTCGATCAACGGCGCGAACCCTCCGACGGCTCCCACTGCCGCGCACATGGCCTCCGGTGGAAGGGATGCGAGGTCGAGCAGCGGCACCGGTCCGTGTTTGCGCAGCAGCTGGGTGACGCACAGCGTCACACCGTCCACCCCTGCTGCGCCCATCGCCGAGCACAGGAGCTGGTTGCCCGCCACCATCGCCGGCACGTCCTGTGCCGAGATCGCCTGTACCGAGTCGGCCGTCAGGCGGTCCGGATCGATTCTCACGAGGTGGCCTCCGGTTCGCCGCCGCTGCCGGCCCGGATTTGGAGGCGGCAGATTCTCAGGTAGCCGACCGCTGCGGCGGTCGATCTGACGATGCGTTCGCTGCCAGGTCGCGCGCCGTTGGTCGCGACCTGGACCATTGCCTGCTGCTCGGCCTGGGACTGCACTTCGTCGAGTTCGTCCGACGCTTCGACCGGGACCAGCAGGTCCAGCCAGGCGCTCGGCTCTGTGCAGGCGGCTCCTACCGCCGCGAGATCGGCGTCCTGGCGAGTCAGCGTCAGCGTGTCGCCGTTGGCGGAGCAGAGCCGCTCGGCCACGTCGAGCCCGACCTCGTCGAGGGGGGCGATCACTTCTATCGGCTGCGGGTGCTCGGCGAGCCAGGTGGCGGCATCCGCGGCCTCGGCCACCGGTTTGACGGACACCACCGGCTGGGGCGTGGTGAGTCGTGCCCCGAACTCTCCTGACAGGTCGGATTCCACGTGGGGCAGGCCGTCGCGGACCTGGCCCACCAGGATGGTCGACCTTCCCGCCAACGCGATCAGGGCGTTCGGCCGCTCCGCCAGTACCGCGACGCCTGTCAGGGTGGTGGCGCGGGTCGCGGAGAGCCCCAGCACCGGCAGTCGGTGAAAGCGCCTCGCCGGGACACGGCCCCCGTCGGCGGTGGCGAACCAGCAGGAGACCCCCGGGCCGAGGCGGCTGGTGGCGGACTCGCAGGTCGTGACCAGCTCTTCGGCTGCGCCGAACAGCGCCGCGTTGACGATGGTGGTCGCCTCGCGTTCCAGCAGGCCCAGGCCGCCCAGCTCGTGGGACAGGCAAAGTCGCGCGTTCGGGAAGACCTCGAGTACCCGGGTCGCGACGCGTTCCTCGTGGGCTGCGGTGGCACTGGCTCCGGTGGCGGTGACCGCTAGGGCTGTGAGCCCGAGTGCTTTGGCCACGTCGGCGCAGTCTCCGGCGGCGTCCGAGTCCAGTCGGGCCAGCTCGGTGCCGAACAGGTCGTGGCCGCCCGTGACGCTTCCGCGCCAGGCGACCAGGGAGCGTACGAGATCCGAGGGGTGCGTTCCGGGGACGAACCCGCGCGGTGCGCGGGGCAGGATCCGGATGGCCGCCACCGACCGGACTTTCGGCACCGTCCAGCCGCCGGAGTGGCCGGCATGGCCATCATCGTCGCCGCTGCGGAGTGTCGCCTTCAGGACGGCGGAAACGTCCCAGGTCACCGACTCGACCGTGGACGCCTTGGAGCGGGCGAGGCCGCGGAGCAGGGCGTCCACCGTGGAGGATACTGATCCGGCCATGGGCACCGTGGCCGTGGCGAGGACCTGCCATCGGTCCAGCAGGACCCCGTACGCGTTCTCCCTACCCAGCCGCACACCGATGCGCATCGATCTCCCTCCACGAGCGGACGCCATCTCAGTCACGCCTGCGCAGCGTCTGGTCCACGCTGACGGCGCCAAGAATCAGCAGTCCTTCCAGGACCTGCTGATAGGTCGTGTCGAAGCCCAGCAGGTTGAAGCCGTTGCCGATCAGGGTGAGGATCGCGATCCCGACCAGCCCCCGCCAGAGTGCGCCTTGCCCGCCCAGGACGCTGGTGCCGCCGACGACCGCCGCCGCGATGGCTGAGAGCTCCAGCAGGGAGCCCATGTCCGCCTGGGCGGACCCGCCGCGTGACGCCAGGACCAGACCGGCGAGCGCGGCGCACACACTGCTCAGCACCAGCACCGCCACCCGCACCGCCCCGACTCGGATGCCCGAGAGACGCGCCGCCTCGGCGTTTCCGCCGACCGCGTAGACCCGTCGGCCGAAGGTGGTACCGGCGAGGAGCAGCCACAGCGCCGCGGCGACCAGGAGGAACAGCACGGAGGCCGGTGTGACACCCGCGGGCAGGTCCGGCCGGGCGAGGAGCTGGAATCGGGGGAGCTGCCGGGCCTGCGGATAGACGATGGCCCCCGCGGTCAGGATCAGGGCCAGTCCTCGGTAGACGAAGCCGAGCGCCAGCGTCCCGATGAAGGAGTGCACCCCTATCCGGATTACCACGGCTCCGTTGACCAGGCCGCACAGCGCCCCGGTGAGGATGCCGGCGCAGGCGCCCCACAGGATGCCGAACTGGCCGGTCACGAGGACGGATGTGACGGCTGACAGGGCGAGGACGGCGCTCATGGACAGGTCGAACAGTCCGCACAGCAGGCACAGGGTGGCGGCGCAGGCCAGGAGACCGGGCACCGCTGCCTGGTCCAACAGGTTGACCAGGTTGGTGCTGGTGAGGAAGGCGTCGGTCGACATGGACAGCCAGAGCACGAGCACGAGCAGGCTCAACAGGATGCCGTGGTCGCGAACGATCTCGGGCCGGCGGACACGGGAGGGGCGCGTCGGCCCGCTCGCGCTGCGCTGGGCCTCTCCCGGGTGGTTCACGCCGTGCCTCCCGCCGGCCCGCGGCCCTCGGGGGACGCTGCCGCGATGACGTCCTGCCGGGTCGCGGACCCGCGGGCGAAAGCGGCCTCCACCCGTCCCTGCCTCATCACCAGCACGCGGTGGGACAGGGTGATGACCTCGTCGATGTCCGAGGAGGCGATCAGCACCGCCACCCCCTGCCGCGCCAAGCCGACCAGCAGCTCGTGGATCTGGGCTTTGGCGGCGACGTCCACGCCGCGGGTCGGCTCGTCGGCCAGCAGCACGGTGGGCCTGTACAGCAGCCATTTGCCGAACAGGACCTTCTGCTGGTTTCCGCCTGACAGCCGGCGTACCGGGTCGCGGGCATGGGCGCCGCGTACCGCGAGCCGGTCCATGGCCTGCGCGACGACGGTGGCCTCGGCGCGCAGCCGGAGGAACCCGGCACGCTGCCGGGTTCCCAGAGTCGCCAGCGCGAGGTTCTCACGCACCGGGCGGCCCCCCACCAACCCCTGCTCCGCCCGGGACTCGGGAACCAGGACGAGGCCGGCCCTGATCGCGTGCGCGGGCGAAGCCCGGCGCAGCGGGCGCCCGGCCACTTCGACCGTGCCCGCGACGGGCCGGTCGGCACCGAAGACGGCCCGCAGCACGGCGGAGCGTCCGCTGCCCACCATCCCCGTGATCCCGACGATCTCTCCGGCCCGGACCTCGAAGTCCACCCCGCCGCACGCAGCGGACGGGCGCAGCGCGTGGACCGCCAGCTGCACCGGAGCGCCGGGGGGCACCGGATCGGGCTCCGGGCCGGGGAGGGACGTCGGCTTACCCGTCAGGAGTTGGACCAGGTTCTCCCGTGTCTGCTCGCGGGCTGGGCCGGTGAACACCTGCCGGCCCTCGCGCAGGACAGTGACCGTGTCGCAGGCCCCAAGAACGTCGTCGAGGTGGTGCGAGGCCAGGACCACCGCGACGCCGGTGTTGGCAAGCGCGCGCACCTGCGCGGCCAGCCGCCTCGCCTCGACCACGGTCAGCAGTGCCGTCGACTCGTCCATCACCAGAATCCGGGCATCGTGCGCGAGCGCCCGCAGCATCTCGACCTGCTGGCGATCAACGAGGGACAGATCCCGCACCAGGGTGTCCGGACGGAGCCCGAACCCGCCGAGGGACAGCAGCCGGTCGAAGGTCCGGCGATCGGCACGCGAACTGCGCAGGCCCGCCCGGTGCGACCAGGTGCCGAGCATGACATTGTCCAGGACGGTCATGTCCGGTACCAGCACGGGCTCCTGGCCGAGCAGGGCGATCCCGTGCCGCAGAGCCTCACGCGGACTGCCGGTTCGCACCTGTGTTCCATCGACGAGTACCCGGCCGTCGTCCACGGGAACCACGCCGGCTACGGCACGCAGCAGGGTGCTCTTCCCCGCGCCGTTCCCACCGACCAGGCCGTGGACCTCGCCGCCGCGCACGGAGAGTGTCACATCGTGGAGGACCCGAGTGCGTCCGAAGGCCTTACCGATTCGCTCCACGCGCAGGTGGACGGAGGCGCCGCGCTGCTGCGCCTTGCGGGCAGGGCCGCGCTGCCGGAGGTGCGCCGCCTGGCCCGGTCGCCTCATTCGTCGTACTCGCCGGTGAGTTCCTGGAGTGATTCGAAGGTGGCCGCACCGCCGTGAGGCACCAGATCGGTGACTGTGAGGGTTGTCGGTACGCTCGCACCACGGGCTTTGTCCAGGCCGAGCGCGGCGGCCTTGGACCCCATGGTGGTGGGCGCCACGTAGTAGAGGCCGAACCAACGGCTCTGCTTCACTGCGTTTACGGCCTGATGTGAGCCGCCGTTGCCCACGAAGGCGATGGACTTGCCCTCTGCCACGGCCTCCGCGCCGGCTATCGCCTGCGTGGATCCGATGACGACGTTCACATCGGGGTGGGCCTGCAGGATGTCCTGCATCGCCGTACGGCCGCTCTGCTGCGTGTAGCCACCCTCGACGTCGGCGACCAGTTGGATGTCGGGGCCGGCTGCCTTCAGCGTGTCCTTGACCGCCTTGGTACGGGCGTTGTCCAGGGGGAGGCTCTTCATGCCCTCCAGGTAGGCGACCCGGCACGGCTTGGTCTTCGTGGCCCCGCAGGCATTGATGCCGAGGCTGCCCAGCTTGGTGCCGTTGTCTGTGGGCACGTCGACCAGGGAGATGACTCCGGGCAGCTGCGGCTCCGCAGTGTCGAACCGTGGGCCGATGGGTGTGAAGACCGCGACAACTGCGATGTCGGCGGCCAGCGCTGCTTGGACGGGCAGTTGCACGGCGTTGCCGTCGTTCGCCTGGATGATGAAGACATCGAAGCGCTTGGAGGTGATGGCGTCCTGAATCTGCCGCACCTGGGTCTGCGTGTCGAAGTTGGGGTCGAAGAACTGGGCGGTCGCGTTGTGCGCCTTGGCGTACTGCTCGACTCCTGTGAACGTCGCCGTCGCGAACGAGTTGGCCTTGGCGAACCCGAAGAAGGCGATCCGTTTAGGTGCATCCGAGGCCGAGGCCGCGCGCTCGCCGGTGCTCGTGGTGGCCGTACCCGAGGCGGAACAGGCCGTCGGTAGGAGCAGTACTCCTACTGCGGCCGTCAGGGCCCCCCATCGCCTCATGTGTTTCTCCTATCGGTACGAATCCCGGGAACCGGATGGCCTCCGGTCGGCAAATCCCGTCTTGCGACCTGAGGTCCGCCGTGAATGGCGACCAATCTCCGGATTAACATACACGAATCAGCCCTCCCACCACCCGAGTTGTCTTTGGATCAGAAAATGACGTCGGCTCACGGGGAACAAATTTCGTGCGTCATGTTCCTCTCGTTCCGGCTTATTCGGTCCCGCTTTGGGTGGTTTCGTGAGCGTGGCGAACGGCTCTCTTCGCCCCTGCTCGGGACCTTCGGGGCACTTTCCCCAGGGGGCCCAATTATTTGGGCCTCCCGCTCCGGGGGCCGCCCGCAATACAATCCCGCAGAAATTTGCATGGCCCGAGCGCATTCACCGTTCGCGGGTCCATGGACACCTCGCAGTCGGGGAAGGTCGAGGCGGGACTTTCAGGCCCACGAGTAATTTGACTTGTGGCCCCCAGGAGACCATGAGGATCTTTGCCGCTATTCGCACATGAGTACGATGCGGTAGTCCTCACAGCCCGTTGCTCCGCCGTGCCCTGCGACCGCCGAGACCGCCGCCTCCACGCCTCTGTCGCCGCGGATCAGAGCGGGGCGTTCTCTCAACCGGAAGCCGCTGGTTCACCGTCAGGATTGTCCACTGGAAAGGGTCTTCCGGCGGATGCGGACAACGGGCGGAGCTGCTCGCGCGCCCGGCGTGTGAGGGCGGTCCGACCTGCCGCAATGGCAGGCCAGCTGCCCGGTCGACAGGTCGAATGTGCGGAGAGTCCACCTGCGGCCCCGTCCAGTGGGCGCGAGGCCCACAGTCGCAGCTAACCGCATCACTACCGTCATCTCATTCAAGTCCACGGCTCGGTGAGCCCCCAGCCCTCACCGAGCCGAGCGACTGCTGTGGGTCACGGACCGGTCTCCCCGGTGTCGAGGGATCTTAGGGATCCTCGGAACGTGGGAGCGGGACATCAGTGGGCCAGCCGCCTTGGGAGAGGGAGAACGCCGATGTCAGTCATCTACCACGACCGAAGGGACTCCGGACGGCTTCATTCGACGGCGTTCAGCACCGAGAGCGCGGCCGGCCTCGGGCACAGCACGCTCTTCCGGCCACTGCCCTGCGAAGTGGCGTCTGTGCGTCGGCATGTACGGGAGGTCGTCATCACCTGCCGGCCGCCCGCCTCATACCCGCTGGACACGGTTCAGCTGGTCGCCACCGAGCTGTTCACGAACGCGGTCAGGCACTCCGCCCATCATGGGGCACCTCTGCTGGTGGTCGTCCAGGAGCGGAGGACCACCCTCCGGGTGGAGGTGCACGATCCGGACCCGGAAATGCTGGTGGCTCCCGCGCGGCCCGATCTGGCCGACTCCGGCCGAGGACTCCTGCTGGTCGACCTGTTGTCGCAGGAATGGGGAGTGGTCCCGGGGCCGACCGGCAAGATGGTCTTCGCAGAGATCGCCGGGCCCTGCCGGTGACGGCCCATCGCCGGCGCGACTCCTCCTGGGCACCACACCGCCAAGAGCCCGGCCAGCCTCTCTGCGCTGGCGCTGGCGGCCACAGGTCCGGTTCCGGTGCGGGGCGTCCCCTGCGGTACCCATGAGAGCGCGGACGCCCATCGACCACGGCCAAACCGATCCCATCGCGATCGGAACCGCCCCGCCGCAGCCACCGCACCGGACATGACTGGGCCGCCGACGCCTCTCCGTCGTCTGCGGCCCAGTCGGGCTTCCCATCGGAAGTCCGACTACCCGGCTGCCCCGCGAAGCGCGGACGTCACAGGTGCGCGGACGGCGCCACCTGTCCCCCACCGACGCCAGTGACGTACCTGTCCAGGAGGTCCGATCGGACGGCTTCCGAGCTGCGCTCGGCGGGGTCGCCGAATCCTCCTCCTCCGCCCGTCATGCAGCGGACCACGTCCCCGGCCCGCAGAGCCAGGCCGTTGCACTTCAGCACGTGCCGCTCTTCCGGTCGGCCCGGATTGATCACCACCTCGGGCGGTGCGGCGTCCTGTCCGCCGAACAGGCCCCAGGCCGGCGTCACCGAACGCTCGAACCACAGTGAGACGGCGCAGTCCTGCAGCGCGACGTACTCGCGGACGACCCCGTTGCCTCCGCGCCACCGGCCGCGGCCGCCCGAGTCCGGTCGCACCTCGTAGCGGGTGACACGCAGCGGATACCGTGCCTCCAGCACCTCGATCGGCACGTCCTTCAGCGAACCGTTCACATTGTTGATGAGAGCGCTCTGCCCGTCCGAGCCGTTCCAGGCCCCCCAGCCTCCCAGCGTGGCCTCCAGGCTCACGTACTCCAGGCCGCTGCGAGCATCGGTGCCCGTGAACATCACAACCATGGAGTCGCCGTAACTCGCCGCCGCCACCTGATCCGGCAGGGCCGGAGCCAGCGCCTTGGCGACCAGGTCGATGAGCAGCCCCAGATGGGAGAAGTACCACTGGCATGCGGCCGGCGGGCGAGCCCCGAGTACCGAGCCATCGCGTACCTTCACGCTCAGCGGGCGAAACGATCCTCCGTTTCCCGGGACATCAGGGCTCACCAGTAGTTTGTATCCCACGCGGCAGGCGGATACGGCTTGTGCGGCGCCGCAGTTCACCGGACCGGTGGTCTGGTCCGCGGACCGGGTCACGTCGAACTCGACGTCGCTTCCGGAGACGGTGATCTGCAGCTTGATCAGAACCGGGCTGCTCAGGTCGATCCCGTCGTTGTCCAGGGCTCCTTCGGCGGTGTAGACGCCGTCGGGGATCCTGGCGACGACCTCCCGTTCCATCCGCTCGGTCTGTGCGAAGATCTCGTCCCGGGCGGCTCGGACGGTGGCCGTTCCGAATCGCCTCACGATCTCCTCCAGGCGGACCTGCCCTGTGCGGATGGTGGCGATCATGGCCTGCATGTCGCCCCTGGTCGGGTACGGGAAGCGGACGTTGGCCGCGATGGTCTCCACCACCGCGGTGACCTCCTGGCCGGCTTCCACCAGCTTCTGCGGCCCCAGCCGAAGGCCCTCCTGGAAGATGGTCACCGAGTCCATCGAACCTCCGGGGTCCTTTGAGCCGACATCGATCCAGTGCGCCCGGGTGGCGGTAAACCCGACGAGGTCGGCATCGACGAACACGGGCCCGAAGATCGTGACGTCGTTGAGATGGGTCCCGGCGACATAGCTGTCGTTGAGGATCCAGACGTCACCGGGTTGCCAGGCCTCCCGGCCGAAGCGCTCCTCGGTTGCCGCCGTACAGCTCTCCAGATTTCCCAGGAAGATCGGCAGGCCCGAAGACTGCCCGAGGACGCGATGCTCGTCGTCCAGCAGCGCCACCACGCAGTCCCCGCACTCGTAGATGACGGGCGTGTAGGCCGATCGCATCAAGGTGGCGTTCATGTCGTCGGCCGCGGAGATGACGGCATTGCGGATGATCTCGATCGTCACCGGGTCGATCGGCTGATTGTCGGTCACTGCTCCTCCAAGGACATGACGAGCGAACCGTAGGAGTCCACCCGGGCCCCGAAGCCCGGCGGGACGACGGTTGTGGCCGTGTCCTCCACGACGACGGCCGGGCCGGCGAAGGCATGACCGTGCGCCAGCGCGTCACGGAAGTGGATCGGTGTCCGGTGGAGGACGCCGTCGAAGGTAACCGACCGTACCGCGTGGGGTATCGGATCGCCCGTCACGGCCGGGGCGGGTTCCGGTTCGATCCTGTCCAGGTCGCCAAACACCGCCGTGCGCAGGGTGGTGAACTCGATCGGCGCGCCGAGGTTGGCGTGCCCGTAACGAGCCTGGTGGAGGTCGGCGAAGCGTCGCGCTATCAGGGCGGGGAATCCCTTGCGAGCAGGCTCGTCCTCATCAGTCAGGGGGACGCTCAGGGTGTACTCCTGCTCGGCGTAGCGGATGTCCACCGCGTGCTCGACGTGCCGCTTCGCCCCCGGTACGTCCTCACCGCCCAGCGCGTCCAGCGCCCGCGCACCCGTGTCCGCCAGTCGGCGGGACATGTCCTGTACATCCAGGTCGCGGTCACGGCGGAAGTAGGGTTCCGTGAAGTCGCGGCGCACGGCGCTCTGAAGCATCCCCCAGGCCGAGAACGCGCCCGGCAGGTTCGGCACGAGGACCTCGCGGATCCCCAGTTCGCGTGCCAGGAACGCCCCGTGCATCGGTCCTGCGCCGCCGAAGGCCACAAGGGTGAAGTCCCGTGGTTCGATGCCGCGGGCCACGGTGATGGTTCGGATTGCCTGTGCCATCTTGGCGTTGGCGACATCGCAGACACCTTCGGCCATGGCGTGGACATCCAGGCCGAGCTCGGTGCCCAGCGCGGCCAGGGCCCGCTCGGCGAGGTCGCTGCGTAATTGCAGCCGCCCGCCGGCGAAACGGTTGTCGTCCAGCCGCCCGAGTACCAGATTGGCGTCCGTGACCGTCGGTTCGGTGCCGCCGCGGTCGTAGCAGGCAGGGCCCGGACTGGCGGCGGCGGACTGTGGTCCCACCCGCAGACCGCCGGCCTCCGCCCGGGCGACCGAGCCGCCACCGGCCCCGACGGTGTGGATGTTCACGGTGCTCATCAACATCGGAAGGCCCTCCAATGAGGCCTCCGACGACTGGTCGGGCCGACCGTCGACGATGAGCGAGACGTCGAAGGACGTGCCCCCCATGTCCATGCAGATCAGGTTGGGACGATCCACTGCCCTGGCCAGTGCCGCACCGCCGATGGCGCCCCCGACCGGACCGGACAGCAGCGTGTGCATGGGCCGACGGCATGCCCACTCCGTCGAGGTGATGCCGCCCGAGGACTGCATCACATGTAACGGCACCCGCAGGCCCCGGTCGGCCAGATCCCCGTCGAGCCGGGAGAGGTAGCGGCGGATCGCCGGTCCGATGTAGGCGTCCACGACTGCGGACGAGGTGCGCTCGTACTCCCGCCATTCCTGGGCCACCTCGTGCGACAGGGAGACGGGAAGGCCGGGACCGAGCTCCTCCACGAGAATCTCCCGAGTGCGGAGCTCGTGGTCGGGCCGAAGGTGGCTGAACAGATAGGCGACGGCCACGGACTCGAAACCCTCCGCGGCGACCCGGCGAGCCGCCGCACGGATCGCCTGCTCGTCGAGCTCCTCGATCTCGGTCCCCTCCGAGCCGACCCGGCCGCCGACCGCCACGATGTCGCGGGGCGCCAGCAACGGCTCGGGCTTGCGGTAGTGCAGGTCGTACAGGCGGGTACGGGGCCCGCGGGCGATGTGGTAGACGTCAGCCGCCCCACGGGTGGCCAGGAGCATGACCCGATCTCCGCGGCGCTGCAGAAACGTGTTCAGCCCATGGGTGGTCCCGTGCACCAGGAATGAGATGTCCTCAGGAGCGACGACCGAGACACTCAGCCCTCCGAGTAGTCCCGCCGCAAGATCGTCAGGCGTCGTCGGCACCTTCTCCGCCCGGCAACGCCCGGTCTGCGCGTCATAGGTGACGACATCGGTGAAGCTGCCTCCGATGTCCATGGCCACGCGCAAACGACTCATCTGACCTCCCGGTCTGTTGATGCTCCAGGCATATGCACGGCGCGAGTCTGGCACCAGGGCACTGCCCTCAGGTGTGCGAAATGCACACCACCAACTCACGCTGCTGGGCACCCGGCTGGCCGACGTCACCACAATGCGACAGATGCACAGCCCAGCGCGGATGGGGCCGGTCGCTCACCCGACGGGCTCCTCGCGGTGGTATCCCGCTCATCGCGGCATCAGGCTCTCCTCCCTCGTCGGAACCGCTCAGGGGCGGCGTCACGCCCACCCCGCGGCAGCGCACGGAGGCGATCGGCGACTTCGATCCCCCGGTTCGCTCCGCACGGGCACAGCAGGAAGTCGCATCCGCCGCTCGCGCAAGCGGTGCCGCTCACCCCATACGCCACCGCTCTGCAGCGAAGAGTGTCCGGGCACACGCCAAAACTGAGCCCAGGAGCCCTCGACGCCGCGCCTTCTCTCGGACGACCCTCGGTCATTCGGTTCGCTCACTGAACATCCGTATCCACCAAGAGCTCCGGTCAGGCGCACACCCGCGGTGGGCAGGTCCGGAGTCCGGATCAGAGGCCGTGAGGCCCGTGAGACGGCCTCCGCCTCTTGAGACCTGTGCCCGGCCTCATGTACCCGGCCCAGGTGGCTGTGAGTCGAACCGAGCCACCAGATAGGAACTGGAGAACCCTCATGCGCGCTCCAGCAGCAACGGTGTCCGCCGCCGGGACAAGCCGCCAGGCCTGGAGGCGCAGTGGTGACGTGGAGCAGAGCATGGGCCGCCACGGCAGTTGTCTGCTCGGCGCTGTTCCTGCTCGGCCTCGACTTCACCGTACTGAACGTGGCGATTCCCTGGCTACGCCAGGACCTGGGACCGTCCTTGGCACAGACCCAGTGGATCGTCGAGGGCTACGCGCTCACCCTGGGCGGATGCGTCCTCCCGGCCAGCGCGGGGAGCGGCAGGTACGGCAGACGGCGGGCGTTCGTGACCGGGCTGGCCGTCTGCACGGCCGCATCAGTGGTCGGAGCGCTGGCCGACGGTACGACGCAGGTGGTCGCGGCCTGGATCGCCTGCGCCGCGACCCTTGCCGGCGGGGCCATCGCCTGGCTCCGGCTGCACGGACGAGCGGCGCTTCCAGCATCGGACGGACGGTCCCACCTCTACGAGCCGAGCGGCAGGCTCGTCCGTGGCCCGACGACTGAAATGACTGCCACACCCCTCCCGCCCCCGGTTCGGCTGATGAAGGCTCCCCGCACACCACCGCCCGACCAAGGAGACCACCCGTGTCTGCCGTACCCTCCGTAGTCCCAGGGCCGCCCGCGATCCCCGAGCAGATCGTCCACCAACCGGCCGGGCCGCACGGGCGCCAACGCATCATCACCGGCACCATCAGTGCGTACAAGTGGCTCCTGATGAAGCATTCCTCGGCCGCGCGGTTCCTTCACACACCCGACGGACGCTACGGACCCCCGGACTGTGAAGCGTTGACCCTGCTGGTGCTCGGCGACTCCCTCGCCCTGAGCATCGGCGTCCGCAAGCCCGAGGAGACCTTCGGCTCGCTCCTCGCACAGTCCGTCACCGACGCCACCGGGCTGCCGGTCGACCTACGAGTCCTGGCCAAAGCCGGCGCCACCACCAACTCGATGCAGCATCAAGTGACAGGCTCAACCCGCTACCGGCCCGGAATCGCGGTGGTGATCATCGGCAGCAACGACACCTTGCTCCCGGCACCCATCGGCCGCTGTACCCGCTACTTCGGCCACGCGGTAAGCCAACTACGCGACGCAGGCTGGGAAGTAGTCGTGATGCCTTGCGCAGATCCGGGAGCCGCGCCAGGCTTCCGCATCGTGGTGCGCTGGTTGGCCTCGCCCCGGGCCCGCAGGCTTGCCCGACGGCAGCGCTGCATCGCCCAGCGGTTCGGCGCGTTGATCGCGCCGTCGTCCATCGACGACTTTCGCACACGGGCCACCGAACTCCTCAGCCATGACGGAGTCCAACCCTCGCCCCAGGGCTACGCCGAACACACCGGCCGTGTGCTTCCCATACTCCTGGAAGCAGCTGCCCGCCTCGGACCCCTCTCTGACAGTCTCGACTGAGACGCCCGGAATGTCGGGTTAGTCTGGATGGGCGAGACAGGAGATCCCTTCAGCATGGCCAGCACCACCAAACCCGACCCGGCGCCGAAGCCGAAGCGGCGGACGTTCTCACCGGAGTACAAACTGCGGATCGTCGCCGAGTACGACGCCGCGCCCACCGGCGAGAAGGGCGCGATCCTGCGCCGCGAGCGGCTGTACCACTCACACATCATCGAGTGGCGCCAGGCCCGCGACGCCGGGGCGACGGCCACGCTGACCGACAAGCGGACCTCGCCCGCCCGCTCGAAGAAGGCCTCCGAACAGGCCGAGCTGGAACGGCTGCGCAAGAAGGTCGCCCGCCTGGAACAGGAGGTCGCCAAGCGCGACGCCGCCCTGGCTGTGCTGGGAAAAGCACATGCGCTCTTGGAGATGCTCTCCGAGAGCGCGGACTGAACCGCGCCCTCGCGCCGGTCCTGGACGAGGCGTTCGCGGGCCTGGAACCCGAACTCGGCACCACCACGGCATGCCGCCTGATCGGACGCTCGCGGGCCACCCACTACCGCAGGCTGAAACCGCCCCGGGCCGCCGAGCGCAAGCCACGACCGTCCCCGCCCTCGGCGCTGAGCCCGGCCGAACGGGCGGCGGTGCTGGACCTGCTGAACCGGCCCGAGTACGTCGACCTGCCGCCCGCCCAGGTCTGGGCACGGGAGCTGGACGCCGGCACCTACTGGTGCTCCGAGCGCACGATGTACCGCATCCTCAACGCCGCCGGGCAGTCCGGGGAACGCCGCAGGCAGGCCACCCATCCCGCCAAGACCGTGCCCCAGCTGCTGGCCACTGCCCCCTGCCAGGTCCTGACCTGGGACATCACCAAGCTTCGCGGCCCCAACAAGGGCGAGTGGTACCACCTTTACGCAATCATCGACATCTACAGCCGCTACATCTGCGGCTGGACCGTCGAGGCCGCCGAGGACTCCCGCCGCGCCGAGGAGCTGATCCGCGAGACCATCGAACGCAACGGCATCGTGCCGGAGACCGTGCACGCCGACCGGGGCACCTCGATGACCTCCAAGGCCGTCTCCCAGCTGCTGATCGACCTCGGTGTGACCCGAAGCCACTCCCGGCCGAAGGTCTCCAACGACAACCCGTACAGCGAAAGCCAGTTCAAGACCATCAAGTACTCCACCGACTTCCCGGAATACTTCAACTCCCTTGCCCACGCCCGCGAATGGTGCGAGGGCTTCTTTACCTACTACAACCACGAACACCGGCACTCGGGCATCGGTCTGCACACCCCCGCCTCCGTGCACTTCGGCACCGCCGATCTGGTCCGCGAGCAGCGGGCCGTCACCCTCACCGAGGCCTACGCACGCCACCCCGAACGCTTCGCCCGACACCCGAAGCCGCCCGAGATACCCCAGAAGGTCTGGATCAACCAGCCAAGCCAGAGACACTGCCCGCACAACAGTCCATATAGCGTCAAACCGTCTCATTTGACTTGACAACTTCCGGACGCATACCCGCCTCCGCGAACGATGCCTTCCTACCGGGCGGCTGACCAGAGCAGCTCGATCCGAGCGCTCTGGCTGGACCTCTGCCTGCACTTGCCCACATGCTGATACAGCCAGGGCCGTCGTACTCCGGTCCGAGGCCACCGACAGTCGAAGGTGTCCCTATCGGGGTCCCCTCGAAGACTCAAACCCGTAGGCGGTTCCCTGCCGGCCGATCAGCGGCTCATGGATCAAACTCATACGAACACCAGCGAGTTCGCGTCTCTGGAGGGCCATTGTGCCGATGATTTTGTCTGAAATAGCCGAAATGATCTTATGGGGCGCTGCTCGGGGGTCGCCGCAGTCGCCGAGGTGGCATCGCGGGACTCTACCTGTCCAGCTGGGGGCCAGCGCGAGCTACCGAGTGCCCTACCGGGCCTTGCTGGTTTGGTCGCTGGTAAAAGGCCAGGTCAGGGATGGTGTGGATGGGTGGCAGCGACTGAAGCGACCCTGAGTTGGGTATATGAGGACATTCATGCGCGCGTGTGCGCGTCATATATCCGACCTTCAGTCGCTTCAGTCGCTGTCTCTCCGGTCGGATGCGCTCTGACCTGCGAAAACAGGTGCCTCTCCAGGCCCAGCGACTGAAGCGACTCAGTCACTCACCCCCCACTCCAGTCGCTGTCCCGGCTTTGACCAGCCGGGCGGCTGGTGGGGTGGTGCCCATGCTCTGATCCGCCTTGGCCGTCGGATGCATGGCAGGGACATGCAGTTTGGGTGGAGGCTGCAGGCGCGCCCATCTCCATGCACCGCACCCCTTCGGTCGGTCGCTGGTTTGGTCGCTGGTAAAAGGCCAGGTCAGGGATGGTGTGGATGGGTGGCAGCGACTGAAGCGACCCTGAGTTGGGTATATGAGGACATTCATGCGCGCGTGTGCGCGTCATATATCCGACCTTCAGTCGCTTCAGTCGCTGTCTCTCCGGTCGGATGCGCTCTGACCTGCGAAAACAGGTGCCTCTCCAGGCCCAGCGACTGAAGCGACTCAGTCACTCACCCCCCACTCCAGTCGCTCAGCCACGCCGGGTGGTGCCGTTGGCTGATATCTGGCCCCTCCTCGGATAGTCTGGCTGAGCCATATCGGAAATTGAGTCGCTTCAGTCGCTGGCAAGCCTCTGACCTGCGGATTTACCTAAGCGACCGAAAAGCCGGCCCTCGGGCCCAGGCACGTAGCAGGGTGGGGAAGGCCACGTGATAGGAAGCAGCGCAGCCCGGAACTCCGTCGGCACGCCGTCAGCGGCCTTGGAGTCTGCCCGGTGGTGTGCTGCGCAGGGCTGGCCTGTTCATCCCTTGTCCCCGGGGTCCAAGACACCCGCAGGCAACTGTGCTGCCTGTGAGGGCGACAGCCACAGTGCGGTGGCCTGTGGCTGTAGAGCAGCGGGACGGTGGTGTCACGGTTTCCTCGGAGCCACGACAGACCACGAGACTCTCACCTCATGGTGGGAAACCAACCCTGGCTTCGGAGTCGGAGTCTCCTGTGGTCCGGCCGGTCTGGTGGTGATCGATGTGGACATGCATCCCACGCCAGTCCCGGGTCGTGATCGAATCCTTCCCGGTATCCCGATCCACGCTCACGTCGACCTGACGGGCCTGGCCAACGGTTACGACACCTTGGCGCTGCTGGCCGCACTGCGTGGTGAGCCGAGCCCTGCTGACGATGACTCCACTCTGAGAGTGCGCACTCCCTCGGGGGGACTGCACATCTGGTACCGGGTGAGCTCCGGCACGGTTTTTCGTTCCTCCACGGGGACAGGGAAGAAGCGAGCCTTGGCCTGGCAGGTCGACGTGCGCGCGCACGGAGGCTACATCATCGCCCCCGGGACCCGTGTGCGGACCGGCGTGTACGACCCCGTGGGCCGTTGCCGTACTCCGGCTCCGCTGCCGACGTGGTTGGCGCAGGAGCTGGCTCGGACCGGACACCTGGACACACCGCGCCCTGTGACGAAGGCTCACGGAATTCCGCCTCGTGCCCGGCAAGCCGTTGTCGCGGCCGGCGGGGGGAGGACGGCAGCAGCCCGTGCCCTGGAGACCGTCCTCACCGAAGTCACCAACTGTGCCGGCATTCCAGAAGGGGCCGGCTTCAACAACAAGCTGAACCGGGCGGCCTATACCGCCGGGGGACTTGTCGCAGGTGGCTATCTCTCGCACGGGGAGGCCGAGCGACACCTTCTGAACGCCGCCACCTACGCCCGCCCCGGCGAGCCGGTGCGCATCACCGCTACCATCCGCAGCGCCATGGCAGCCGGAAGCCGGGCTCCGCTCCACCCTGAAGGGCCTTGATGAACACCTTCAGCGCGCCGGAAGGGGGCTTCGATCCGATGGCTGCGGCTCGACAGATCCTCACCCCGCCGCCCGGACAACCCCAATCTCCCATCTCGCCTCAGCCCGGTCAGCCGCCTCATGTGCAGGACAGCCTGCTCGACTACGTCGCGCCCGAGCCGCTCGCCCCAGCCGCCATCACCCGCCCTGTACAGCTACCGGATGCCGTCGCCACGCCGCACGGACTGCTCCCCGACTCCCTGAGCGACCGGGGCAACGCCAAGCTGTTCGTGCGTCTCTACGGTGGTGACTACCGGTACGTCCCGGGCCTGGGTTGGTACAGCTGGGCCGGTCACCGCTGGCAGATGGACGAGACGGATGCCGTCGTCTGGTCCGCGGGGGAGATGGCGGAGAGCCTCGCCACCCACGACCCGAGCGGGAACTACACCAACCGCGAACTTGGAGGCCACCGGCGCCGAGCGTTGTCGACCAACGGTATGAACGCGATGCTGGAGCAGGCCAAGGCCGCCCCCGGGATGGTTCTCCATGCCTCGGCCCTGGACGCGGATCCCTACGCACTCTGCACCCCGGGTGGAGTAGTCGATCTGCGCACCGGTCTGATCAGCCGGCCTGATCCCAGCAGCCAGTGCCACTCGCGCTCCACCACCATCGCCCCCGAGGTCATGCCGACCCCCCGCTGGCAGCGCTTCCTCGACGACACCTTCGGTACGGACGCCGAGGGCCGCAAGATGATCCAGTACCTGCACCTGATGCTGGGCTACTCCATCTCGGGCGACGTCGGAGCCCAGGTGCTGCCCTTCCTCTACGGCAAGGGCAGCAACGGCAAGTCCGTTCTGCTGGACGTCATGCTGCAGCTCCTCGGCGACTACGCGGATGCCGCGCCGCCCGGCTTCCTCATGGCCAAGGCGTTCGAGGGGCATCCGACCGACCTCGCCGAACTCCACGGGCGGCGCGTCATCATGTGCTCGGAACTCAAGCCCGGCGACCGTTTCGACGAGGCCCGCGTCAAGCTCCTCACCGGCGGGGACAAGATCAAGGCACGCCGGATGAGGCAGGATTTCTTCAGCTTCCATCCCACCCACAAGCTGTGGCTCCTCGGCAACCACCGCCCCGAGGTGGGCACCGGCGGGATGGCCTTCTGGCGCCGCATGCGCCTCATTCCTTTCGAACGGGTCATCGCCAAGGACAGGAAGATCGACAACCTGGCCAGCCTTCTCGTGGCCGAGGAGGGCCCAGGCATCCTGACCTGGCTCATCGCAGGCGCCGCCCGCTACTTCGCGGGTGAGAAGGACCTCACCGGTCCGCAGAGTGTCCAGCTCGCCACCACTGCGTACGCCGAGACCGAGGACAGCGTCGGCCGCTTTCTCACCGAGTGCTGCAAGATCAGCGACGGTATGCGTGCCGAGCAGGCTCGGTTGTACGCCGCCTACAGCAGTTGGTGCGGTCTGGAGGGGGCCAACCCTGTCACAGCCCGCAACTTTGCTGCCAGGGTCCGCGAGAGCGTGGGTATGGCGTCACCAAAGGGAATGATCCTCTCGAATTCCCGCAAGTACTATCCGGGCATCGGCCTCGTGGCCGACGACCAGGCCGCCGAGGAGCCGCAGCAGTGAGCGCGTTGATTGATCCGTCCGAGCTTCAGCACGAGGTCGAGATCCGCTGGCTCGAAGACCCGGAAAAGCTCGACTATGTCCGTCAGGTTCTCGACCGGCTCAGCTCCCGCAAGGGTCGGCCCCCCTACCACCGGGACGGCCGAATGGTGGGCTACGCCATTCTCGGGCCGGAGGCCAAGGCATCGCCCGCCTCCGGTACCTGGCGCCGAAGGGTCTTCTGGCTGGCCCCCCACGACAGGGACCAGCAGCCCGCCGGCGTCTACGCGTCCGGTGCTCCCTCCGAAGCCGTGGATCCCCGTACGATCGCCCCCACCGTCAAGGGGGAGAAGACCGAGCGCTCGCAGGGGGGCCCGGCCTCCCCCGCGATGGTCGAGCTCGGCATAACGCTTCCGCGGTTCTAACCGCGATGAAGTCGTAGGGGGTGCCTGAGTTTGCGGGGCCAGGCGGGCCGAGCCGGCGGCGAACTGGCCTGAGGGGCTGACTTCGACGGGAGGCAGGGCGGATGCGGCCCGAAGGAACGGCGCGACCGGTTGGAGGCCATCGACGCTGATGGCTGCCCGGTCGTCGGTGTCACGATCCTTGCCCATTCGCCGAACACCTTGGCAAGAGCGTCTGAGTGACCACTCGACTGTGAGCCCGGGTCAGCGCCCAGCGCTGCAGCCAGATCTGCCCCCGTGCGGCCCTACCCGAGTCGGTCGTGCCCCGCGATCCTGCGCGTACCTCACGACCCCAGGGCTACGGAACCGGACCGGACGCCGTCAGGCGAACAACTCCGACATCACTCAAATCAAGTAGTAGGTGTACGGGCATCGGCGGGGCGGCCTGACAAGGGCCGCCCCGCACCCGCTCCCCGACTTCCATCCCCCACTCCCGGATTTGAACCAGAGGGATGGGGAGTTCTAGCCGGAAGTGCTAACGGTATATCGTATTGGTCCAGAATCACAATCCCCCTGTCGGGGTCGCGTTGTAGTCATACATGCCACCCTGGCACCAGTTCTTCACTCCCACTTCGAAGAAGTATTTCCTGGTCGTGCCTGGGAAGGACCTGTAGGGGCCCAGGTCGCCATGCCGCCCGGTGCTGCAGTTGAGATTGAAGTCGAGCCTGCGCGAATGCCCAGTGTCGTTGTAGTACGAGATCTCGTATATCCGATGCTGTACGACTTGAGGCAGAGCGGTGTGTTGACGGTGACGCCATTCAGGGCCATCCCGCACTTCTTCTCCCCCACGACTGCTGAGGCCGAAGTGGCCGTCATCGCACCCCCGCTAGTAGGATGAGGGTTCTGATTTCGGCGCCGATAAGACGCTTGGCAGAAGCCGTGGTTCCTCCTGATGAATCTCCGAAGCTCACGGTGAATCGGCCCTGCCAGCGACTTCGATGGATGGCTGGCCCATTGACTTTCAATGCGTGATGGATCTCGATTGGAATTCGGTTCGAAATTCTCCGCCAGCCAATCTGATCAGACATCTTCTTGCCGATCGGTAGGTATATCATCCGTCCCTTCTGGCTCGTTGCCCATAGGTCCTCCGGCCCATGTTTGTCGAACGGACCTCAGCGGCTGGAGAGAGCTGGCCGAGCTTGGCCGGGCCGGGTGGTGGCCGCCAGGACGACGAAGCCCTCGTCGTCAGGACTGAGCAGGAGGGGGCCGGTCGAGGGGTCAGGCAAGCCAGGCCCGTGAATCACGTCCCGCACGTTGTCCTCGCCGGCCCGGACCAGTTGGATGATCCCTGGAACCCGGTTCCCGGTCGAGGCCCACAGCATCATCGCCCGCCGCACCGCGTTCGGGCTGCCCCGGAGCACGATCCGCTGTACTGCTGCCCTTCCTGATCGGTCAGCCTCCGGGGCCCGAACGGCTCCGCCACAACGCCTCCCCACACCGAATCGGATGTCGGTCCCCATCCACCGGTTCAGGCGTCGCCACCCCCAACCATGCGCACCTGTGCAGTCGCACCAGTAGGCTACTGGCGCGCGAAATTGACGATCAATCAGCTATCTCGCAAGGTTGCGACACCCCGGTAACCGCGGAACTTGGGCGCAGGCGCAGCGACGCGCGAGGAGCCTCTTGAGCAGAGGTGAAGTAGACCGATCCTCCGGGTTCCCCGCAAACGGTCGCTGCTGACGTATTGAGGCAATCGAGTTGAGAGATCTCACTTGGTGTCAGAGGTTCAAGTGCTGAGGCGATGAATCTGGGCAGGCAGACCCATAGACGGGTTCTCCGCACGGTGGCACTATGTACCAACATCAGAGAAAAGGCGACACAAAGGCCTTCTCTCCATTCATTCGGGTGGGCTGGAAAGTACCGAATCCGGCCGCCTTTCTCTGCCGCAGTCCTCATCTCTGCCATCCACAAACTATGGACGGAGGATCCAATGCGCAAAATCGCCAGCGTATTGGTGGCAAGCCTCATGGGCTTTGCCTGTGTTGCGGGTGTCGCTGGCACCGCGAATGCTGCACCTGCCTCAAAGACTGTCGTCAAGCCCAATTCAACTTTCGTATGCTACCAGGGCCATTGGTACATCTACGCCTATGACCTGAGTGGCCATGCGCTGTGGAGGTGGCATTGCGATTATGGTGCCTACGTCTAGGACTACTCGCATTCCAGGCATTCCAGAATTTCTTCTGATTCGGCGGAGGAAGTAAGCAGCCTGACTTCGTCGCCCAGCCGGACTGCGTTGAGGGTGTGGGGAAAACAGCTGTCTGTATTTCGGGTCAGCAGTAAGACGGCTGGCTCAGGTGCTGGTCCGAAGCGACTTCCATGAGCACCAGATCGATGCAGCAGAAGGCTCCTAGCCCGTTGCGCCGAACCGTCTACCTGGCTGTGCCCGGCAGAGCCGGGCACAGCCAGGTAGACGGTTTCGGACATGCTGGCTGGTGCGAAGTGCGCATCGCCCCCGCCCCATCCAGTCATGAGCCACCCGCCAAGGTGTCGTGACGGACTCGTCGTTCTCGCGTGCCGGTTCCCAAGCCGGACCCGGGCTGCGACCTTACCCTCAGCCCCGCTTCCCCCGACCTACAGGAGACAGTGTTGCGGTCGATCGGTCTTCCCTTGTCTACCCGACGGCCCGCCACTGCCCTGGCGACCACCGTGCTGGCATTCTCCACTCTCATCGGCGCCTCCCCGGCGGAAGCCCAGGGGGCGGGCGGGAACGGGGTCTCGTGGATCCGGGCGTGCTCGACGCTCGCAGCCGGTGACACTGTGCGGTGCCACGGGCTCCAGGTCACTAACACCGTCCAGCGCATCGCCCCGTACGGTGTTTCGCTCAACGGCGCGCCAGGCGGATACGGCCCCGCTGATCTGCTCGATGCGTACAACCTGCCGGCCAACGGCGGGGCGGGGCAGACCATCGCTGTGATTGACGCCTATGACCACCCCAATGCCGAGGCCGATCTCGCCGTCTACCGCGCACAGTTCGGCCTGCCCGCCTGTACCACCGACAGCGGCTGCTTCAAGAAGGTCGACCAGAAGGGCGGTACCCGCTACCCGCGCAAGGACGCCGGCTGGGCAGGTGAGATCTCGCTCGACCTCGCAATGGTTTCCGCTATAGCCCCCAACGCAAAGATCATCCTGGTGGAGGCCAAGAAGGCGACCCTGGCCGACCTCGGCACCGGCGTGAACACCGCGGTGCGCCTCGGCGCCAAGTTCATCTCCAACAGCTACGGCGCCATCGAGGCCTCCTCGGATCCTGCCCACGACGCCTCGTACTTCGATCACCCCGGCGTTGCCATCACAGCCTCCTCGGGTGACTCGGGTCTCACCGTGCAGTACCCGGCTGCTTCCCGGAAGGTCATCGCCGTCGGTGGTACCGCGCTCTGGCGTGACTCCAGTGCCCGTGGCTGGAGTGAGTCGGTGTATGCCAACGGTCCTGCGGCTGCCGGCTCCGGCTGTTCGGCATACGGTGCCAAGCCCGTCTGGCAGAAGGACACAGGTTGCGCCAACCGAACTGTCGCCGATGTCTCCGCGGTCGCCGACCCGGCAACCGGCGTCGCCGTCTACCAGACGTACGGAGCCAAGGGTTGGGTCGTCTACGGCGGCACCAGCGTCGGCGCACCGATCATCGCCGCGGTCTATGCCGATGCCGGTGCACCCACGGTGAGTTACCCGGCAGCGAATCCGTACGCACACCCCGCTGAGCTCTTCGACGTGAGCAGCGGCGCCACCGCGAACTGCTCGCCCGCCTACCTCTGCACCGGTACCGTCGGCTACGACGGACCCACCGGCCTCGGCACACCGAACGGCATCGCTGCCTTCGCCGGCTGATCGTGACGGCTGGTGTGATGCGCGCAAATCACGAGGGTAGGCGTCCGCTACGGTGCTCGCCCCGCGCACACGCTCTGAAGTGGTCCACCTGGCGGTGGACGGCGTCAGGCCGGTCGCCGGCCGCTGCCACTACCAATGGCGGCTTCACGCGATCGCGGGGCGGCCCGTGAGGACCGCCCCTGATGACCCATGCTCACAACCGACCCTTGTCGCCACCCAGCCCCACCTCAGCTGAGCGGCGTCGGTACTAGATGTAGGAGCAGCGCTGGTACCCCTTGCCCAGGATGTAGATCGTGTAGCAGTTAGGCGTCGCGGCCTGGATGGTGCTGTTCCTCTCGGAAGGTACAGCGCTCGCTGAGGTGCTGCCGAGGACTCCGGCGGTGCCGAGGCCTACGGCAGCGCAGATGATCATGGTGGTGAGGGAGCGGCGCATGGGGTTGTCCGTTCGTGTGTTGCGGATGCCGCTGTGCGGCAGGATGTGAATGGTTGGCAACGCGACTTCTTGTGGATCGTCCGACAGCATTGGGGCACCCATGGCCGTGAGATCCCTGCCGGTATCGGGTGCAATCGATGCGGAACCTGGCGGCTGCGCTTGCTGGTGCGCATATGGTGGCCCTCTCGGAGTGGGCTGGTCTATGGGTCCCCTGGATCAATTCCTCCAGCGCCTCGGGCTGCTGCTCGGGCGCGTGCGACCAGGGCTGATGAAAAGTCGCCATGGTCAAGTAAACGTGCTGGTCAGGCGAAAGGAGGGCAGGACCGGCGGCCGGGCGAAAGGCTCGGTTGAAGCGCCCCTTGGTGAGGCTCACCGGCGAGGCCTCGGAAAATTGGGCCCTCCGGGCGTGCCTATTACGTCGGGAGAGGTCGGAAGGTGTGCGGCTGGGCGATCCGGCCGTGGCGGAGCGGAGGCTGTTCGGCCGGTTGGTCGCCTTCTCGACGGTGTCGCGTTCTTGTGGCGCGCCTCGAAGCGGTGGCCGGTCGCTCTGCCGGCCCCGCTCGTCGCGATCGGCAGTCTGACCGGGCTTCTCCGGGATGACGTACCGCCATGTCCCGCGCCTGCGCAGGTAGCTGAGGATCCCGCGGTTGCTCTGAGGCTGTTTCGTCCACGGCTCGTGCCACTCCGGCAGGTCCCGGTACGCAGCCTGCCCCGACTCCGGGTGCTGCCTTCCGCGCGCTACCTGCCGATGGTCCCCGCTGGTTGCCGCGACGATCCACTGCTGACTGCTGGAAGCGGCTCCAGTTGGTCGCTGAACGTTCGTCAGATCACCGACTTGCCAGGTCTGCCCGCGATTCAATTGATCGCCAGTCGCCGCCCATTAGATCACCTGATGACATAGTTCGTAGACGGTGCAAATTGATCCACTGGACCTATTTAATTGCCGCTATGCGATTGTCATTGACTCGCCCCACAGGAGGCTGCTTCCCTGGTCATCCCTCGTAAGGATTTCCGGATGATGAACGGAATCATTGCGGTGCGGTGAAAGGAGAAGCTTAATGTCCCCAGTGAAGCGGTTCGTTGGTGCGGGTGTTGCGGTCTTTGCCCTGCTGACAGGGGGTATCAGCATGGCCCCTGCAGCTTCAGCCATGACCACCCAGACCACCTGCTCCAGCGTTGATGGCGGGAGGCTCTGTCTCACGCGTTCGGATGCGGGGTACAATGCGAGTTTCCTGAATCGGAGCGCATATCCCAAGCGTCTCCACTTCTACCTGGTCTGCAAATCCTTTCGGCCTGGCGCTGGCGGCACTGCCCTGCTTTCAGATCGAGGGTCCTTCATTTCCTACCCGAACCACGTCAACAGTTTCTTCTTCAATGCCTCGGCGGTTCCCGCGGGCGGCATTTGCTATCTGGGTATGAGTGACCTGACCTCAGGCGTGGTCAGGCAGTACCGTACAACGTCACTCTGATCCGCCCCGAGCCGACGACCCCCGTACCAGGCATAGCACCCAGGAGCGGGAACAGGGGCCGGACGCCATCACAAGCAGGCGCAGCACGTGCATCAGCCGATGATTCTCTCGGCTGATGCACGGCCTGGCGGCCGAAAGCGGGCGGAATCAGCCACCGCTCCGACAGCAACCCGCATCGCCCGCTGGGACACCGCGTCCCACCACCGAACCGGAGGCCGTGCCGTGCGCAGCCTTGTGAGCCGGAGCAGCGTGAGTGCCTCGCCACCGCCTATGCGGAGGGCGATGTGGTCGTACCGTTGGGCTTGGGGAACGGGCTTGGCGGTGATGGTCATGGAGCAGTACGCCGAGGTCGGGCCTGTGCCGTTCATGGTCTGCGCCGAATGTGCGCGGCCAGCGCCGTGGAATCCGACGACCTTCTGCGGCTGGGCCTGCTACGACGCCCGGCCCCGCGATCCCGAGTCGGCCCCGCTGGTCCTGACGTTCTTCCTCGGCCTGGGCCCGTCCACTCTGACCCGCCACAACCCCAACCCCTGACCGAACGGCGGGCCGGCCTCACCGCCGGGCCCATGGGTGGAGGGGGCTCGGCGAACAGCGCGCGACCGACTGCCCGCCCGAGCCGGATGCGGCAGCGCGAGCCCTTTCCGACACCGGGTGGCTGCTCCCGAGGCAGGTCAGTCGCAGTCGCGGCAGATCTGGTCCTGGTTCTTGATGCGTGCAAGTCGACTGAGGTGGTGGACGAGGAAGCAGCTGCTGCAGGTGAACTCGTCCTGTTGCTTGGGGAGCACCCGGACGCTGAGTTCCTCGTCCGAGAGGTCCGCGCCGGGCAGCTCCAGGAGGTCCTCGGCTTCGAGCTGGTCGTCCTCGCTCGTGCGCGGGATATCGAAATTTGTGGCCACTGCGGGGATCCCCTTGCGGTGAGCTCGATGGTGGGCGCGGCAGCGGCCAACGCGCGCCTGCCAGCCGCTTCGAGGACGCCACCGGTTCGATGAGAGCACAAATGGGGCTCTTGTGCTGGACCTGTGGGTCGGGTCATGCGAGTTGGCGTCGGGGCAGGGTGGGGCGGTTGCCGCCGAGGCAGAGCATGACGAGGGCGATGACGGCCTCGGCGGAACGGAAGCCGAAGCCTCGGCGGATGATCAAGCGGGTCTTGGTGTTCGTCGACTCGATCAGGCCGTTGGACAGCTTCTCGATGATCGCGTGGAGGATGGCCTCGTAGTGGCGCTTGATCTTGCGAGCGAGGTCGGTGAAGGCCGGAAGGCGGCACCGGGCGGCCCAGGACAGCCATCGGTCCAGGGCCTTCACCGCGGCCTGGACGCCCTCCTCGGCGGCGATCCGGTAGATCGTGCGCAGGCCCTCCTTCAGCAGGTAGGCGCGGTGCAGGCGGGGGTCGTTGGTCGCGATCCAGGCGAGTTTGACCTGCTGGCGGGGCGTGAGGTCCTCGGGGTTCTTCCACAACGCGTGGCGTGAGTGCTTGAGGCGGCGGGCGAGTTCGGGGTCGGCGGCCTCGCGTCGTGCCCGGTTCCACGCGGAGCGGCGTTCCTCGTCCAGGGCCTCGGTGGCCCAGGCCACGACGTGGAACGGGTCCATGGCGCGTACCGCGTTGGGAGCGCGCTCGGCGACCACGTCGGCGATCCACTCGGCGCCGTCGGCGCTGATGTGGGTGAGCCCGTGCGCGCGGTCGGCGCCCAGCACGTCGAAGAAGGAGCGCAGTACGTCCTTGCCGTGGCCGTCCGCCATCCACACCACCCGTCGGGAGTCGTGGTCGACCACGACGGTCATGTACTTCTGCCCGCGCCGGTAGGAGATCTCGTCGATGCCGACACGCCGCAGGCCGGCGAGCCGGTCGATCCCGGCGTCGGCGTCGGCCTGGTGGCGGGTGATGATCGCGCCGACCGTGCGCCAGGCAGTCCGCATCAGCTGGGCAGTGGCCGCCTTGGAGCATTCGGTGGCCATCCAGGCGACTTGCTGATCGAAGTCGCGGGTGTGCCCGGCGTCGTGGCGGGCCCAGGGGACGGCGGCGACCACCACCCCGTGCCGCCGGCAGGTCACCCGGGGCGCGTCGGCCTCCAGGTAGAGCTTGAGGCCGGCAGCGTCCAGGTGACGCCAGCGCCGACGCCCCGCACCGGCGTCGAACCCCGGACAGCGGCTCCCACAGATCCCGCAACGGCGACGCGCCCGAGACCTCGGCCGGACCGCGACCACGATGACCTGCGCATCTACCTCGAACCGCACGTCCTCCGGCACCGCCTGCTCGCATCCGACCAGCGCGTTCAATACCGTGGTGAACCGCACGCCGTTCTCCCTGCGCAAACCGATCTCGGGCCTCAACACCTCAAGATCTGCACAGGGGACGGCGTGTACTGCGTCAGGCGCTCCTCAGCGACCCACAGATGGAGCACAAGAGCCACAAATGGGAGCACAGGCCCGGCAGACGCGGCGAGACCGCGTCCCTTGGCCACGTGGGCACATGAGGGCGCAGGCGCCCGGCTCGGCTGAGCTTCGGCGATCAGTCAACTGGTCCGCAGGCGCCACGACCTCCGGGTTCCACGTGGCGGGCTGGTGCAGGTGACGTTGGGGTGGACGAGAGGTTGTAGACCCCGTCCGTGGCGTCTGCGGTCACTACCCAGCCCTTTCCCCGCGTAGGCGAGGGGCGCAAGGTCTATCGCGGCACTGAAGCCCGGCTTCGGCCCCCCAGGCGGCAGCGCACCCGCCCAGCCCGGCACGCCGGCACCATGGGGAGCGCCCGTGGACGACCAGCCGGGAAGGCGGGCAAGGCCCGGATGCGCGCGCGGCTACTGCTCGGCGCAGCGGCCGGCCAGCAGGCCACCGTCGACGGCCGCTACGGACCGACTACAACCGCCGTGGCCAAGGCTTTCCAGCAGGCCAAGGCCGCGACGATGGAGGGGTGCCGTGGCGCCGCGAGCGGGCCTGCATGGCGGTCTTCTCGTCCACGCTGAGCACCACCGACCCGGGCGGACGATGCAGGTAGAGGGCGCACACCTCAGCGGCCTTGCTGTGGATCTCCGGGTCGTCGGGGCGGGTGAGCCAGCCGCGGACGAGGTGGGGCTTGAGGTCCAGGTCGGCCAGGATCCGCCCGATCTGGGAGGCGGAGCGACGGGCGGCAAGGGACTTGGCGATCGACCTGTGGGTCCATTGACTGTCGGGGCGGGTTTGACGGACGTCACCGCGGCGACGATTGCAAGGGGCACCTCGGGCCCGTAGCGACGTGGGCGGCCGGGCCTGCTGCGGTCCTCCAGAGCGGCCGTTCCCTCGTGGTGGAACCGTTTGCGCCAGCGCCTGACGGTAACGATGTGCAACCGGTGGCTGCGGGGATAGCCGCGCTGGAGACACCGTCGGCGGCGGCCAGGGCCACCGCAGCTCGCTGGATGCGCCGCAGAGGCGCGGTGCGCGAGTGGACCAACTGTTCCAGAGCCGCCCGCTGGTTCTTGTCCCAGACCACCGTGAACGGGCTGTGCGCCGGCAACTGGGAGCACGACATCCTCGTCGAGGCCGTCACCGACGCCGAACCGGGTATCGCCTACCCCCGCTGCCTCACCGGCCGCCGTGCGTGCCCGCCTGAGGACTGCGGCGGGATGTGGGGGTACGAGTACCTGATCGAGATCCTCGCCGCCCCCGGCCACGAAGAACACGACGAACGCCTCGAATGGCTCGGCCTCGACACCGCCGACCAGTTCGATCCCGCTGCCTTCGACCTGGCAGAGGTCAACAGCGCACTGTCCGGCTTCGCGGCCATCCTGATCGAGAACTGACGCCCCACCGTGTGGCATCGAACGCCCCGGCCACCACGGCCGGGGCGATCCTGACCCTCGCAGGATCAGTGGGGCGCTGCACTAGTGTCCCGCGCCGGACGGATACCGGCGTAGCGACCGGCTCCTACACTACGGACTGCGCCACCCACCTGGCCATCGACGCCGACTTCGGTCCCGCCACGGGCCAAGTCCTCTGCTGGCTCCAGAACTGTGCGCACCTCAACGTCGACGCAAGGATCGGGGACGCCACCTGGCGGGCCCTGGACAACCCGCCCCGCTGCTGTGGATGAAGTGAAGGGGCCAGCGGCCGGCGATTCCCGGACGGCCGACCGTGGCCTGCCCAAACTCTCCCTGCTCCTTCCGGAGTTGAGGGCGATCTGACACGGGCCTGCAGCGAGATTAGTGCCGCGGTCCGGCCCCAACCGGCAGCGCTGCGGCGGATGGTGGGTCGGCAAAGGGACAGAGGCTGGATCGTAGGCAGTGCCAAACACCCTGAAGGGCCAGAAGGGCCCGTCATCGGACGGCCCGTGCGGGACCCGGTGTTGGATCTGGGAGGATCGGTGGTGGTGCGCGCCGCACACCATTGCCCGCGGCGCGCACCACCCTGCGTAAACCTGGGATCAGCGGGCGACGTGGACCTGGTCGCCGCATCAGCGACGTTGTCACCCGCACGCCCGGTGTGCCGCCCTCCACCGGATGCCATCCGTAGAACAGCGGGATGGGCGTCCACCCCGTACGCGGTGACGCCCGAGAGCGACCCCACCCGATGGGAGAACACCACTGGCTCGGGCAGTACCAGCAGCCTGGTCGGGACCGGTGGATCCGTCTCCCGTTCGAGCGTGGCGGTACCGGCTATGTCGAGCGTCGTCGCCGCTGCCATCACCGCGGCGTGTGCGGCTGGAGAGATGACGAACACTCTCTGCTGCACAGTAGTTCCTTGTGTCTGGCGAGGGCCCACTGAGCGTACTCGTCCATACCTCCGTACAGTGGCGGGGACGCCGACGCAGCCATGGAGACGGGCAGGGCGTGTTGCCGCGCTTGGTGGTCGGTCAGCCCGCCGGTGAGCACGCTGCTCGGGAGGTATCGCCGAGCGCGTGACGGGTGTTTTGCTCGATCGTGATGGCCGTGAACGGGTTGTCCACGGTCTCGAGCCTGTCCCGGATCATCGCGTGGGCCCGCCGGGTGACACGCGTCGCGGACCACTCCCCCACCTGCTCGACCGCTCCCATGCTCGCCTTCCCCACCTGGTTGTTCTTCCCCTGCCGGTATCTGCCCGAGACCTTGCCCTTCCCGTCGGAGCCGTAGGCGCCCGTACCCCGATGCGCCGCCAGTGCGGCGCCGAGTCGGACCAGAGTAGGTGTGGCGATGTTGGAGGGCCTCTGTGTCTTTCGTCAAGGACGTGGTGCCGGGTTTGGTGCTGTTTGGGGTGGTCATGCGGCGAGGGTGACGGCTGGGGTTCGGGACTCGTAGAGGGTGCCGTCGCGGAGCATGGCGAACAAACAGGACGCTGATGCGTTGGCGGGCGAGGCGGAGGAGGGCCTGGGTGTGGGTTTTGCCGCAGGCTCGTTGCCGGTCGTGGTAGGTGCGGGAGGCGGGGGCGGCGTTCATGCAGGCGAAGACCGAGAGGAACATGGCGCGCAGGGACGGGATGACCACGTCGAGTGTGCCGGCGCCGGGGACGACCACGGTCTGTTCGTCGAGGGCGTCGAAGACGTCGTCGATCAATCGCTGGGCCATGCGCGGGGCTTGGGGGCGGATCAGTTCGACCAGTCTGCGGCGTCCGGCTTTTCTCAGTGCCTGTTTGCATTCCTCAGAGCAGCGTCAGCCCGGGTCAGGAATCGAACAGGGATCAGGTCAGATGCCGCTGACGAGTTGGATCGGCGTTGTGAACCGAACACCTGATGCTGGTCTCGCAGCGGGGTAAGACCCCGGATCTCCTCGCCGCCGAGCAGGCAAAATCCCATAACCGGTTGAGCCTAACGACCCAATCGGGTAGGGCAATGGGCCCAAATATCGTACACCGAGGTTGACCGTCCCATGCGCAGAGCACCAACTTTAGTCCACGCCTCGGTGTCGTCACGCGAGGTTGGCACATTAAGGAGGCATTCTTGAATTCCCTACGGCGTATTGCCGGAACTGCCGCTGCGGCCCTCGCTCTGGCCGCGGGAGGGATCACCCTAGCTCCTGCAGCATCGGCAGCCCAAGTGGGGGACCGGACATGCAGGTCGGTCGATGGTGGATATCTCTGCAACATCATGATGGCCAATGGGTGGCAGGCAAGCTTTCTGAATCAGAGTACCGCAACCAAGCATCTCGACTTCAACCTGAACTGCTACTACGACTACCCCAGTACGACGACCTTCCGACTCGCTGACCAGGGGAGCTTCTACGCGCCCCCCGGGCAGGTAAGGAGCTACGTCTTCCCTTGGCGCACCTACTCCAACCTGAATTGTTCCGTGATGATGCACGACCTAGCGACCGGCGCATGGTACTCGACTGGATACCTCTCGGGCCCAATCTGATCCGCACCATGGCGGCTGTAAGAAGCTGATCGCACCCGGCAGCTCGGCCGCCGCACTCCATCGGGCAGTGCTGCCCGTGGGGGCTCGCCAACGCGTGGAGTCCGCCATGTGGCGGACCCCACGCGTTGGCGAGCCCCCGTCCTGTGACGGGCGTGGCTTCTTGAGTACCTGCGTTCAATCCTCCGGACAGCGTTAGCCCAGGTCAGAAGTCGAACAGGGCTGGGATCAGAGGCCGTCGGCGAGCCGGATCGGCGTGGTGAGGAGCAACAGCTGGCCGACCGCGGCGGCGGGCTGGAAGTCGAAGACGCTGGTGAACGGTCCAGTGATCAGCAGCAGGTTGCGATGCGCATGGACCGTCTTGCGCCCTTCGCGGGTGGCGGCGGCCTCGCCTTCGAACCAGGTCGGTCCCGCCGGGCCGGTGGATGGTCATCCGGTAGTCGTTGAGAACAGCTGACCAGGCCGGTTGGGGGACCGACGGCCAGCGCGGGCGCGGTGTCGCGGTCGGCCCAGCCATCTTCGAGGACCGGGAGCCAGCCGGGGGCGGCGGGTCAGGACCAGGACGGGACGGTGGTCGGGCATCAGCTCGGGCCAGGGCCTGCAGCGCAGGGCAGGGCCGCTGATCATCTCCAGGCGGCCCACCACACTCCCGGGCCCGGCCCGCTCATCCCGTTTCCGAACGAACAACAACATCATCGGCCAGCTGGCAACCTCAGCGCCGGGAATGGGCTGACGGGCCGCCAGGGGTGATGGGAGAGTGGAGCCGAGCCGGTTTCGCGAGGTCCGGGACCTGTTGTTCCCGAACATTCAGTCCCGCTGGCTCTCGCGGGATGCTGGCTGGCCCTTGCGGCGGGACTGTCTCTGGGTGATGCGCCTGGTCATCAGGGTGATCGCGGCCCAGGTGATCAGTGACTCGCTGTGCTGGACGAGGCGTTCGTAGTCTCGCGCGTGCCGGCGGGCGTGCATATCCCAGGCGTGCGTGCGCTCGACCACCCAGCGGCGGGGCAGGACGACGAACCCCTTCGCGTCCTTGGGCCGGTTCACCGTCTTGATGGTGAGGTTCAGGTACTTCTTCGCCCAGGTCACGAGCTGTCCGGCGTAGGCGGAGTCGGCCCAGACGATGGTCATCTCCGGGTGCATCAACCGCAGCCGGAACAGCACTTCCTTCGCCGCGTTGCGGTCGGTGATGTCGGCGGGGGTGACCATGACGAACAGCGGCAGGCCCTTGGTGTCCACGACCAGGTGCCGCTTCCGCCCGTTGATGTCTTTTTCGCCGCGTCGTAGCCCCGGCTGTCCCGCCCGACGGTCTCGGCGGCCTTCACCGACTGCGAGTCGATGATGGTGGCCACCGCTCCGGGGGACCGTCCCATGTCGCGCCGGACACGCTCGCGGAGCCGGTCACGGATCTGACCGATCACCCCGGCCGCCGCCCAGCGGGCCATGAAGCCATAGGCAGTGCGCCAGGGCGGGAAGTCCTTCGGCAGCGCGCGCCACTTGCATCCCGTGTCCACGACGTACCGAATCGCGTCCACGATCTCCCGGCGCGGGTGCTTCTCCGGCCGGCCACCGGCCTTCGTCTCGCAGGCCGGGGTCGGCAGCAGGGGTTCGATCAACGCCCACTCGTCGTCCCAGGTGTCCGAGGGATAGCAGCGGCGACGCACCACGAACTTCCCTTCCCTGATGTCGAGTTGGCGGTCCGGCCGCCTTCGGCGGCCGGACCCGGTGTTCATGCGTCGCTGTAGTCGGCGATCACGTCGAGCGTGGATTCAACCGAGTTGAGCTGGGTGTTCAGGTGCTTGATCCACCGGCCCTTCGGTTGCAGGACCGCGTGCGGGGCGACGACGCCGGTGATGAACCGGCGGATCTCGGTGAGCTTCCCGCGGATCACCGCGACCTCGTATGCCTGCAGCTCAACGGGGTCGGAGCAGAACTTGTAGCCGTCCGCCCGGTTCCAGATCAGGGGTGGCCAGCCCTGTTCGGTGATGATGTCCCGCAGGCAGGCCAGGCCCGCGCGGACCTGGCTCGTGCTCAGGGCGGAAGCCCTGCCCAGCTGATCGAAGGTCAGCCCGGCCGGCCTCGCCTCGAAGAGTACGAAGCGGACGGTGTGGGCGTGCCGCTCGGCGGCGAGCGACCTGCGCTGTGAGGCGCGAGGCATCGCCTACTCGCCTTGCAGGAGCCGCGCCAGTTCGTCGTCGACGTCGACCTTCCCGGTGTCGACGGCCGTCTCGATCCAGTCCAGCGTCGCCCGGACCCGGGCGACGTTCTCGTGGATGATCACACGCTCGTCGTCGCCGAGCTGGCGGTCGCGCAGGCCCGGGACGACCCGGCCGGAGGCGGCGACGAACGCGTGGCAGGCCGTGATCAGGTCCAGGAACTCCACCGACCGGTCGAGTCCGCGGATCGCCGGCGCGACGGGGCTGCTCTGCTCGAAGTGCTCGCGGGCCTGCCGCCCGCGCTCGTTCTGGGCGTTGTTGACCTGGTGGCGGGCGGTGTCGTCCGACATCGCGCGGAACGCGACGTCCGGTCGCCGCAGCAGGCCAGCGGTCACCTCCGCGGCCACCTGGTCGTCGCGGGTAAGCTCCTCGACCACCCGCACCTTGTCCTGCTGGGCGACACGGGCGACGACTGCCGGGCGCCGCAGGAAGTCCGGAGCGACCGCCGCGGCGACCTTGTCGTCGCGGGTAAGCTCCTCGACCACCCGGACCTTGTCCTCCTCCTTGACCTGCGCGACCACGGTCGGGCGCCGCAGGAAGTCGCCGGTCACCGTCGCGGCGACCTCCTCGTCCTGGGCGAGGGAGTGGATGGCGCTTACCTTCTCCTGCGGGGTGATCGGCTTCGTGACCTGCCAGCCGACCCGGCGCTTGGCCTCATCCGGCGTCCAGCGGGACTTGCCCTCCGGCGGGGTGAGGATGGCGGCGAACCGTTCCTCCTCGTCCTCGATCCGCGCCAGGATCCGGTGGACCGTGAACGACACCTTGTCCTGCCGGCGCTCCTTCGGCCACTTCGACGCCACCCACCGCACCGTTGACACGGTCTTGTAGGTGAGACCGATGTCCTCCGCCAGGCGGAACACCGACTCCTTGACCGTGAAGAGCCCCTCGCTCCGCTCGCCCTGGGCGTACTGGTCGCGCATCGGCTCGATCTCCAGCGCGCCGTCGCCGATGACGAACTGGCCCCTCGACTGGGCCTCCACCACCTTGAGCAGCTCGGCCACGATCTGCTCGTAGCGGCTCGTGCTGACGCTGCCGACCCTGTCGGCCGTCTCTATCTCCTCGGGCATGGTTCACCACCAACCCGCGGGCCGGGCACGGCCGTTGGCCGCACGGGACAACGGCCCGCTTCGCCAGCAGAGTCGAGCCGGTAATACGTTGATCACAACAATGGGCGTTCAGATGAACGGACCTGACCGGTTCCGACCGAATGGGCCGTTCGCTCAACGGTCAATGTGACCGTTCACCGAACGAATCAGTCCGGGCCCTCCAAGCCCTCGTCACGCATCGCCGCGAGCAGTAGACGGCGTTCGATCGCCGATCCACCCCGGCCACCCACCGCTCGCTGCACTCCGGGCACTCGACCCGACCGGCGCCGCTGATCTCGGCCGCCACCCGCTTGCGCAACCGGCGGTCAACCCGCCACTGCCTGGCACGACACGCAGTCGAGCAGTACACGGCATCCGGCCGCGACCCCGGCCTCAGCCGTACGTCACAGCCCCTGCACTTCCGCTCTCCGACCCGCCCGGCGCCCTCGGACACCAGACCAGGCTAGGGCTCCATGCTACCCAAAGTGAGGGTTCAGACACAGGCACTCAGGGCGGCCGGGGAGCCGTGGCGCTCAAGGAGCCAGGTGACGGCCTGGTGGTCGAGGCGGGGGCCGAGGACGCGCTCCAGGCTGGGGTGGCACTGGGTGAGCAGGCCGCGTATCCGGTTGGAGGTGCGGGTGGCCCCGGCGGCGAGGTCCTGGTCGAACCCGGTCAGGACGGTGAGCTCGGCGGTGATCTCGTCGGTGAGTTCCAGCGAGCGCAGGGTGCGGGCCGCGTCCGCGATCACGGCGGCGCCCTTGGCGTCGGTCTTCGCCTCGCCGGGGTAGAGATCGGCGATTCGTCGCATGGCGAGGCCTGGAAGGTAGGCGACCTGGCAGCCGGCGTCGCGGGCGACGGTCAGGGGCAGGGCGCCGATGGAGGCGGGCTGGTCCACGATCACCAGGACGGTGCCGAACTTCGCGGTCAGTTTCTCGAGGACGGCCCGCAGTTTCGGCTCGCTGTTGGGCAGCGGTTTGTCGAAGACCTTCTTGCCTGCCGGGGTCAGGCCGTGGCCGTGGTGAGCGGTCTTGCCGACGTCCGGGCCGAGGAACACGCCCACGTCTTCGGTGTTGAACATCGCACCCTTCCAGGGGAGTCGGACGGGCCGGCCTTGGTGGTGGTGTCGTACGCGCGCATCCACGTTATGCAGACCTGTCGCCCGCGGGCCGTCCGGCATTGCGCCGGACCGGGCGGTGGCCGGACCTCTCATCAGCGTTTCCGACGGCACCTCCCGGGCCCGGTGACACCACCCCCCCCAGGTCATCTCTTCGACAGGGGGACACAGTCATGCCGGGCCCGGAGGCCAGCGGCCCTCTTGCAGGACCGCGAAAAACATAGCGGGGGGCGTCCGCGTGATGGATGACGTCGTGGTGGTCACCGCGGTGTTCGAACCGAGCGTGGTGCTGGTTGCCACAAATCGCGAAGGCATCCGGTCAATGCGTTTGGGCCGGATAGTTGTCGACTCGGGCCCTGCTCATCGGTGGTCCGTGATCCAGTGGTCGCGGTCGGCAGCCACTGGCAGCTGCTACCTGTAGCGCCCCGTCCTACAACGCACCTGACGGATAGTGCCAAGGCGCGGGCATTTCGGCTTCAGGCGGCGCCCCGGAGAGGGCGGGAGCACTATGGTCCGCGAGTGGCGTCGCGCTTAGGATCGCTCTCACAGAACATGTTGCTTCGTCAACTATGTTGAAATTCAAGCGACACTGTTCCCTTCGAAGTTCACTAGGGCAGTCCGTCAGCCAGCTGGCGTGATGTCCGAATCGTCGGGCGCAGCCGCATCCTGCTGCCTCGGCACTGCGGGGATGTAAACGCCGTTACCTCAGAGCGTTCCCCACGACTGTGACCCCGGCGTCGGCCACGGTGTAAACGGCGTTTACATCGCCGAGCGGGTGCTGGCTTGTCCGACGCTTGGAGAACCGCCCCGCCATGGTGTCCCGTCCGGATCCAGGAGGCTTCATCCGGCTCAAGTTGTCCAGCTGGCGCCTTCGCGACGGATGGTCTCAGCTGTGAACTGCGGGCTGATGTCCTCTTGACCGGCTATGTACAGCCGGACGGCCGACGGGATTCGATGATCAGGAGCCGGGCCAACCCGGACGTGCCGCTCTGGGTGTCCGGGTGAAGCTGCCGACCTGCTCCTGAAGCTCCAGTGTCAGGTGAAGCAGCGCCAGGCACTGACTGTCAGCGGACACAGCAGACTGGCCCAGGCGCGAGTTCCGTGAAAGCCGCCCAGGAATCCTGGGAGTTGGCGATCATGACCGGATGTCTGTTGCTGAGCTCCGGGCTGGCCCGTCCCCCACAGTTCGCGCTGCTGCAGGTGGACTTGATCAGAACGGTCGGCCGGTCGATTCGGGTGCATGTCCGGGGCCGGACATCGAGACTGGCGTGCCCGGGCTGCGGGAGCTGGTCCGAGCGTGTTCACAGCGGCTACGAGTGGCAGATGAGTGACAGGGCGGTCTTCGGACAGGATGGGAGGCCGTCATGGGGCCTCACTCCGCTGGAGCTCCGGCCCGGTCGATGGGCATGTCGAACGGATCATTCTGTGGAATCGAAGCTGTCAAGTGCCGCCGAGGATCCTGCCGCTTCCTTTGCGGGTGGCCGGTTGGGCCGCAGGCAGGGAGACTCAGCTGCTGCGGACATGGGGATCTCTGGTTTCAAGCCGTCCTTTCTGGTCGGGATCGCGGCTGTTCTGCAGGCCACGGATCACGTCTGGCGACGCTCGTTGGTGGGCGGCTGACGGGGTTCGCCTTGGTGCGCTTCGTCGAGGACGGAGACTGGTTTGCCGACTGGCCGTTGGTGCTGGACTTCGACGGCGCCCAGGTGGAGGTTTGCCACTCGAAGCTCGATGAACTCTCGATCGGCTGGAACACGATCAACACCGCAGCGACCATCACCGGATGGGAGTGGTTCGAGCTCACCCCCCAGTGGTCTCACAGCGATGAACGCCTGGAGCGTTCGTCGGCCAGGAACTGCGCGAGGTCGCGCTGCTTGAGTGGCGGCCGACAGACCGTGACCTGGCAGCCGGAACGGTGGCGGTGGAGTTCGCCTTCACCGAGAGCTGTTTGCGGATCGTCAACGGCCTCGACGAGAACCGCATCGAGGTCGGTGCGGCCCAGCCGGACTACATCCGACACAGGCTGGACCGCTGATCGCTACTACTCAGTCGGCTTCTGGTTGATCTCAAGGACAGGCAGCAGGGTGGCCTGCGCTGAGATACCGATCTGCCGAGGAGTCGGCCTGCCGGTGTGGGGACGTCGTAGAGCAGCTTCAGTAGCTGGTCGACGGACGGCTTGTCCGTCGTCGACGGCGGCGCGTTCGTCGTCGGTGAGGGGGATTGGTCGAGAGCATCTCCTGCAGGTTCTCCTTGGCCTCCCGGAGCTCGCCCTTGCTGGATGCTTGGGGGTGTAGAAGTCGTAGCGTGTGAAGGCCAATCGATGCTGGCACCGCTCGAAGAAGGCGTGACTGCAGTAGCCGTGTCCGAGGTCGTAGTGCTGCCATGATTCACCGGCCGCGGCCGGCGCCGGAGGCGTCAGCGTCGCGGTCGACCAGGACCTCGATGGTGCGCACGTTGCGCTCGAAGTAGCCGGCTTCGGAGTGTGCCTTGGACAGGGTGTTGGGCGTGATCTTCGGGTTGTACTGGGTGGATTGCGGGGAGTGGTGCCCGAGCCAGGCCTGAAGCTCGAACAGCGTCATCGATTCTTTGGCGTTGTAGAGCTGGCTGGCGATGGTGGACCGGGCACGGTGGCTGGTGATGTTGCCGCGGACGTCGGCGGCCGGAACTCCGGCCTTGCGGCGGAGCATCGGGATGATGGTGTTGTTGACGTAGCTGGTAGAGACGTGGCGGGCCCGGCTGGCGAACTGCGGGTCGACCAGCTCTCCGGTGCGGCGGTCGGGGAACTTCGGCTGGTCGGGGTGGGCGGCCTGCCAGGCATCGACGATCAGGTCGCCGCCACTTCCAGAAGCCTTCAAGGTCAACCGCGACCCGGGCGAACCCCGAGCCCAGTTGAACGCACCGATATCCGAGCTGGGACAAACATCCGAAACGGTTCCAGGGTGTGCCGGCCCCGATCCAGTCCGACGACAACAGGGTTGTGGAGCGCACGCCCCCGCGGACGAACGGCTACGCCAAAATGACCCTCGCTGACGCCTTCTGGATGGAACCCACGGTCGGCGCGAAGCGCGTGAGTGGAGCACTGCCTTGGGCCGCGCCGCCGTGGAGAGACTTTGAAGGCTGCTGACGTAGGCACCTGACGGCGCCGCCCTGGAGAGTCCGTGGCTGCGTGGCCGGTGAGGGGATCTCACCGGCCACGATTGGCCAGGCGCGTCCTTTCGCGACTACGGACTCGCCCTGGCTGGCGTGCACCCGCAGTTGGCCGCTGGGGTCTGGGTGAAGTCATGCGACTTCACCTCCCGAGCCACGAAATCCGAATTCTCGGGCGCAGCCGCATCCCGCTGTCCCGGCACCGCGGGATGTATACGCCGTTTACACCTGAGCGCTCCTCGCACTCTGGCCTCCGTTGGTCGCAGAGTAAACGGCGTTTACACCGCCATGGCGGCTACCGGATCTGATCGCGGTGCGCCGGGCTTCAGTCCGGTGGTGAAGCGATTCTGAGTGGTGCTCTGACCGGGGTCGGAGCACCCTCTCGCGCGGTGGACCTCAGCTAGGCAGGCCGGTTCTGCTGTTCGATGTACTGGCGGACTGTCGACTGGGGAGCGCCGGCGACCGATCCGGCGAAGTAGGAGCCGGACCTCAGGCGCTGTGCGCGCCGGTAGTGGCGAACCAGTTCGGGGTACTCTCCCCCAGCCTGCGGCCGGGAGGTGCCCCCGGGCGCATCCGGCGGGAGCTGACGCCCTTGAGGCTGTTGACCAGCTTCGACAGGGCGGCCTTCGGCGGGAAGTCGACCAGCAGGTGGACGTGGTTGTTCTCGCCGTTGGACTCGGCCAACTCCACCTCGAAGTCCGCGCGGACGCTGCGCATGATCTCTTCGAGGCGCGTCAGGTGCCGGTCGGTGAACACCTTGTGCCGGTACTTCGTCACGAAGACCGAGTGCGCGTGGAGAACGAACGCGCAGTGCCTGCCTGTTCTGATGTTCTGATACTCAGCCATGAACCAACACGGTACGGTGATCATCGTGCGGCTTCGGTACTCCTTCCGCCTCTACCCGAACGGGTCTCAGCGTTCTGCGCCGACGCGTGCGTTCGGGTGTGCGCGGGTGGTGTACAACGACGCCTTGCGGGCTCGTGAGACCGCCCGTGCGGACGGGTTGCCGTTCCCGAGGACCGGTGACCTGTCGAAGGCGCTGATCACCGAGGCGAAGAAGACCCCCGATCGCGAATGGCCCGGGGAGTTGTCCGCCGTGGTCCTGCAGCAGTCGCTGCGGGACCTGGACACCGCGTACCGGAACTTCTTCGACGGGTTGAAGGGCAAGCGCCCGCGTACGGGCGCGCCCCGCTTCAAGAGCCGCAAGGACAATCGGCAGGCCGTCAGGTTCACCGCCAATGCCCGGTGGAAGATCACGTCGGGCGGTGACCTGTCGTTGCCGAAGGTCGGCGACGTGCGGGTGAAGTGGTCCCGCGTCCTGCCGTCGGAGCCGTCCACGGTGACCGTGGTCAAGGACGCCGCAGGGCGGTACTTCTGCTCGTTCGTGGTGGAGAGCGACCCGGACACCGACCTGACCCGCATGCCCGACACGGACGCGGTGGTCGGGATCGACCTGGGCCTGACGCACGTCGCGATCCTGTCCGACGGCACGAAGATCGACAGCCCGAAGTTCCTGCGCCGGGCCGAGAAGAAGTTGAAGCGCGCGCAGCAGTCCCTGAGCCGCAAGGCCAAGGGCAGCAACAACCGAGGTAAGGCCCGGCTCAAGGTCGCCGAGGCACACGCCAAGGTCGCCGACGCGCGGCGCGAGTTCCACCACCAGCTCTCGACGAAGGTGATCCGCGAAAACCAAGCGGTCGCCGTCGAGGACCTGGCGGTCAAGGGACTCGCCCGCACCAACCTGGCCAGGCCCGTCCACGATGCCGGATGGTCCGCGTTCGTCACCATGCTGGAGTACAAGGCCGCCCGGTACGGGCGCACCTTCCTGCGCATCGGCCGCTTCGAGCCGACCTCGCAGGTCTGCTCGAACTGCGGCGTCAAGGGCGGACCCAAGCCCTTGGACGTCCGCGTCTGGCAGTGCCAGGGATGCGGCGGCCGGCTCGACCGGGATGTCAACGCGGCGGTCAACGTCGCCAAGGCCGCAGGACTTGCGGTCTCAGCCTGTGGAGCGCAGGTAAGACCGGGACTCCTCCCGGCACCACGCAGTGAAGCAGGAACCCGCCTGAGCGCCGCGCCATCCGCGCGCAGCGTGGAGGGAATCACCGCACGTTAGGGCGGTGAGGAAGTCAATTGACCGGACTCCATGCGGGCCGCTCTACCCTGGCAGCAGCCCTGCCTGACGGCCTGCGCCGCTCCAATTGCTCGTCGGTCGTGAGCCTGCCTGCCCGTGCGGGGAGCCGGCTCTGTATCCGGTATCACGGTGGCGATCCATAGCTCCGCTATGGCGGCGACGATCACGGCTGGGTTTACTGCGAGCGTCAGGACTGCCGCATGGCTAGCCTGGTGAGCCGGGACTGGTTGGCCGCGCTCCTCCCTCGGTGTCAGGACGGAAGTCTCTGCTGGCAAGAGGACCGATGGGCAGGGCCGCCGACATCGGTCGCTGCGGGCAGCGAGAGGCGGGACGATGGTGAGAGCGGAGCAGGTGTCGGCACAGGCGGTGGGTGGGGCCCAGGCGGCAGGTCGAATGAAGCCATCCGGGTCACTTCTAGGGACACGCTCCCCGAATCCTCGAACACGGCGGCATCCCGCTGCTCCGGCACTGCGGGCGTGTAAACGCCGTTTACATCCTCCTCGGGGACACCTGTGCTCGGAACGGACGGCTCAGGCGTCGCGTTGGTGTAAACGGCGTTTACTGTCCCGTCCGACTGAAGTTGTCCAGTGATCACGTGTTGGCCTGCGGCGGGACAACTTCACCCGGACACCCAGAGCGGCACGTCCAGGTTGGCCTGGCTCCTGATCATCGAATCCCGTCGGCCGTCCGGCTGTACATGGCCAGTCAGGAGGACATCGCATGTCGACAAGCCCGCAGCTCACAGCTGAGGCCATCCGTTGCGAAGGCGCCAGCTGGACAACATGAGCCGGACGGATCGGCGAGCCGGACAACTTGAGCCGGATGAAGAGCAGCGTTGAGGTCGCGGTCATGCAACACAGCGCACACCGAACAGGCCCACTCGCAGGTCCTTCTCGATCGCGGCCTGGGCCAGGCCCTCGGTGAAGTGGCTCTTCCCCGTCCCGGACGGGCCGGCTATCACGAGGTTCTCCGCGCGGCCGATCCACTCCAGGGTGACCAGGGAGTTCTGGGTGGGTTCGGGAATGGTGGAGTCCTCGGCCCGCCAGGAGGCCAGGGTCTTGCCGGTGGGGAAGTTCGCCGAGTGCCGACGAAGGCGCCGGGTTGCAGCGTCCCGGCCGGTGACCTCCTCGGCGATCAGCAGCCGAAGGACCTCGGCGGGGTCCCAGCGTTGCGCGCGGGCGGTGGCCAGCACGTCGGGTGCGGCCTTGCGCATATAGGGCAGGCGCATGCGGCGCATCAGCTTGTCGAGTTCCTCGGGGATGGCCGGCGGGTTGGGGAAGCTCACGAAGGGGCCGTTCTGTTGGGGTGACGTGAAGTCAGGACGTGTTCAGGGACAAGATCGTGGTCACCGGCCCAGGGCCTGCCAGCCGATCGTTCCGCTCTGGACCGAGTGGGCCTCGTCCGCGCGCACGACCTCGCCGGCGGGTTTGCTCGCCGCGATGTGCTCCAGGATGGAGACCAGGTCGTCGTCGGCGAAGCGCCCGGCAGCAGCTGCCAGCCCGAGGGCCTGGTCGACCCGGTCGCTGCCCAGCACGGCGGCGAGCTCGACGGCGCGGGCCATCTTGGCGCGGATGCGGGAGGCACCTGCGGGCCCGGCCTCCTTCAGCCAGCGTCCCGCTCCGGGGCCGATGCCCACGAACGCGATCTCCGCCTCCGAGCGGGGCTGCAGCCGGGGCTGGTGGACGCTGCGGCCGTCGGGGTGGTCGGGGTAGTGCGCGTCGATGATCTGCGGAACCCCGGGAGTGGAGAGCTGGTGGCGCCAGATCTCGGACAGGTCCCCGGAGTGGGTGCGGGCAGTGATGGACAGCTCCTCGCCGACCACCCGGCACCAGACCCGGGCTCCGGTATAGCCCGGCGGGGTCGAGTAACGCACAGAGTTGAAGCTGATGGTGCGATCCGAGCCCACCACCCGCTCCTCGCCCAGCGCGAGCGCCAGCGGCTCGGCCGGCAGGACGTGCAGCGTGGTGCGTTCGATGTCGAGGCGGTCGACGGGTATCTGTCCCGTTGCTCGGTGGCGGCGCGTGTTCACCGCATCGCACCAGGTCAGACAGGCGTCCGCGAGCTCGGCGAAGGAGTCGTAGGCGGGCAGCAGGTTCGCGTCGGTGGGCACCAGGTCGGCCTTCGCGATGCGGACCGTGGCCTCCGCCCCGCCCTTGGACTCGGGGTCGTAGGGCACGCAACTCACGACCTGGCAGCCGTAGTGCCGGCCTGCGGCGACCATCTGCGGGTGGCGGACCGGGATCCCGGCGATGTGCTCGACGGTGACGGTCTTCGCGTTGTCGGTCAGCACGTAGGTCGGCGCCCCGCCGATACGGCGCAACGTGGTGTCCAGGCAGGCCACCAGGGTGCCCAGCGTGCAGTCCCGGACCGGGATCACCACCCGGAAGCGGGACCAGGACAGCCACGCGCAGAACAGCCAGGTCCGCCGCCCCGCGATGCGCGGGCCCTGTCGGGTAGCGGGGACGCATTGCTGCGTCCCCGCCCCCTCAGAACCGGGCGAGCGGGTTTCCCCGCACCTCGGCTCAAGCAAGCCCCGAGGGCATTGCGGTGGATGGAACCGAACTCCTGCGCTGCCGGACCATCAGGCTCCGGTTGCAGGAGGCGTGAACGAGGCGCGTTCGATTCCCGTCCGATCGGCCGTCCCGCCCATGGTGGGTGAGATAGTCGGCGGCGATCGCCCGTTTGACGACGTTCAGCCACCACCGCTCCCAGTCCCGAGGGGACCGCGGGGGCTGGTGGGGGCTGAGCAGGTGGTCTCCGCAGAGCAGGCACCGACCGCCCTGCTCGGAGAGCAGGCGCAGGTTGTAGCCGTCCAGCGGAGGGGGCACCTTGCGTCGTCGGGCGGCCCAGTAGTCGGCCAGGTCCGGGTCATCCGGGGATGCCCGACCGGTCACCAGCTGATGCCGGACGATGGTGGTCCAGGAGAACTTGGTCAGGAAGGTGATGTCCCCGCGATCGTTCACGCTGTGATCGCGGGCACCGAACACCCACCAGTCGTTCCTGAACCGGTTGAACCGGCCGAAGTAGCGGCGAGCAATCCACTTCTTCGACTTGTTGGGATGGCTGTGGCAGGCCCACCGGTAGGTGAGTTGCCACGTGTAGTGGTCCAGCCTGCTGAACAGCGCACTGGACACCACCCCCCGGTAGTAGGCAGCCCAGCCCCGGATGATCGGGTTGAGCTTGGCGATGACCGCCATCGCGTTCGAGCCGCGCAGTGCACGCACCTCGTCGGCGAGCCTCTTCCGGATGCGCCTGACCGCGTCCTGGCACGGTGTGATCAACAGCTTGCCGGGCCGATCCCCGCGCCGGTACCGGCGCAGGTTGAACCCCAGGAAGTCGAAGCCCTCTTCGAGGTGGACGACCTGCGTCTTGTCCTCGTTGAAGACCAGCCCCCGGGGCGCGAGCCATTCGGCGAGCCGTGCCTTGACCTGCTGGGCCTGCTGTTCGGAATGACAGCAGACCACCAGGTCATCGGCGTATCGGACCAGGATCGGGGAGTTCGCCTTCGCGATCCCGGCGTGAACGCCGCGCTCGCGGTAGCGGACCCCTGCGGCCTCCTCCAGGCCGTGCAGGGCCACGTTCATCAACAAGGGGCTGACCACGCCGCCTTGGGGAGTTCCCTCCTCAGTGCGGACGAGCATGCCCTCCTCGACCACCCCGGCCTTCAGCCAGCCCCGGATCAGATCCCTGGCCGGGAACGAACCGAGGCTCTCCAGGAGCCGGACATGGTCGATCTTGTCGAACGCGGCCGACAGATCGGCGTCCAGAATCCACACCCGCTGGGTCCGGGACCCTTTGAGCGCGTTGTAGAGGGCGCCGATGGCATCGGCACAGCTTCGACCGGGACGAAATCCGTAGGAGCGGGACTCGAACCGGGCTTCCCACTCGGGCTCCAGCGCGTTGCGGACCCGTGCCTGGTGGCACCGATCCATGATCACTGGGATGCCGAGCGGACGCTGCTTGCCGTTGGCCTTCGGGATGAACACGCGTCGAACCGGAACCGGGTCCCAGGTCGAGCGGTCACGGTGCACTCGCTCCGCGACCTCCGCCCTGGACTGCGACGACAAGGCGACCTCGCCGTCGATCCCGGCCGTCCGACGCCCGGTGTTGCGCTGGGTCACCTGTCGCACGCTGATCAGCGTGTTCGACCATGAGCCCAGCATCATCTTCTGCAAGGACCGGACGCGGGCCCAGTCCTCGTTCCGCGCCGCCTTGAAGATCCGGTGCCGCAGCCTCGTTACGTTCTCCTCGTGGTGCCGCCAGACGACGGCGTCCCACTCCAGACCGCCCTCGGGTCCGTTCACCTCAACGGTGTCCAACTTGTCCCTCAGTTCGCAAGGTCGCAAGACCATCTGTTCAAAGGCTCACCTGCCCACGTCAGCGCCCTTTCGGGCCCGGTCGCAGGACCGGCATCCGGTCGGTTCCCCTCGGCGGCCGCCTGGAGCGACGGCCCGTTGCCGCGAGTCCCGTCGCCTTTCGGCTACCGGCATCTGCTTCTTGGGCATCCTGTCCCGCCGGGGGCTTCCGCCCCTCTTGCGATCGGCCTACCGGGCCGGATGACCGGCTCGGACCCCGACGGGGTTTCCACGTTCCGCGTATGTGAGATGCGACCGGGGTGGGTGCCTCCTAAACCCCGGGGCCAGCGGTGTTCACGCAACCTCTGGGGACGCTGAGGTCGCCGCTTGCCGCCTCCACCAGCGGCCAGGCCCTATCACCTGGTGTCCTTCCCGTCTTCCAGGCTTGCGATGACGAGGTGTCATCAGAGGTTCACTCACGTTCACCCGTCCGGTCTTCCCCTTGCCCGGTTGCTCCCCCGGACAGAACGGGGGCCCTTGGGCGTCTTCCTCAAGCTCCGCACCCCCGGCAGGCAGGACCTGCGGACGCACGTTGAGGAGGGGACCGATCTCGAACACTGATCAGGAACTACGCAACCGGCATTGCCGGCCTCCAATCTGCGAGTTCACTCGCCATACGCGACTTCGTGTCGCACCGCCCCAGTCGAACTGCAGCCACCGCCCGGGCTCGGGGATCCACGGTCGGTAGGTCCGCCGCTTGCCCGCCTTCCACGCGGCCTTCGCCGCGTTCACCGCCCGCCGGGTCGAGCGGGCACTGCCCGGATAGCCCATCTTCACGAGCTTGTCGTGGACCACATCGGACCGGATCGTCGCCTTGGACTGCTCGATCCACTCCTCGATCTTCTCCAGGAACGCATCGATCATCTTCGGCCGCGGCTCGCGCTCATACGGATTGCGCCCGCCGGCGCGGGCCTCGACATACCGCTTGACCGTCTTCGGGTCGTGCCCTGTCAGGGTGGCCGCCGACCAGACCGTCTCGGTCAGGTCGTACGCCTCAAAGATTTCCATGATCTCTCTGTCAGACTTCGTCACAGGACCTCTCCGGCCGGTTGCTGTTGCTTCGCAAACACCAGCAAACCGGACGGAGGGGTCTCCTTCAGTTGAGGAAGCGATCAGGAACACCGCAGGCCGGACGACCATCCACCTGGATTTCCGGTGGCCATCAGCCGGGACTCAACTGGCCGCACACCTGGACTTTGCCACGGCCGCCGACAACGAGCCGCCAAGGCGTCGTTGTACACCACCCGAGCACACCCGAACGTTCGAGCCTGCGCTTGGCGCCGACCCGGCGCCGGATAGATGCGCTAGGAGTACCGGAGATATACAAGATCAACCTACCGGGAGCCACTGACAACCACTCACGTCAGAACTTCCGAAGATCACTCCGCCGCTTCACGGCTCCGAGTTAAGGACCCATTCCTCCCCGGCCTGAAGGCCCGGGCATCCTGGGAGATCAGCGGTGAGGATGTTCATGAGCCGGCGGGGCCTGACCCACCGACTGACTGACCCTGGGTCCTTAACGGGATCTGTCGGCCCCGCCCGGGAGGCGTTCGTGGGCAGCCGCCGGCCCGGCTTGCGTGACTTCATAGGAGTCAGCCGTTCACCTGCGGGTGATGCCTCGCGGGCATGAAAATCGTTGCGGGGGCTGCCCGCTGACGCCGCATGATGTTGGGCTTCGAGCCGCATAGGAGTCTGGTGAGGGAGCCGACCGAGGGATCACGCACTGTCGGCCTTGAGCACGCCGTTCAGCTTCTCCGTCTCCCTCTGGCTCCCCGGCCGGCCCCCGTTCCAGTGCGTACGAGGGAGGATGACCGTGGAAGAGACGAGGGAAGACCAGGCCGACGGGGCGGTGGCCCGCGTTGCGGCGATCGACATCGCGAAGGCGTCCGGGGTGGTGTGCATGCGGCTGCCTCACGAGGAGCGTGAAGGCCTACGGGTGCAGGAGGTCTGGACGGTGGCCTCCACCACCAACGCCGTCCTGGAGCTGGGGGACCGACCGCTCTGCCAGGGCGTACAGAGGGTGGTGATGGGGGGACCGGCAGCTACTGGAAGCCGTTCTTCTGCCTGCTGGAGGCCCGGGGCCTGGAGTGCTGGCTGGTCAATGCCCGTGAGGCGAAGAACGTCCCGGGCCGCCCGAAGAGCGACAGGTTGGATGCCGTGTGGCTGGCCAAGTTCGCCGAGCGCGGCATGGTCCGCGCCTCGTTCGTGCCCCCAAGCCGGTGCAGCAGCTGCGGGACCTGACACGGACCCGCACGGCATTCACCCAGGACCGCGCCCTGCACAAGCACCGCGTTGAGAAGCTCTTCGAAGACGCCCAGATCAAGCTCTCCACCGTGGTCTCCGACCTCTTCGGCGTCTCCAGACGCGCGATGCTGAACACCCTGGTCGCCGGTGAACGCAACCCCCGGGTCTTGGCGGACCTGGCCAGAGACAGCCTGGTCAAGAAGCGCGAGGCCCTCATTGAGGCGCTGACCGGCCAGTTCGAGGACCACCACGGCCACCTTCTGCGGATCCTGCTGGACACGGTCGACCACTTCTCCGAGAAGATCACCGAACTCGACCGGCGCATCACCGCATTTGTCGGCGAGATGACCGGGCCGCCCAGCGGGGACGACAACGGCGACGGCAAGACGCCTGCCAGTGCCGGACGAGCGGGCCGTGAGCTGATCGACTGCCTGGACGCCATCCCCAGCGTCGGAGCGGCCACTGTGCAGATCATCCTCGCCGAGATCGGCCATGACATGAGCCGGTTCCCCAGCCCGGAGTACCTGGCCTCCTGGGCGAAGCTCTGCCCCGGACCATCCAGTCCGGGACGAAGAACACCACCGGTCCCGCCGGACGCGGCAACTCCTGGCTCAAGGGCCCCTGGGCGAGGCGGCCAACGCGGCCGCCTGCAGGGACACCTTCCTCGGTGACCGCTACCGGCGCATCGTCAAACGCCGAGGCCACGCCAAGGCTCTCGTCGCCGTCGCACGCACGCTCCTCGTCATGGCCTGGCACCCAATCAACGACCCCGACGCCCGCTACCAGGACCTCGGTGCCGACTGGCACCAACGGCACCTGAACAGCACCCGCAAGACCCGCGACCTCGTCCGCCAGCTCCAGGCCCTCGGCCACCAGGCCACCCTCGCACCCGCAGCCTGATCCTTCCGACCCACCCGGATGTCCGTTCCGCTCCGCGCAACGGATGCTGCCGCCTGCCCGGCTGAGGTCCGATTTTCCGTTCAGCATCCCGAGGTGAGCTGACGGATGCTGACCTGCCGCCGGGAAAGGCGGCAGAAGAGGAGGCCGGCTGCAGAAGGCCTATCGAGCGCGGTCGCAGGAGGCGGCACGCACGGCCTGTGCTGGAAGACTGGCAAGTGAGGAGGCCGGCGGCTGGTCGTGCTCGGCGACCCGGGAGCGGGAAATTCCACGCTGGCGCTGGTTCTGGCACTGGCATTGGATGGCGTGCCGAAGAGGGTGCCGACCCGAGTACCCGCAGTACCGCCCTGATCGTGCTGGGTGGGCGATGGCCCGATCACGAAGGCACGCGGTCGATCGTCCTCCAAGCCGCCACCGACGCTAACCCGAAGGTGGGCAGCACTGCCCTGGGCGTACTGGGGGAGTGGTTGTCGGACCGTGACGGGGCTTGGCACGCCATGCTCAGTGCCGCCCGCGACAGCAACCCGGACGTGCGGGGCACTGCTTTGCGGATGCTGGGGGAGTGGTGGGCCGACCGCGGGGAGGCATGACTCAGCGTGCTTGAGACGGCTACTGACCGACCGGACGGGCGCGTCACTGCAAGGGCAGCAGTGGCAGCGCGATTCGGTGATTCGGCCTTACCCGTCCTCTGCGAAGAGGCTACTGTCCCGTCCGACTGAAGTTGTCCGGTGATCACGTGTTGGCCTGCGGCGGGACAACTTCACCCGGACACCCAGAGCGGCACGTCCGGGTTGGCCTGGCTCCTGTTCATCGAATCCCGTCGGCCGTCCGGCTGTACATGGCCGGTCAGGAGGACATCGCATGTCGACAAGCCCGCAGCTCACAGCTGAGGCCATCCGTTGCGAAGTGGCCCGTCTCATTAGATCTTGCAGACGTGGGCCCGTTGACCTGCGGGGTGACAGGTTGACCGGCGACTTACTGGTGGAGTGACAAGGCGTCGCGGAAGACCCGAAGGTGGTGCTGGTGGCGTGTCTCGTTGATCACGGCGGAGGTGATGCCGCTTGAGCAGGTCTTTGTCAGGATAGCGAGACGCTTGACGCCCGTTTTCGCACTGAAGATGGCAGCTTCCTGATCAGAGGCCGCAGCAGTGGACGTGCTCAGGAAGGATGTCGGCGCTGACGATCCTGAAGCTGCCAACGGGCGGTCGACCAAACGATCTCGAACTCATCACTGCGGGTCGTGCCCCTCCCACTCGGAGATGGGCAGTTCCGCAGTCAGACCGTAGACACTCTCGTATTTAGCCAGCCGACCAGCACTTTGGGCTTCCTGCCACTCGGTCAGCGACGCCGCGACCAGAGCCTTGCTGCCGGGCTCCTGCAACTCGACTTGCCGGATCACGTGCCCATCGGTGTCCAGCTCGAAGTGGAAGCAGACGGCCTCCTCGTCCCAGAAGCAGCGAAGCCAGCGCGTCACTGGTTCACCGTGTCGAAGGGCTCGTCGTGCCAGCGCCAGCCGGCGGTACCGTCGTCGTGGATGTGCAGCATGAACTCGGCGACGGGGTTCCCGTCGGGAAACGTCATGGTGAGCGCACTGCAGATCCGGAAGTAGCACTTGTCGATCTGCTCCCAGTCCTCCTTGTCGATGGCCCGCTCCTGCTCCGCAAACAGCGGGCGGAACTCTTCAAAGCCGGGAAGTGTCTCGACGTCGGCGTGCATCCAGGGCCAATCGGCGCCGATCACCGCCAGCCGGGCAACCTCATGGTTGCCGCGGTGGAGTCGCCAGACACTGCCGGTGGCCAGATTCGGGTTGCTCATCTCGCAATGATGGCGATCACCACTGACATTGCGATCCCCATCGCGTCCCCTCAACGGCCGCCGGACCTCGACCCCGTCCTCCACCCAGGTCGCATCGAAGCCCGCCACCTCCAGCAGGGCCTCATCGGAAAGCGCACGTGTCCTGTCCATGGAACGACCAGCACGGGTCCGGTGAGACAAGCCAGACCAGACTGAGACTCAATCCACCCTGAAGGTGAAAACCGGGCACGGCCAGCCACGCGCACCGCGAATCGGCCGACTACCACCTGAGACGAGTGAGACGCCCCGAGGTCCGGTGAGACCGGACACGAAGGCGCCAGCTGGACAACTTGAGCCGGACGGATCGGCGAGCCGGACAACTTGAGCCGGATGAAGCCACCTGGATCCGGACGGGACAGCCACCCCACCCAGTTGGGCACGGTAAGGGTAGCGGTCGCCCAGCTGCTCGCCCTGCTCCGGCATAGGGAGACCGCTACCGCCGCCGTGCTGAGAGAGGTGGCCGGGCAGGAAGTGGCCATGATGTGGTGTACAGCGAATGAGACGCTCGCCTTGATGAAGGACTGGCCACCCTCCGATTCATCGGGGCGGGCCTAGGGTCGCGATCTTGTGGTCGCCGAATTATGAGGTCCCCCATCGACAGCGCCGGAACCCGTCCCCGTGCTGCGATCACCTATCGACACATAACGCTGAGCGCCTCGCCCGTCCCGCTACTGGCGATGCCGTTGAGGCCCGTACCCCATGAGCGGGGTACGGGCCTCAACGGCATCGATCTCAGGAATTCCTGCTCCTCATCGAGTTCATGATCTCTGGGAACCTCGGTTCACGCTGCAGGATGGCGAGCAACGCCGATGTCACCTGAACGGCTTGCAGCACGTCCATCGACGCGCGGATGGCCTGTGCCGTCTGAATGAAGTCATCGGGATTCACTTCCAGAGTCACGGTTCCCGAGCCCTCGGACACGGCGGCATCCCGTTGCTCCGGCACCGCAGGCGTGTAAACGCCGTTTACATCCTCGTCCGGGACAGCTGTGTTCGGAGCGGACGGATCAGGCATCGCGCTGGTGTAAACGGCGTTTACACCAGCCCCCTCCTGGCGGTTCGCAGCCGGACCACCCACCGCGATGTAAACGCCGTTTACATCCTCGTCCGGGACAGCTGTGGTCGGAGCGGACGGCTCCCGTGAGGACCGTTCCGCCCTGGCGGCAGCCTTCGCCGCCTCCTTCTCCGCAGCAGCCTCCTTGGCTGATCGCGCCCGCTCCAACTGCTCGACTGCCGAGAGTTTCCCTGCCCGCGCCTCAGCCCCGATCTTGCGGGCGTCCTCGATCGCCAGCTCACCCGTGCCGGCCTGCTCTTGAAGCTCCGGGGTGAGGTGAAGCAGCGCCAGACGCTGACCCACCCATGCCCGGGACTTTCCGAGCTTGCGGGCCACAGCCGCCTGATTGCCGTCGTACACCGTGTTGAGGAGCTGCTCGATGGCCTGTGCCTCCTCGAAGGGAAGCACGCCCTCTCGGTGTGCGTTGGCAACGAGAGCGGCCTCCACCATTTCCGCCGCTGTGGCCACCAGGTCGTCATTCAGGTCCACCCGCAGATTGGCCAGACCCGCGCGCTGCGCGGCCAACAGTCGCCGATTGCCGTCCAGGGCCACGAAGTCGGCTCCGCCGACCGCTGCGGCCTGGTCGGGGTGCGCGTCCAGGAACGCGTCCCGGCTGACCACCGTGACGGGGACGATCTGATGGCGGCTCAGGCTCTCTGCCAGCTCGGCGATCGTCTCGTCGACGATGGTCTTGCGTGGGTTGAGCGGGTTGAAGACGATCGATGACACCGGCGCCAGGGAGGACCGCCGGACCCGTCCGGTCGCATCTAGGGCCTCGCTGCGCGCGATGGCCTCGTTCCTGCCCCGCGCCTCACCCTGAGCCAGTGCCCCGAAGGACCCTCCGCCGCCCGCGAGCTTCTTGGCAATGCTCATCCGAGCCTCCGACGGATCTCGCGCATGCGTTGGGCCTGGGTGGACGTGGGCGCGTACATCAGCAGCGGCTGCTTGACGTGCACTGCCTCACGCTGATGCTTGAGGTCGGGTACGACAGCCACGACGGGCGGGCTCCCGAGGGACTGCCAGTTGTCGAGGGAGGACGTGGCGACGTAGCCCTTACGTTTGTCGAACTTGTTGACGACGAGGCCGAGTCGGTCGATCTCGACTTCGTAGTCCAGGCTGACCGTTCGGATCTGGCTGTCGAGCATGGCGTAGGCGTCGGCGGAGGAGTCCTCTGCCTCGACGGGGATGAGGACGCCGGAGGCTCCGATGGCTTCGTTCTTTCGACGGTGCCCGTAGTAGAGGCCGGCGTCCATGGCGAGGCCGAGGTTCGGGGGAGCATCGATGACGATGATGTCGAAGTGCTCCTCCAACGGGGCGAGGGCGCGTTGAAGGCTCGCTTCACGGGGGCCGCGGACCGAGCCGAGCCGGGAGTCGAGGAGAAACGCGTCGAAGCTGGACGGCAGGAGGAACAGGCGTCCGTCGAAGTGGTCGGGCGAGATCGGTACGACCTGCTCGAGGAGGGTACCGACGACACGGTCGCGCTCGACCATGTGCGTCACGAGGCTCTCGCTGCCGGGTGGGACCTGCTTGACTCCGAGCTGGGAGGTGAGGTGGCCCTGCGGGTCGTAGTCGACCAGCAGCGTGCGCCGGCCGGGCAGCGCAGGCAGTTTCGAGCCGCCGGTCGTGGCGGGCAGTCCAAGTGCTATGGCCTGCCCGAGGCCAGCGGCGACCGTGGTCTTGCCGACGCCGCCCTTCTGGTTGCACACAACGATGCGGCGCGTGTACTGGGGGATCGTCAGCTCGTTGAGCGAGGCGGCGTGCGAATCGACCCAGACACGTACGGCCTGGGCGAGGCCCTGGACGAAGGAGATGTCCCGCCTGGTGCAGTCGAGCTTGAAATCGTCGTACAGACCGGCCGGGAGCCATGTGTTCCAGCTCTCGGCACCGGCGGTGTCGACGGTGGGGTTCTCCCCGATGGGGCGAGCACGCCACTGCTCGACTGCCTCGGTGACGGCGTCCTGCATGTCGATGCCGAGTTGGGCGGATCGGGTCTTGAGTTCCTGACGAAGGGCGACGGGAAGCTTGGATGCCACCTTTTCCCGGCCACCATCGGAGTATGGAGATGCCATGACGTCACCATAGTGGCGCGCGCCGGATTTGGGGGTATCCCAGAGGTACGTGTTGCGCCCCGATCCTCGCTCAGGCATGTAAACGGCGTTTACCTCACATGGGAAATCAACCTATAAGGTCAGAAATCGGTCACAGCATCCCGTTGGCGCACTGGGTCGCGGTTCTGCAACCGTCAGCGGCGACGACGGCAGGTGCTGTCCAAGGGAAGCCCCCGACACGAGTTGTCTGGCCGACAACGGTGGATGACGTCGTCGGCCCGATGAGCGACTCTGTTGCTCTATTCGGGTCGAGGATCAGGCCGCGAGTTGGTGGGCGAGTCGGGTGAGTCGGCTGGTCTGGGGGCGTCGGGGGCCTTCGGACCAGTGGGCGTCGAGGCGGATGACGTTGGTCGCTGCGGCCGAGTAGGCGTGCTGCAGGCTGACCTTGGGCAGGCCGCGGTAGCGGGCCCGGCGCAACCCGGTGACGTCCAGGGCCTGGTTGATGGTGCCCTCGACACCGGCGCGGAGGGCGTACCTGGCTTGCCAGGTGTCGGTGTTCTGCTCGGCGCGGGCGACGGTGACGGTCTCGTGCAGCTCGCGGGGCCGCAGGGTGAGCATGCGGTTGCCTCGTGCCGCGGTGGTGCACTTGTCGCGGGACGGGCAGGAGCCGCAGTCGGAGCGGGCGAACTCGATCACGATGGCGTCGTGGCCGTGCTGCTGGACGGGATACCAGCCGGTGCTGGTGCGGCTCTCGGGGCAGCGGACTTGACGAGTTGTCCAGTCGATGCGGAAGGCGCTCTTGTCGAAGCCGTCGGCGGCTCGGGCCTGCGGGGAGTGGTCGGCCAGCAGCGGTGTGATCATGGCGATGCCCTCGTGTGCGGCGGCTGTGACCAGGTCGGCGGAGGGGTAGCCGGAGTCGAGGTAGTGCTCGCCCGGCTTGAGCTGCCGCCCGGTCAGGCGCTGCTGGATGCCGGCGGTGGCGGTCACGTCCGGCGCGGTCGAGACAGTGGTGGCCACGTCCGTGATCAGGTTCGGGGTTCGGGCGCCGGTCCCGCTGGCCTTGTCGTCGCAGGTCTCGGTGAGGCGGACCTTGTAGCCGCACCAGAACAGCTCGTCTCCCTTGGCGGACCAGCGGGCGTCCGCGTCGTGGGGGGAGGCGAGCCGCAGATGGCCGGGCGGGACGCCGTCTTTCTCGGCCTCCCGCTTCCTGACCACCTCCCGTCCCCGGGCGTCGGTGTGCACGTAGTAGGTCTGCACGAAGATCCGCCGCAGTAGCTGGACCGCCTCGATCTCCCGCAGCCATACCGGGGCGCCGGGCGCGTGGACCGCGTGCAGCAGTGCGAGCGCGTCCTGGCCGTAGACCTCGGCCAGCCGGTCCCGCTTCGTCTTCGAGGTGGGCAGCCGCCATGAGTCGACCCTGGCCGCGTAACGCAGTTCCAGCTCCGCCACCGGCATCGCCTGTCCGAGCCAGGCCGGCGCCGCGATGGCCAGTGCCTCCAGCGCCGCCCGCACGCTCTCCCCGGCCAGCTCCAACCGGTTCAAGTCCCGCACCGCACTGATGACATGGGTGGAGTCGGTGCGCTGCTTGCCCCCGGCCGCGATCAGCCCCTCCCGGCGGCAGTGTTCCACCAGCCGGTCGAAGAGCAGGCGCTCCATACCGTGCTCGACCAACCGGGCCCGGAACTTCGCCAGCACCGTGAAGTCGAACCCCGGATCGGTCAGCTCCAGGCCGACCGCGTACTTCCAGTCGATCGCCCGGGCCACCATCCCGGCCGCTTGGCGGTCGGTCAGGTTCTCGGCGAACTGCAGCACCGTGACCAGTGCCAGCATCCCCGGTGGCAGGCCCGGAGCCCCGCGCACCCCGAACGCGGACGCGAACGGCTCGTCCGCGAAGACCTCAGCCAGCCTCTCCCGCACCCGCATCGCCAGCGTCCCCTTCGGGAACGCCGCCGCCGCGACCAGCGCCGTCTGCTCCGGGACCTCCGGCAGCCCCACCGCCCTCATCGACACCCGCACCACCCCCGCGACCGCCTGCCCACGAGACAATCGCAAGAGCGATCATGCCGCAGTCAGCGATCCACGACCGAATAGAGCAACAGAGTCGGGAGCGAGCCCAAAGTATGGGCGGTGGGAGGGACGTATTCGTGTGCACCGGGCAGGCATGTCCACCTACCGACCCGCGATCGGTGCGGATCAGGTGGGAACATCGCAGCGAGGGCGGGGCATCGTGTCGGTCACCTGTGCTCACCCCCTGTGATGGAACGGTGTCGAGTTGGAACCAGGTGGCGCCGGGTGCGGGGGAGTCCGACCAGGTAGCGGTCACCTGGTAGTGGCCGCCAGGCGGGACCACGATGACACCGTCGGCCTCGGTGCCTTCGAGCAGGCCCAGGTCGTAGCCGTGGCCGGCGGGGAATGTCATCAACACCTGCCCGCCGTCGGTAACCTCGTCGAGGCGCGCCGAGCCGAAGACCGGCAGTCCGGTTCCGAGCCCTGCCTGAAGCACCGCCGCCGCGTCCCATCCCGGCACCAGCGGCAGGGACGCGAAGACCGGCTCCGGCAGCCGGGCGGCGGCCACCCACTGCGCGGGGAGCTGTCCTGCGAAGAACGCGGCCGCCGCCTGCTGCCACCTGTGTTCCGGCGCCCCGCCGCCGTCCTGCAGTGATGGCGCGGTGGGCCAACCACCCTGTAGCGGTGACACTGCTGGCGGATCGATAGCCGGGTCGGTCGGCAGCTCGAAGCCGGGCAGCAGTTCCTCCAACCCGGGGAGCACCGGCAACTCCGCCGACGGATCCACTGCGGAGTCCATCTGCAGGTTGTCCTCGCCTGGTCCCGCGCCGAGAGCGGTGTCCAAGGCCGCGTCCAGCCAGGAGCTACCGTCCGGTGCCGGCCCCGCCCAATCAGCCTGCCCGCCTGACCACCCGGCCCCGTCCTCCATCGCGCGCACCGCAGCCAGGCCACGGCCGTCGCCGGGACCAGGAGCACGGCCTGGTGGATCGCGTCGGTGATGGTCATCCCGACCGAATACGAGAGCCATCGGCCGCGTGCGGTGAGCCAGTCGAGGAAGGCGTGGGTGCCGCCGGCGGAATCGGTGCGGATCAGGGTGCGGCGTCCGCGCCGGTACTTCTTCTCTTGACGACGCTAAGGACCCTAGACAAGTCCCATCGTCCCAGGTCAGAGGTACTCCTCGTCTTTTTGATCACGCCTCGGACAGCCCCGCTCGTGAAAGCGCGAGGCTAACCGGCACCGGTCTCGGCAAACTCCAGGACGCCGGCCGCGACCCTGTTGCCCATTCGTGGTGGGGGCTGACAGTGGCTTGATCGTTGGGCAGGCTGGGGCGTGCGGCCGGTTCCCTCGTTCCCGGTCGTAGGGGTGGGTGGGGTCGTGTCGATGGAAGCGATGCCGTGGCCGGAGCCGGCGCCCGAGGTGGCGCGGGCGGTGCGGGCGAAGAACTACGGCCGGCAGGTGCCGTTGTCGGTGGCGGTCCGGGATCGGCTGGGTGAGCTGTTCCCGGACGCCGAGTTCACCGAGGCGTTCGCCGCGACGGGGCCGGCGGGCTGGTCGCCGGGACGCCTCGCGCTGATCACGGTGTTCCAGATGGCCGAGAACCTGACCGACCGGCAGGCCGCGGAGGCCGTGCGGGACAAGCTGTCCTGGATGTACGCACTCGGCCTGGGGCTGGAGGACACCGGCTTCGACTTCACCGTGCTCTCCCAGTTCCGCGCCCGGGTGGTGGAGCACGGGCTGGAGGAGAAGGCCCTGGACCTGCTGCTGGCCCGGATGACCGAGCAGGGCCTGCTCGCCGCCGGGGGCAAGCAGCGAACCGACTCCACCCACGTGATCTCCGCCGTGCGGGACCTGAACCGCCTGGAGCTGGCCGGGGAGAGCGTGCGGGCCGCCGTCGAGGCCCTGACCGTCGCCGCCCCGCACTGGATCGCCGTCGTGCTGGATGTCCCGGGCTGGTCACGTCGCTACGACACCCGGATCGACACCTGGCGCATGCCCGCCTCCAGGACCAAGCGCGATCAGCTCGCCCTGACCTACGGCCGGGACGGCTTCGCCTTGCTCGGCGCGGTCTTCGACCCGGGCTCCCCGCACTGGCTGCGGGAACTGCCGGCGGTGCAGACCCTGCGGATCGTGCTGCTGCAGAACTACACCCGCACCACCGACCGGAACGGGCGGGAACAGGTCAAGCGGCGCGAGAAGCAGGACGAGGGCGGTGACGGGCTGCCGCCCGGCCACCTACGCATCGCCTCCCCCTACGACCTCGACACCCGCTGGTCGGCGAAGCGCGACCTGTTCTGGAACGGCTACAAGCTGCACGTCACCGAGACCTGCACCAGCAAGGCCGAAGACCAGCGCACCGCCCCGAACCTGATCACCGACGTGGCCACCACCGCCTCCACCGTCCCGGACGTCAAGGCGCTCGATCCCATCCACCAGCGCCAGCGGCACCGCGGCGTGCTGCCCGGCGAGCACTACCTCGACTCCGGATACGCCAGCGCCGACGCCATCCTCACCGCCCGCAAGCGCGGTGTCGCCCTGCTCACCCCGGTCCTGCTCGATCGGTCCCGCCAGGCCCGTGAACGGCTCGGCTTCGACGCTGCCAACTTCACCATCGACTGGAAGTACCAGCAGGTAACCTGCCCCATGGGACAGGCCAGCTCCTCCTGGAGTCCCTGCCTGCAGCACGGCAAGCCCATGACCGTCGTCAAGTTCACCCGCACCACCTGCGGCCCCTGCCCCGCCCGCGAGCAGTGCACCACCGGCAAGTCCGGTTACCGGCAGCTGACCCTCCACCCGAAGGCGATGACCGACACCCTCCGCACCGCCCGCGCCGAACAGGCAGGACACGACTGGCGATGCGATTACGCCCTGCGCTCCGGCGTCGAGGGCACCATCCGCCAAGCCGTCGCCGTCACCGACAGCCGCCGAGCCCGCTACCGCGGCCTGGCGAAGACCCACCTCGAGCACGTCTACTCGGCCGTCGCCCTCAACCTCATCCGGCTCCACGCCTGGTGGCACGCAAGACCACTCGACCGGACCCGCACCAGCCACCTCGCCCGCCTCGAACTCACTCTCGCCGCATAACCTCCACGAATGGGCAACAGGGTCGGCCGCAGCATCAAACGCCTCTTCACAGACAAGTTCGGGCTCCGGCTGCCCGGGTTCCGGAACCGTGGCGCCCTCGCAGGGCGGGATCGTTCTCGGGTAGTGAGATGTCATGATCTGCCGCACTTGGGGTTGTTGCCCGAGTCGCCAGGACGCACGACGGCCCCGGATGATCAAGGTGTCTAGCCAGTGATCACTACCGGGGCCGTGCCATGCCATCTTCCCTGATCCCCACCCTCGCCCGCCAGCGTGGGGGTGCCCTCGGCGACCTGCTCGCCGACGCCGACCGCTCGGCGGACCTCGCCGCGGTCTTCGACGCCCTGTCGGACCCGCGGCGGGTACGCGGGCGTCGCTACAGCCTCGGCGCGCTGCTCGTGCTGTGCACCGCCGCCGTCCTGGCCGGCGCCACCACGGTCGCCGCGATCGCCCGCTTCGCCGCCGGACTCGACCCCGCGCTGCGGGCCCGGGCCGGCCTGATCCGCGGCATCCCACGGGCCTGCACCCTGCGCCGCCTCCTGGCCCGCCTGGACGGCGACGCCCTGGACACCGCCGTCGGCACCTGGCTCCAGCACCAGGCGGCAGACCCCCTCACCGCGACCACTACCTGCCCCGGCCCGGTCAAGCGGCGGGCCGTGGCGGTGGACGGCAAGACCCTCCGCGGCTCGCGCACCCGCGACCGACGTGCTGTGCACCTGCTGGCCGCTGCCCTGCACGGCACCCGCACCGTCATCGCCCAGCGACAGGTCGACTCCAAGAGCAACGAGATCACCGCGTTCCAGCCCCTGCTCAACCCGCTCGACCTGACCGACACCGTGGTCACCTTCGACGCGATGCTGACCCAGCACGACCACGCCCGCTTCCTGGTCGAGGACAAGCACGCGCACTACATCGCCCTCGTCAAGGCCAACCACCCCACCCTGCACGACCAGTTGAGACGGCTGCCGTGGCGAGAGGTCCCGCTGATGGACAAGACCCGCACCACCGCCCACGGCCGCGACGAGATCCGGCGGATCAAGGTGGCCACCGTCCCCGACCTGCCCTTCCCCCACACCGACCAGGTCCTGCAGATCGTCCGCAGACGCCGCGTCCTGGCCACCGGCAGGCTCTCCCTGGAACGCGTCTACGCCCTCACCGACCTGACGATGCACCAAACCACCCCCGCCCACCTGGCCCAACACGTCCGGGAGCACTGGGGAGTGGAAGCCGTGCACCACCTGAGGGACGTCACCCTGCACGAGGACGCATCCAAGATCCGCACCGGCCACGCACCCCGCACCATGGCCAGCCTGCGCAACACCGCCCTGGGCCTCGCCGACCTCGCCGGCTGGCGCAACCTCGCCGCCGCCACCGACCACTACCGGTCACACCCCGGCCACGCTCTCGACCTGATCAAGCCCGGCACCTGAGAAAGATCGCGCCCTGGGCGCCCTCGCAGTCCCGGCAAACCCTGCGGCGCCGGGCGCCGTGCCCGTGGACAAGCTGAGCAACCGCGACATCATGCGCATCCACGCCCACCGCATCGGCCACGAGGACTTCGGTGTACTCAGCCTGCACAACGACGCCGACTGGGCCTTGCGTAGCCCCCACTGGGCGACCTACACCGACGGCCGGACCTACTACGCGTCCATGCGGCCGGGCAGTCTCACCTCTGTCAAGCAGGAAGCCCCCTGGGGAAACCGTCCCGTCTTCTACGTCACTGGCCATGGCGAGTTCGACAAGGCGAAGGCGTATCTGTCGTCGGGCCAGAAGAAGATCCTCGACGCGCAAGGCATCAGCCGGATCCTGCAACGGGACCGGGAGTTCACCGCGCTGCGTAGCTGGTACTACAGCGGCGGATCTTGCTGGTGTGATCGGTTCGGATCGCCTGGTCGGAGGTGCACGGGGAGGGGGTCTCCGCGTCGCTGGTAGTGGCTGATCGCGGCTGCGGTCTGGTGTTCGGTTCGCCAGTGGTGCTGACGCAGGAGCTCGGTGTCATCGTGGCGAACGGCGAGGCCGGTCAGGGCCAGGAGGCAGGCGAGCGCGGAGAGGGTCAGTCGGACCATCGGATCGGACCGACGCGGTGGGCTGCCAGTCGCGGGTGGGGACTCTTCGGTGGGCGGGGCGTCTGCCGTTTCTTGGCCCAGGGCCGCTTGCCCGTGGAGGACTTCGGGGGCGGCGGCAAGGTGGCGGGCGCGCTGGACGGCCAGGAAGGCGTGGGCGAGCATCGTGCAGGTGACGCTGCGGTGCCAGGGGATCCACTTGCGGACCTGGTACTGGTCCAGGCCGGTGAGTTGCTTGCCCTGCTCGTTGTCCTCTTCGATCTTCCAGCGGATCCCGGCCTGGTCGATCGCGGCGCCGGCCGGGGTGGCGGCGGGTGCGTGGACGAGGAAGTAGGCGTACTCGAAGTCGACTCGCCCACCGGCCAGCTGCTTCTTGTGTGTGGAGCGGCGTATCAGCAGTTGGTGCTCGAATCCCTCGGCGGGGTCCTGGCCCTTGGCCCGGACCGCGAACAGGGTCCAGTCGTAGTACCGCTGTCCCTTGGATCCCTGGCCGCAGGAGCGGCGTTCCCACCGGTCCCGGCGATTCGCGTAGGGCAGCAGGTGGTCGGCGCGCTTGATGGGGGCGGTGCCGGGGGCCGGTCTGCCGGGCGGGCCGACCAGCGGCAGGTCAACCGGGACGGCGAGCACGTAGGACAGGCGTTCGCGGTGCAGGAACGCGCGCAGGCCGGCATCGCGCCCGTAGCCGGAGTCGGCCACCACCCACGCGAACAGCACTCCCTCGGCCGGGGCCCGTTCGAGCATGTCGGCCGCGAGCTGCGGTTTCGTGGCGAACGCGACGCCGTCGGGAACCCCGGCCTCCCGGCAGCGTGCCCGGTCCCCGGTCCAGGCGGCGGGCAGGTAGAGGCGGCGGTCGATGAAGGAGCCCTTTCAGCTGCTCCTCGGCAGGGTGAGGCCGCGTCCGCCGTTGACGTCCACCTGGGCCAGCGAGATCACGGTCGAGCGTGCCGGCTGCCGCCTCGGCTCCGTCACCCGATCGGTGGCCGCTCTGAAAGAGCTCAAGGTGTGCCCGCTCGGCGCCGCGTAGGTCAGCATCACCATGACCTGGCAGTTGCGCACGTCACCGGTCATCCCGCAGTGCTGCCGGGCGACGCCGACGGACTTGGTCCCCTTCTTCTGCACCTGGGTGTCGTCCAGCACCAGCGTCGCGGACGGGTCGCCCAGATGCTCGGCCACGTACGTCCGCAGCTCGTCCAGCAGCGTGTCCGCCGACCACGAGGCCGCGTTGAGGAACTTCTGGATCCGCGAAGGCGTGACATGGCCCGCCCGTGCGGACATCGTCCACGCGTTCTTCCGGCGCAGGTCCGAGAGCAGGCCCTCGACCAGGTCCGCGAACACCTCCCGCGGCTCCGGTCGCGCGAACAGATGATCGAGCCCACCCAGCAGGACAGCCAACTCCTCGGCCCACTCACCGAGCCGCTCCTCCGTCACATCCACCAGCATGACCGCTCAACGACAGAACCGATCAGCAGTCACATGATCTGCCGCTGTAGTACAGGTACCCCGACCTGCAAGTCGTGCTCGCCATCTGCGAGGCGGGCTGGACGCGCGAGCACAGCATGGGACAGCAACTCGCGGACCTCCTCGGCCTGCCAGTGCACGCGCCGAATGGCGAGCAGTCCATGTCGCACTCGTCACTGCACGGCACGACGTCTCTTCCCAGGGCACGGACCCCGGCGTCTACCACTCGTTCGCCCCACGTAGGGTTCGCCTTCGACTCGAGAGCAGTCCCGGACCCACCTGGATCACTGAGCCCTTTCAGCTGCTGCTCGGCAGGGTGGAGCCGCATCCGCCGTTGACGGCCACCCGGACCAGCGGGATCGCGGTCGGGCGTGCCGGGCTGCCGCCTCGGCTCCGTCACCCGATCGGTGGCCGCTCTGAAAGAACTCACTCACGCGGTAGATGTACACACCAGCGCGTCCGGTGATAATGTCAATAGGGTTATCAGCCCGAACTCCAATGCGCCCGACCCTGAGACGGATTTCGCGGTTCCTGTGACGTCAATCAAGATACTGAAGTTGAATTCGTGATGTCGCTCGGATGAGTGAAGCAGTAGCGTTCGCCTGCCGGTGGAGGGTTGGCCCCGGTAGTCGTGTGCTGTGAGGTACGCACAGGGCGGCGGCTTGACCGACGCGGAGAGGGCCGCGCGGGAGCGGATCCGGCGGCAGGCCGTAGAACGCTTCGAGGGCGGCGAGAAGAGCCGGGAGATCGCGGCCACGCTGCGGGTGAGCGTGCGTTCGGTGGAGCGCTGGCGCCGGCAGTGGCGCGAGGGCGGTGCCGCGGGAATCGCCTCGAAGGGCTCGCCCGGTCGTCCGAAGCTGTCCGATGCCCAGATCACCCGGCTGGAACGGGAGTTGGAGCGTGGGCCGCTGGCCCATGGTTGGGAGGACCAGCGGTGGACGCTCGCGCGGGTGAAGACGTTGATCGGCCGGCTGTTCCATGTCTCCTACACGGTGGAGGGCACGTGGGTCCTGCTCAAGCGGCACGGCTGGTCCTGGCAGCAGCCGGCCCGCCGGGCGATCGAGCGCGACGACACGGCAGTGGAGTTGTGGAAGAAGGAGGTGTGGCCGCGGGTAAAAGCGCCGCAGCGGCCCGCGGGGCCTGGCTTGTCTTTGAGGACGAAGCCGGGCAGTCGATGAGGCCGCCGCGTGCCAGGACCTGGGGCAGGCTCGGCTGCACGCCGGTCGTGCGGGTGCGTGGCCGGGGAGCCGGCCGGGTCTCCATGGCGGGGCTGAGCTGCTACAAGCCCGGGCAGAGGTCCCGGATGTTCTACAGCTTCCACGTCTACCGCGGCCGCAAGGGCGAGAAGAAGGGCCTGACCTGGCAGGACTACCGCGACCTGCTCATCCGCGCGCACATCCAGCTCGGCGGCCCGATCGTGCTCGTGTGGGACAACCTGCGTGCTCACCTGATGGCGCCGATGCAGGAGTTCGTCCAGGCGAGCAAGGACTGGCTGACCGTCTTCCAGCTTCCCTCGTACGCACCGGACCTCAACCCGCAAGAGGGCGTCTGGTCGCTGGTCAAACGAACCATCGGCAACCTCGCCGCCGCAAACCTCGATCAACTGGCCAGAGCCGTGAAGCGCAGCCTGAAGCAGATCCAGTACCGCCCCCACCTCATCGACGGATGCCTCGCCGGCACCGGCCTGATCATGGACGGCTGACCACCTTCAGACCGACATCACGAATTCAACTTCAGTAGCAGCCTCGCCAGTTGGTCTGCAATTAAAGGTGCCCACGCTCAGAGTCCAGGGACTCAAAGATCCACTGGGGGCGGCATCTGACACGCGGAATTCCATGTCGGACGGTTCCATTCGAGACGCCCCCGACCCCTCCTTGAATATTCGGCGGACAGTCATTCACCCCCACCGCGTGAGCTGTTGCACCACCAGTATCCTCAATCATCCGGAGAAGCCGACGAAATTGACCCAAATGTGCGCACACGACAGCGATACAACATTGACACGCTGACAGGAGAACAGCGCAGATTGGCTGCACCATGGGAGATCGGCACAGAGAGTGAAGGGCCATGATGGAGAGCAGGAACGTACAAGCTGAAGAATTCGCGACTGCTAGAATTCTTGGACCGCGCCGATGACAGACTTCGCCGAGATATAACGCTTTCCATCTGTATAAGGAGCGGCGCACCCAAACTGTCCACTGCTTTCCTATTCGGCCAGGCCGGACATGCCTGGCTAGAATTCCGCCTGCCCACTGGACGCAGGCAGGCCAGCCAGGGAGCCTCGTTGGTCACCAATCCTGCCGCACTGGACCTGCCGCATGCGCTCGTCGAGTGGGTCACCATGCTGATCGTCACCCGGGAGGGTGACCGCCGATGCAAGCTGCGCCCTTCCCAGCGAGCCCTGGTCGCGCTGGTGTACCTGCGCAAGCACGACACGCTCGCCCAGATCGCCGCCGGCTTCCGGATCAGCGTCGGCACCGCCCACGCCTACGTCCACCAGGTCACCGACCTGCTCGCCCGGAAGGCACCCGGCCTGACCCGGAACCTGCGGGACGCCGACCCGGAGTACGTCCTGGTCGACGGCACCCTCGCGGAGTGCGACCGTGTCGGCGACGCCCGCGCCGACTACTCCGGAAAGCACCGCCGCCACGGTGTGAACCTCCAGGTCATCACCGACCCGACGGGCAGGCTCGTGTGGACCTCCCGCATCCTGCCCGGCCGCACCCACGACCTGACCGCTGCGCGCACCCACCGCATCGTGAAGACCTGCGTCCGACTCCGCATCCCCACTCTGGCCGACATGGCCTACACCGGCGCCGGCGGAACGTTCGCCGTACCCACGAGGCGCCCGCCTCGCGGAGAACTCACGGCCGGGCAGAGATCGCTGAACCGAGCCCACGCGCGGCTCCGCCACCCCGTCGAACGTGGCGTGGCCACCGTGAAGCGCTGGGGGATCTTCCGTCACGCCCGCTGCAGTCCGAACTGGCTCACGTCAGCGGCCAAGGCGGTCCTCACCCTGGAGTTGCATCGCTGAAAACGCTCAGTCACACGATCTTCCGCTGCAGCACTGGGTTGCCTGTGACAATGTCGGCCATTGCCTGCAGTGATATGGAGCCCTCATCCCAGTACAGTCTGTGGGCATCCCATGGTCCAGTCTTCGTCCGGGCCACGTCAAATCGGTTGCCTCCGAACTTCCTCGACACCGGGTCGATGCCGAAACTCTTCAAACTCCCACTACTCGGGTCACGAGGATTCGGAATAGTCGCGACCTTGATGAGGTCGTTCGGCGACTTCCCCGCCCACACTCTTGAGGGCTCTAAATGGAGATCCCTCGCATGGTCCACCCCGACCCCGGGACTGCCAACAAAAATCACATTGTCCACGGGTGTGAGCTGATCAGCTGCAAGCGCCTTCCCGGCCACCAGAGAACCGTAACTGTGACCCAACAATGTCATATTCCTCGACACTTCACCCTGATGTGACTCCTTCAATCCGCGCAAGAAATCGTTCAACTTCAGCGCACCATCAACCGCCAAACCAGGGAACGCGGCTTGCACAAGAGACTGAGGAGCCTTGTAACCCATCCACATAATCGAAGCCACCGAGCTCCCCGGATACCGATTCATAACCTCCGAGTGCAACGCAATAGCCCGATCAATGTCCACACCGATCAAAGGAAGATTAGTACCTGTCCCGGGTACGTACACCACAACATTCTGTGCCGTATCCGGATCCCCAACAGCGACAATCACATGCCCTGATCCCTCGGTACCGAACCCCAAGAGATATCGGTGAGCCCGCTCTCCATCGGCCCGCAACTGATCCGATAACCGCGCAAGGATCGCCAATTCCCTGCCAACCTGCGCCAATTTCCTCCCGTAGACAGCCCGGCCCACAGGGTCTTGCGATCTTTCGAGACGAGCGGCAACAGTCGACTGTCGATCACGAAGCGACTTCTGCAAGTCGTTCAGCATGCGCCGGTTCGCTGAATCCCGCACCCTCGAAGGCAGACCGTCCAGCCTTCCCACCAAAGCGGGATCAAATTGCAGAAATCGTCTGTGGCCGTCATCGGAGTGACCAGACCACCACCGCGCATTGTCTTTGGCCGTATTCGAGCTAGCTCCCCAGGCAGCTCTGGCGAGTGCTGTGGCGGTGAGGGGGCGGCCTTTGGCTTTGGCATGTGGGACAAGGTCGATCAATCTCGCACGCTGTTCGAGGGTGACTGGGATTCCGTCGCCGAGCTTGAGGACGTCACGGACCAGTGGGTCCAGAGCGTTGAGCCGGAACGGTCCGGTGTGCGAGTACTGCTTGATCAGAACATCAGCCGCCCGCCGGATCGCGGTGAGCTGTTCAATCGACACATTTCGGCCGGACCCGTACAAGTACTGTCCGGCCCGGACGATCTCGCCCGCCCTCTCGACCTCCTCAGTCGTCACCGCCGTCAACCTGCTGAAGAACTTGCCGTACCATTCTTCCTTGTGGATCCCGATGACACGGGCCAGCGAGGCGAGTTCCAGACGACTGTGAGTAACCTGGTCAGCAGGATTGACGTGCAGGTCGGCGCGGGTGATCTGGCCCGGCGGCTGGGCGAACTCTGTCGGGATCTCCTGATGGAGGGCTGTCACAGGGAGCTTCGACCTCCCACCATCGATTCCCGTCTCCGAACCCGACGTCGGAACTGAGTCGGCTTCATGCCCAGAAAGAGCCTTGGACGGCACGGTGGGAGGAAACACCGCATCCCCCGACACATCAGCGGAAATCTGGACCGGCACACCATCCTTCCCAGCGCCAGCCAGAACAGCGGACAGAAGGTTAGGCCGCGGCCCACTCAGCGTCGTCGGATCAAGAACCCCCCCAAACTCGTCATCAACCACTCCTTCCTCCAACCGATCAACGGGGCGGACGGTGTCGGCCGGAGCGTGCTTGGCGGCCACCCCCGTTCTGGAAGGGTTGGTCTGGGCGGAACTCACGATGCCGAGGTCGGCGGTGGAAGCATCGGACCGGCCGTATCCCGACACCGTCTGCGGGACAGACGTTGCGGCCTGACCACCGGAAGGTTGAGCGTGGGCCTGCACCTGCGCACCACTGCCCGCGGTGCGGGTCGTCGCCCCCGTGCCCGCCGTACCGGTGCTGGTGCTGGTCGTGGCAGTGCTCGTGGCCACACCCCCGCCTGCTCTCCCGCCCTTGCCTGCGCTGGTCGTGGCCGATCCGGTGTTCTGCTCCGTCGGCGCGTGCGGGACCGTCCGGGTTACCGTGGTCGGCGCCGTGGCGGACCGGTTGGTTGCGGGACCGAGCACGACCGACTGCTGCCCTGTCAGGGTGACTGTCCGGTCCGCCACCACGGGCGCGGCCCCGACCGGAACGCTGCGCGCCGACGGGGTCGGGGTGCCCGATAGCGCCGTGACAGTCCGACCGGTCGGCTCGTCGCTAGGAGTGATGTGCAGCCACTGCACGGCGGCGGGCGCAGCCGCCGTCGCCGTGTGTGTGCCCCCTGCGGTCACGAACAGCGCACCGTCCACCGCGGCCAGCACCCGACCGATGGGCGCCGAGACACTCACCCCATGTGCGGCAACGAAATCCTGCAGCCCGGCGAGCTCGTCCGGGCTGACGGGCGTAGCCAGGACGATCTCCTGCGGGAGTCCACCGGGCGGCCGCTGCACCGCACCCCACACCGTCTCCAGCCGCTGCACCGCACCACCCGACGGCATGTAGGGCGTGCCCACGACCAGCCGCGGACGGCCGTCCTGCCCGGCACCCATCCCCCGCACCGCGGACCCGAAGGCCGCCCCGGCCGACACACCACCCACATCCTGCGACCGCGCCCACCAGGCGCCACCCGACGTAACCTCCAACCACTGCCCGCCGGGCAGAGAGAACCCCTCCCCGGAATCGGGAATAGCCTCGAACGGCCCGAAACCCCCGCCACCACCGTCCGCCGTGAGGCGGTCCAGCGCCTCCGCCAGACCCTTGGGCGCACCCCCCGCCGCCGTATGAGCACCGCGCCCGCCGGCGAGTCCAGCCGCCACGCCCTGCCCGGCCAACCCGGCCACGTCGGTGCTCCCGGTGCCCTGAGCCTCCTGGAACACCGTGCCCGTCCCCACACTGATGCCGGCCTGCTCCGCAATCTGCCCCGGCATACTCATCGACCAGACCGGCAGGACCAGCTTGTCCCCGGCCTCCCCACCCGTCAGCGCCTCCCTGGCCGCGACCTCCCCCTTCGCCAGAGCGGACATCACGCCCAGACCCACCATGCCGGCTGCCGCGCCCATCCCCGCTGACACCAGGAACGACTTCACATCGAAACGATCACTGTGCCCCTCGGCGATCACGATCGCCTGCGACAGCCCGTCCGCGGACATCATGAACGCCGCACCCGTACCCGCCGCCACCACCGCCCGCACCAGCCACTGCCCCACCTCCCCCAGCAACCGCTGCGCCAAAGCCTCCGCCGCAGCCAGCCACCCCAGCGACGCACCCCCCGTCCACGGCGCCATCGCCCACGCCCACGCGATCGACGCCACCAGCCACGCCAGGATGATGATCGCCTCGTACTTCGCCTTCTCCACCTGCGCCGCGGTCTCCCGCACCCCCGCAGCGATCCCCGCCGCCGCACTCACAACGTCGGCCAGACCCGACTTGCGCAACACCCGCTCGACCATCGCATCATGCGCCTGCCGGGCATCGCCCTCCCACCCCGGCACACTCGACGACTGCCACGCCAACGACTCCACCAGGCCCTGAGCCTCCAGCGCCGCCGCCTCGTACACACCCGCCAAAACCCGCAGGGCATCCTCGTCCGCCGACGGCCACACACCCACCACATAGTGCGCAACCGACCGCAACCACGGCGGCAGATCCAACGACACCCGCTACTCCGCCGATCGATCGGTACCCCGCGGACCACTAGGGGTATGGGGTCCTCGTTCCAGTTCTTGATCCAGTTGCGGATGGCGCGTTCCTCGTTCAGGCATGTAAACGGCGTTTACCTCAAGCAGACCATTCATCTAAATGCTCAGAAAGTGGGCACAATATCACGGCGGCAGCGATCCGTACGGTAGGCGGCCACGGGTCGGGTCGGAGGCGCAGACGTTGACGGCGGCCACCGGTTTCTCGGGGCCCTCAATGCGCAGGGCGCGATCTTTCTCAGGTGCCGGGCTTGATCAGGTCGAGAGCGTGGCCGGGGTGTGACCGGTAGTGGTCGGTGGCGGCGGCGAGGTTGCGCCAGCCGGCGAGGTCGGCGAGGCCCAGGGCGGTGTTGCGCAGGCTGGCCATGGTGCGGGGTGCGTGGCCGGTGCGGATCTTGGATGCGTCCTCGTGCAGGGTGACGTCCCTCAGGTGGTGCACGGCTTCCACTCCCCAGTGCTCCCGGACGTGTTGGGCCAGGTGGGCGGGGGTGGTTTGGTGCATCGTCAGGTCGGTGAGGGCGTAGACGCGTTCCAGGGAGAGCCTGCCGGTGGCCAGGACGCGGCGTCTGCGGACGATCTGCAGGACCTGGTCGGTGTGGGGGAAGGGCAGGTCGGGGACGGTGGCCACCTTGATCCGCCGGATCTCGTCGCGGCCGTGGGCGGTGGTGCGGGTCTTGTCCATCAGCGGGACCTCTCGCCACGGCAGCCGTCTCAACTGGTCGTGCAGGGTGGGGTGGTTGGCCTTGACGAGGGCGATGTAGTGCGCGTGCTTGTCCTCGACCAGGAAGCGGGCGTGGTCGTGCTGGGTCAGCATCGCGTCGAAGGTGACCACGGTGTCGGTCAGGTCGAGCGGGTTGAGCAGGGGCTGGAACGCGGTGATCTCGTTGCTCTTGGAGTCGACCTGTCGCTGGGCGATGACGGTGCGGGTGCCGTGCAGGGCAGCGGCCAGCAGGTGCACAGCACGTCGGTCGCGGGTGCGCGAGCCGCGGAGGGTCTTGCCGTCCACCGCCACGGCCCGCCGCTTGACCGGGCCGGGGCAGGTAGTGGTCGCGGTGAGGGGGTCTGCCGCCTGGTGCTGGAGCCAGGTGCCGACGGCGGTGTCCAGGGCGTCGCCGTCCAGGCGGGCCAGGAGGCGGCGCAGGGTGCAGGCCCGTGGGATGCCGCGGATCAGGCCGGCCCGGGCCCGCAGCGCGGGGTCGAGTCCGGCGGCGAAGCGGGCGATCGCGGCGACCGTGGTGGCGCCGGCCAGGACGGCGGCGGTGCACAGCACGAGCAGCGCGCCGAGGCTGTAGCGACGCCCGCGTACCCGCCGCGGGTCCGACAGGGCGTCGAAGACCGCGGCGAGGTCCGCCGAGCGGTCGGCGTCGGCGAGCAGGTCGCCGAGGGCACCCCCACGCTGGCGGGCGAGGGTGGGGATCAGGGAAGATGGCATGGCACGGCCCCGGTAGTGATCACTGGCTAGACACCTTGATCATCCGGGGCCGTCGTGCGTCCTGGCGACTCGGGCAACAACCCCAAGTGCGGCAGATCATGACATCTCACTACCCGAGAACGATCCCGCCCTGCGAGGGCGCCACGGTTCCGCTGTTGCAAGGTGCCGTCGGGCAGTTTCAGCGGGGCCTGCAGCCACCGCTTGACATACAAAATCACCCAAACGGCGTCGGTGTGCGCTTCCACGGCCTTGACGACGAGGTCCCACCGGACGCTGTCGAAGAACTTCTGGATGTCGAGCTCGATCACCCAGTCCTTCTTCCAGCAGCGTTCCCGGCAGAGCTCCACCGCGTCCAGAGCCGACCGCCCCGGGCGGTAGCCGTAGGAGTCCTCATGAAACACGGGCTCGGCCCGGTCCGTAAGGTGCCTGGCCACCACGGTCTGGGCGATCCGATCGGCCACCGTTGGCACGCCCAAGATCCTCACCCCGCCTCCCGGCGAGGACTTGGGGATCTCAACCGCACGCACCGGCGGCGGAAAGTCAGGGCTGATTCAGAGCGTGGTGGTGAACCGGGTGGTGTTCGGTGGGGTCGGGCCGGGGATGCCTCGAACGTTCATGCTGGCCACTGGGCGGGCATAGAAGAACGGGCCTCTTGGTAGGAGTGCGGTTGTCGAGACCAACCCTCCGGCCCAGGAGGCCCGTTGCCGTACCAGTTCACCACCTGCGTGCCGGTCGACGCCACTTCGGACACTCTGGCGTGTGACTGCTTCGTTCACCAGTACGGGGCGATCGCGGCGGGACGGCGCGCGCCGCACTACCCGTCCGACATGACGGATGCGGAATGGGCCCTGAGCTGCTCCGGCTTTCGTGGAGTCCCTGATGTCTGGGTTTGTTACGATCCAGGCGTAAGGAGAACCACGAGCAATGCCAGCACCACGCAAGTACCCCGATGAACTCCGCGAACGTGCCGTACGCGAGGTCCGCTCGACTGGCCGTCCCGTCGCTCACGTGGCCCGTGACCTGGGCATCCACAAGGAGGCCCTGCGGTCCTGGGTCCGCCAGGCCGAGGCCGACGCCGGAGAGCGCGACGACCGTCTCACCACCGTCGAGCTCGACGAGCTGAAGGAACTCCGCAAGGAAGTCGCCGAGTTGAGGCGGGCCAACGAAATTCTCAAAGCCGCCAGCGTGTTTTTTGCCCAGGAGATCGACCGTCCCCGGACGAGGCCGAGCAGGTGATCGACCACCTGCGTGACGGCTTCGGGGTCGATCCCGTATGCCGGGTGCTGGACCTGTCGCCCTCGACGTACTTCGCCC